>NZ_CEEDBN010000014.1:0-144291 GCF_979253015.1 Methylobacterium sp. AC433 | reverse complement strand
GCCCCGCCACGCCCTGCCCCGCCCTGCCGATTGCCCCCGATGCCGTTCACCGTCGCCGCCCTGTACCAGTTCGTCGCCCTGCCGGACGTCGCCGCCCTGCAGGCCCCGCTGCAGGCCCTGTGCGCGGAGCTCGGACTCACGGGTACGCTGCTGCTGGCACCCGAGGGGCTCAACGGCACGGTGGCGGGACCGGCCGCGGCCATCGACGCCTTCCTGGCGGCGCTGCGGACCGGCCCGCTCTTCGGCGGCCGTCTCGCCGGGCTCGACTGCAAGCTCTCGCAGGCCGAGGCGCCGCCGTTCCGGCAGCTCAAGGTCCGGGTGAAGCGCGAGATCGTCACCTTCGACGACGGCGCCACCGATGCGACCGCGGCCGGCACCCCCGTGGCGCCCGGGGCCTGGAACGCCCTCCTCGACACGCCGGACCTCCTCCTGATCGACACCCGCAACGCCTTCGAGGTGGCGCTCGGCAGCTTCCCCGGCGCGGTCGATCCGGGCATCACCCGGTTCAGCGCGTTCCGCACCTGGGTCGACGGCCTCGATCCGGCGGCCCACGCCACCGTGGCGATGTTCTGCACCGGCGGCATCCGCTGCGAGAAGGCGGGCGCCTACATGCGCGCGAAGGGCTTCGCCGACGTGCGCCACCTCGAAGGCGGCATCCTGCGCTACCTCGAGACGGTACCGGAGGCCGAGAACCGCTGGACCGGCGACTGCTTCGTCTTCGACGGCCGCATCGCGCTCGGCCCCGCCCTGGTGGAGCGGCCCGACCATGCCCCGGAGACCCTGATGTCCGAACCCCCGACGTTCGAGGCCCCGCGATGACCGATCTCTCCGCCCGCATCGATGGCCTGGAGATGCGCCTCACCGAGCAGGACGTGGTGATCGACGACCTCAACGCGACGATCACGGCCCAATGGCGCCAGATCGACGCACTCACCCGGCAGATGGCCAAGCTCGTCGAGGAGGTGGAGGCCGCCGCCAGCCGCCCGGCCTCCGGCGCACCGGAACCGCCGCCGCCGCATTATTGAAGGGGTGGGCGCAGGGCCCTCCGCCCCCTTATGGGCCCTCCTCCCCCTTATGGGGAGGAGTTGGAGGTGGGGGTGACTCCGCTGGCCTCAGCCGGCCGAGGGTCACCCAGCCACCCCCACTCACGACCTCTCCCCACAGGGGGGAGAGGAAGCCCCTACCCGCCGACGCTCGCCTGGCTGACGAACTTGGTGGTCAGGTAGGCCTCCAGGGCCTCCGAGCCGCCCTCGCTGCCGTAGCCGGAATCCTTGACACCGCCGAAGGGTGTCTCGGGAAAGGCCAGGCCGTGGTGGTTGATGCCGACCATGCCGCTCTGGACCCGGGCCGCGACCTCGACGGCGCGGGAGGCCGAACGGGTATAGGCGTAGGCGGCCAGACCGTAGGGCAGCCGGTTGGCCTCGGCATAGGCCGCCGCGTCGTCGGAGAAGCGCTGGATCAGGGCCACCGGGCCGAAGGGCTCCTCGTTCATGATGCGGGCGTTCACCGGCACGTGGCAGAGCACGGTCGGCTCGAAGAAGTTGCCGCGGTTGCCGATGCGCTTGCCGCCGGTGCGCAGCTCGGCGCCCTGCGCCACCGCGTCGGCGCAGAGCGTCTCCATCGCCTCCAGGCGCCGGGCGTGGATGAGCGGCCCCATGGTGGTCTCGGGGTCGAGCCCGTCGCCGACCCGGCGTCCCTCCGCGAAGGCGACGAAGCCGTCGCGGAACCGGTCGTAGACCGCCTCGTGCACCAGCATCCGGGTCGGGGCGACGCAGACCTGGCCGGCATTGCGGAACTTGTTGGCGCCGAGCACCGCCACGGCGGTGTCGACGTCGGCATCCTCGAACACGATCGCGGGCGCGTGGCCGCCGAGCTCCATCGTCGCCCGCTTCATGTGCCGGCCCGCGAGCGCCGCGAGCTCCTTGCCCACCGGGGTCGAGCCCGTGAACGACATCTTGGCGATGACCGGGTGCGGGATGAGGTAGCCCGAGATCGCGGCCGGGTCGCCGAACACCAGGGAGAGCACGTCCCCCGGCACGCCGGCATCGAGGAAGGCCCGGATCATCGCCGCGCAGCTCGCCGGGGTGTCCTCCGGCCCCTTCAGGATCACCGAACAGCCCGCGCAGAGGGCGGCCGCCACCTTGCGCACCGCCTGGTTGATCGGGAAGTTCCAGGGCGTGAACGCCGCCACGGGGCCGACCGGCTCGCGCAGCACCATCTGGACGACCCCGTCGGCGCGGGCCGGGATGATCCGGCCATAGGCACGGCGGCCCTCCTCGGCGAACCAGTCGGTGACGTCGGCGCCGGCCAGGATCTCCACCCGCGCCTCGGCGAGCGGCTTGCCCTGCTCCAGGGTCATGAGGCGGGCGATGTCCTCCACCCGCTCGCGCAGGAGCTCGGCGGCCCGGCGCAGGACCTTCGAGCGCTCGTAGGCCGAGACCTTGCGCCAGGCGGCGAAGCCCCGCTCGGCCGCCGCCAGCGCCCGGTCGAGATCGGCCCGCGTCGCCACCGCCAGGGTGCCCAGGGTCTCGCCGGTGGCCGGGTTGAGCACCGGCAGGGTCTCCGAGCCGGACCCGTCGGTCCAGGCTCCGGCGATGTGCAGCGTCACGTTCGGATACGTCATCGGCGGCTCCCGCTTGGCCATGGCCCCGGGTTGTCCGCCCTTCAGGCGCGGGCCGCAACCCTTATCCGGGATGCCAGGGTCGCGCGCTCAGGCGGCGATGCGCGCGGCCGCGGCGTCGGGACCGGTGACGATCACCGACCCGCCGCGGCGGGCCTGGAGCGTGCCGCCCTTGGGCACGACCTGCCAGCCGTCCCGGCAGCCGTCGATCGGCTCGGAGACGACGACGAGGCCGGTCTCGGTCTGCCGGTAATAGAGGCTGGGCGGGCTGCTGTCGCAGGCCCAGCGGAAGGCCGTGAGAGTCTCGCCGTCGGTCACGACGGCGGTGAAGCGCAGGGGCTCGCTGGCCTCGGCCGCCCGCATCAGCTCGCGCACCGTGGCCAGGGTCTTGTGCATGGCGCCGACCGGGTCCTCGGCGAGGCCGTTGGCGAGCGCCAGGAGGAAGA
This sequence comes from Methylobacterium sp. AC433, assembly GCF_979253015.1. Lineage (NCBI taxonomy): Bacteria > Pseudomonadati > Pseudomonadota > Alphaproteobacteria > Hyphomicrobiales > Methylobacteriaceae > Methylobacterium > Methylobacterium sp. AC433. The sequence continues at coordinate 141,225 of NZ_CEEDBN010000014.1, read as the reverse complement.
TCGCCTCGGAATCCGTGGTGCCGCGCCGGTCGTCGTAGAGGGCGTCGGGGATCAGCGCCTCGAGGCGGCGCTTGATGCGGTGATAGCCGCCGATCTGGCCGTTATGCATGAACAGGTGCCGGCCGTGGGCGAAGGGGTGGCAGTTCGCCCGGGTGGTGGCGGTGCCCGTGGAGGCCCGCACATGGGCGAAGAACATCCGCGCCCGGACCTGCTGGCAGAGGTTGACGAGGTTCTCGTCCGACCAGGCCGGGCAGACGTCGCGGTACAGGCCCGGTTCGACCCGCTCGCCGTACCAGCCGATGCCGAAGCCGTCGCCGTTGGTTTCCGTCTTTGCCTCGGCCGCGTGGAGCGACTGGTGGACCAGCGAGTGCGTCGGTGCGCAGACGAGGTCGGTCAGGAAGACCGGCTCACCGGAATAGGCGAGAAAGCGGCACATGACGGACAAACACCCCCTGATCTCAACGACGCGACCCGACCGGTCGCCGCCCCGGGGCGACGTCCGTCTCCTGCAACCTCTGCGACCCGCACGACGGTTAAGTTCAGGCTACCGCGGTGAACGAGTGGTTAACGCGCGCCACGAGCCCGACCTCTTGCCGGGCCAACGATGCAAGAGGCGCACCGGACCGGACCCGGCTGTTTCCCGGTGAACGGCGGCCCGCGGGGCACTCATCATGCGAGCCCGGCGGGAATGCGGCGGACGAAGCGATCACCGATGCGGGAACCGCATAGCCGGAACATCGATTCGGACTCTTGCCCACCGCACCGTGGCGGCGCAGCATCACCGGGCGAGAATCAGTAATCCCAATGGATCGGGCCGGGCCGCGTGCGGTCGCCCCGCGTATCGCGTCCCGCCTTTCATTCCGCGCGTTCGCCACGCCAGACGCCCGACGAGGAGACTTCATGGATCGCTCACACGCCCCCTGCCCGATCGCCCTCGTGGTCGAGGACGATGCCGATGTCCGCAACCTCGCCACCGCCGTCCTGGAAGAGAGCGACCTCGACGTCATCGCCTGCGACTCGGCCGAGGCCGCGATCTCGGTGCTGGAGCGCTCCGGCGGCAACGTGGCCCTGCTCTTCGCCGACGTGCGCCTGGGCGCCGGCATGGACGGCATCGCCCTGGCGAGCGCCGTCGAGCGGCGCTGGCCGGACGTCCGCGTCGTCCTCACCTCCGGGGGCGATGCCCGCGCCGTCGAGGCCATGCCGGCCCAGGCGGTCTACATGCAGAAGCCGTGGCGCGCCCTCGACGTGCTGGTCCAGGCCGAGCGCGCGACCGTGGCGGCCCGGGCCGCCTGACGCCTCGGCTCGGACGCGAAAAAGCCCGGCCGCCGAGCGACCGGGCTGTTCCGAATTTGGAGGTCGCGGCGACGGCCGGCGCGGTTCGTCCCGCGGCCGTCGCGGGCCTCGTGGCAGAGGCCCTGCCTGGCCTCAGGCGTTGCCGGCGGGCGGCAGCACGGTCGGCGCGGTCGGCGCGAACGGCGAACCGCCCGGACGACGCGGCGCACCGGCGCCGAAACGGGGCTTCGGCTTCGGGGCGGCGATCAGGCCCTCGCGGATCGCGGTCTTGCGGGCCTGCTTGCGGGCGCGGCGCACGGCCTCGGCCTTCTCACGAGCCTTGCGGACGGAAGGCTTCTCGTAGGCCTTGCGCTGCTTCATCTCGCGGAAGATGCCCTCGCGCTGCATCTTCTTCTTCAGGACGCGGAGGGCTTGGTCGACGTTGTTGTCGCGAACGAGTACCTGCAACGGTTTCAATCCTCTGAAACGATGTTTGTTGGACGGCACCGATCCTGAGACCCGCCCGGAGCCCCGCGACGCGAACTGCAAAACGCCCCGGACCCGAGATCTCTCCCGGGCGGGACGTCGGTCAGACGGCCTCGAATCGGCGCAGAAACTGCACTTGGGGCAGGCTCATACACCAACCGCCCGCGAGTTCCAACACGCCTCGCCGCGGCCGGTGCGCATTATCCCGGCGCCGGGGAACAAACCGCGCGCCCCGTCGTCCGCCGGACGCCTCAGTGATTTCGAAGTGGTCGACGACGACCTATTCGGGATCGGCAGGCAAAACCGAAGATGTGCCGCCTGCTCCAGAGCTTTCGCCGAGAAAATCTGTGCTCCAGGCAGGCTGAATGGTCACCCAAGCGCCGCGCGAACCCTGAAAGTTTTCGGATAATTAATTTCTGTATCCGAGATTCACTGCGCAGCACGGGCGATCATCCGGGGCGATGATCGGTGGTTGCGACCTGAACCCGTTCGGGTTCCGACTCTGGGGCGATCGATGTTGGGTCTGAGGAACAGGGCGTCGGCCGAAACGGCCGCGAAGCTTGCGGCCCTCGACAAGTCGCAGGGCATCATCGAGTTCAACCTCGACGGAACGGTGATCACCGCCAACGCGAACTTCCTCGCCGTGATCGGCTACGGGCTCGCCGAGATCCGCGGCCAGCACCACAGCCTCTTCGTCGAGGCCGCCCAGCGGGACAGCGCCGCCTACGCCGCGTTCTGGGCCAAGCTGCGCCGGGGGGAGTACGAGGCCGCGCAGTACAAGCGGGTGGCCAAGGGCGGGCGCGAGATCTGGATCGAAGCCTCCTACAACCCAATCCTCGATTCGGCCGGCAAGCCCTACAAGGTGGTCAAGTTCGCCACCGACATCACGCGGCAGAAGATGCAGGACGCCGACGTCCAGGGCCAGCTCGCCGCCCTGCACAAGGCCCAGGCGGTGATCTCCTTCGCCCTCGACGGCACCGTGCTGGACGCCAACGCGAACTTCCTGGCCGCCGTCGGCTACACCCTGCCCGAGATCGTCGGCCAGCATCACCGGATGTTCGTGGAGCGGGAGGAGCGCGACAGCGCCGCCTATGCCGAGTTCTGGGCCCGGCTGCGCCAGGGCACCTACCAGGCCGCCCAGTACAAGCGCCTCGCCAAGGGCGGGCGCGAGGTCTGGATCGAGGCCTCCTACAATCCGATCCTCGATGCCAGCGGGCGCCCCTACAAGGTCGTCAAGTTCGCCACCGACATCACCGCGCAGGTGACGCTCCTCGACGACCTGCGCCGGCTGATCGCCCAGAACTTCGGCGAGATAGACGGCGCTGTGCTGCTCTCCAACACCCAGACGCGCGAGGCCGACGCCGCCGCGAGCACCACGTCGAGCAACGTCCAGACCATGGCGGCCGCCTCCGAGGAACTCGCCGCCTCCGTGGCCGAGATCTCGCAGAGCATGGCCCATTCGCGGGTCGCCACCGAGGCGGCGCAGGGCCAGGTGGTCGCCGCCGCCGAGGCGACCCACAAGCTGACGCAGGCCGCCAGCGCGATGAGCGGCATCGTCGGCCTGATCCAGAGCATCGCCGGCCAGATCAACCTGCTGGCGCTTAACGCGACCATCGAATCGGCCCGGGCCGGCGAGGCGGGCCGCGGCTTCGCGGTGGTGGCGCAGGAGGTGAAGAACCTCGCCAACCAGGCGGCGCGCGCCACCGAGCAGATCACCGGCGAGATCGACAACGTGCAGGCGGTCTCGAAGCAGGTCGGCGAGTCGCTCCAGACCATCCAGATCTCGGTGGAGCAGATGCGCGACTACGCCATCAGCACGGCGGCGGCGGTCGAGGAGCAGAGCGTCGTCACCCAGGACATGTCGGGCAACATGCAGCATGCCGCGACCGCCGTCGCGGCGATCTCGCAGAACATCCAGGCGATCGGCCACTCCATCGGCCAGGTCTCGCGCGCGGTCGAGACCACGAAGGACGCCGCCCGGGTCCTCGCCCGGTAGGCGCCCGCCCGGCCGGCGCTCAGACCTGGGCCGGCGCCCCCTTCGGCCGCGCGAGATCCGCCAGGAGGCTCGCCGCCACCGTGGCCTTCGAGACCGTGAGCCCGGAGGCGGTCACCGCCTCCAGGGTGGCGCGGGCATGGTCGAGGGCCGCACCGCGGCTCCGGCTCCAGGCCGCCACCGCGTCGGGGCCGGGCCCCACCGTGCCGACGATCTCGGCGGTGAGCTGGCGGTGCGCCGTGGCGATGTTGGAGACGGCCCGCTCCAGGGCGATGCGGTCGTAGGTGTCGCCGGTGGCGACCTCCCGCGCGGCCGCGGCGAGTTCGGAGAGCTGGAGCGCCCGGTCCAGGGCGAAGTGGGTCGCGGCGATGTCGGGCATCGCGCCGCCGCCGGTCTCGGCGATCCGGACGATGTCGGGCGCCGAGGTCAGGGCGGTCAGGGCCGAGAGCCGCCGGGCGGGTGCCGGGGCCATGCCGAGGCCGACGAGCTCGGCCTCGCGCGCGGCGAGCTGCCGGTTCACCGCCTCCCCCATCACCTCCGGCAGGGCCGCCTGCAGGGCGCTGATGCCCTCCCGGTAGCGGGCCACGATGGGCGCGACGCTGCCCGAGAGGTCGAGGTTGCGCAGGAACCAGACGATCCGGCCGACGAGGAGGTCCTGCACCTCGGCGTAGAGGGCGATCTGCGCCTGCCCGCCGATCGCGCCGGCCAGGCCGTCGATGGCCAGGTTCAGCTCCATCAGGCCGTAGGCGTCGCGGGTGATCGCGTAGGCCTTGGCGATGGCGCTCGCATCGGCGCCGGTCTCCTCGACGAGGCGGGTGACGAGGGAGGGTCCGCCCCGGTTGACGATGATGTTCGAGAGCGCGGTGCTGATGATCTCCCGGCGCAGCCGGTGCCCGTTCACCGCGTCGGGGAATTGCTGGCGCAGGGCGGCGGGGAAGTAGCGCTGCAGCTCCCGGTCGAAATAGGGGTCGTTGGGAGCGGCGCTCGCCAGGAGGGCGTCGTAGAGGGCGAGCTTGGCGTAGGCGAGGAGCACCGCGTATTCCGGCCGCGTCAGCCCTTCCCCCTTGCGCATGCGCTCGGCGATGGCGGCATCGTCCGGCAGCAGCTCCACGCCGCGGTCGAGGCGCCCCTCCGCTTCCAGCGCCTGCATCGTCCGCATGGCGAAGCCCGTCTCGGGCAGGCCCCGGTGCTGGGCCAGCGAGAGCGCCAGGGTCTGCAGCTGGTTGTTGCGCAGCACCAGGGCGGCGACCTCGTCGGTCATCGCCACCAGGAGGGCGTTGCGGGCTTGCCCGTCGAGGCGGCCGTCGCGCTCCGGGGTCATCAGCGCGATCTTGATGTTCACCTCGACGTCGGAGGTGTTCACCCCGGCCGAATTGTCGATGGCGTCTGTGTTGAGGCGGACCCCGTTGCGGGCCGCCTCGATGCGCCCGCGCTGGGTGGCGCCGAGATTGGCGCCCTCGCCGATGACCTTGGCCCGCAGCATCGCCCCGGTGATGCGCACCGCGTCGTTGGCCCGGTCGCCGGCCTCCTCGTCGGATTCGGAGGTGGCGCGGATATAGGTGCCGATGCCGCCGAACCAGAGCAGGTCCACCGGCGCCGTGAGGATCGCCTGCATCAGCTCCGCCGGGGTCGCCGCATCCTGCGCGACGCCGAGCACGGCCTGGATCTCGGGGGAGAGCGGGATGGTCTTGAGGCTGCGGGCATAGACGCCGCCGCCGGGCGAGATCAGGCCGGTCTCGTAGTCGCGCCAGGAGGAGCGCCCGAGGTCGAACAGGCGCCGGCGCTCGGAAAAGCTCGTGGCCGCGTCGGGGTTCGGGTCGAGGAAGATGTCGCGGTGGTCGAAGGCGGCCACGAGGCGCAGGGAGCGCGACAGCAGCATGCCGTTGCCGAAGACGTCGCCGGACATGTCGCCCACGCCCGCCACCGTGATCGGGTCGCTCTGGGTGTCGATGTCCATCTCCAGGAAGTGGCGCTTCACCGCCTCCCAGGCGCCCCGGGCGGTGATGCCCATGCCCTTGTGGTCGTAGCCCTGGCTGCCGCCGGAGGCGAAGGCGTCGCCGAGCCAGTGGCCGCGCTCCGCCGAGAGGGCGTTGGCGATGTCCGAGAAGGTGGCGGTGCCCTTGTCGGCCGCCACCACGAGGTAGGCGTCGTCGGGATCGTGCCGCACCGTGTCGGCGGGCGGCTCGATGGCGTCGCCGACGATGTTGTCGGTGAGTTCGAGCAGCGTGCGGATGAAGATCCGGTAGCTCTCGGTGCCCTCGGCCATCCAGGCCTGGCGGTCGGAGGCCGGCGGCAGGCGCTTGGGGAAGAAGCCGCCCTTGGCGCCCACCGGCACGATGACGGCGTTCTTCACCTGCTGCGCCTTGACGAGGCCGAGCACCTCGGTGCGGAAATCCTCCGGCCGGTCGGACCAGCGCAGGCCGCCGCGGGCGACGTAGCCGAAGCGCAGGTGCACGCCCTCGACGCGCGGCGCGTAGACGAAGATCTCGAAGAACGGGCGCGGCAGCGGCATGCCGCTGACCTTGGCGCAGGCGAACTTGAAGGCGATGGCCTCCCGGCGCCCGCCCCCCGGCGCGACCTGGAAGAAGTTGGTCCGCAGGGCCGCCTCGATCAGGTTGACGAAGCGGCGCAGGATGCGGTCCTCGTCGAGGCTGGTGACGGCCGCGAGGTCCGCCTCGATCCCGGCGCGGATCTTCGCCTGGGCCGCCTCGCGGTCGCCGCCGGCGGCCGGGTCGAACCGGGCCTGGAACAGGGCGACCAGGGCGCGGGCGACGGCCGGATGGGCGCTCAGGGTGGCGGCGAGGTAGTCCTGGCCGTAGCGGATGCGGAGCTGGCGCAGGTAGCGGCCGAGGCCGCGCAGGAGGGCGACCTCGCGCCAGGGCAGCTCGGCCTCCAGCACGAGACGGTTGTAGCCGTCGGATTCGGCCAGCCCCGTACCCAGCGCCAGCAGGGCGTCCTCCAGCAGGGTCTCGAGCCGGCCCAGGTCGATGGCCGCGCCGGTGGCGCGCTCCAGCAGCATGTCGTGCAGCCAGACCCGGGCGGCCTCGTCGGTGCCGGGGGGCAGGATGCGGTAGGTCCGCTCGTTGACGACGCGAAACCCGAGATTCTCCAGCACCGGCACCCGCTCGGACAGGGAGAGCGACGCGCCCCGCGAGAAGACCTTGAGGCGGATCTGGGATTCCGGGTCGGTGACGCGCCGGCCGATATCGGCCGCCCGCGGCCGCTCCGGGCTCAGGCGCTCCAGGGTCATGATGTCGGCGATGGCGACCCGCGGGGCGAAGCTCTCGCGGTAGGCCGCCGAGAAGGCCTCGCCGTAGCGGGCCGCCAGGGCGCGGGCCTCCGGACCGTCGAGGGTCTCGGCCAGGGCCGCCCGCAATTCGTCGCCCCAGGTGCGGACCAGGGCGGCGATGCCCGCCTCCAGGGCGGCCGGATCGCGCTCCGGCGCGCCGGATTCGGGCAGGCCGATGATGAAGTGGGTGCGGGCGAGCGGCCCGTCGGGGAAGTACGGGTAGGCGGCCGAGAGCCGGCCGCCATACTCGCTGGCGAGGTAGGCGCCGATCCGCGCCCGGACGGTGGAATCGTAGCGGTCCTTCGGCACGTAGACGAGGAGCGAGACGAAGCGGCCGAAACGGTCGGGCCGGGACAGCACCCGCAGGCGCGGCCGGTCGGCGAGATGGGCGATGGCGAGGCTGAACCGGTAGAGCCGGTCGGCGTCGATCTGGAACAGGTCGTCGCGCGGATAGGTCTCGAGCACGTCGAGGAGGCCGCGCCCCGCATGGCTGGTCGGATCGAGGCCGGCGCGCATCGCCACCTGCGCCACCTTCTCGCGCAGGTAGGGGATCTCGCGGGTCGGCAGCGTGTAGGCGCTCGGGTTGAACAGGCCGACGATGCCGACCTCCCCGGTGAGGCTGCCGTCGGCGCCGAACAGCTTGCAGGCGATGTAGTCGAGATGGGCTGCCCGGTGGACCCGGGACTTCACGCTGGCCTTGGTGATGATGAGCGCCTGCGGGCCTTCGAGGAAGGCGCGGATCTCGGGCGTCATGTCGACGAGGGCGCCGCCGCGCCGGAGCACCGCCACGGCGGGATCGCGCAGGAGCCCGAGCCCCGAGCCCTCGACCAGGGCGTGCTCTCCCCCGGACAGGCTGTGCTCGCGCAGGCCGAGCAGGGTGAAGTGCCCATCGCCGAGCCAGGCGAGGAAGGCCCGGGCCTCGGCCACCTCGGCCTCCGGCAGGGGCGGCGGCGCATGGGCGTAGCCCTCGGCCAGGCCGGCGAGGCGGGCCGTCATGGCGTCGTGGTCGTCGGTGGCCAGGGCGACGTCGCGGAAGACGCGGGCCAGGCCCTCGACCAGGCGGGTGCGGGCCTCGCCGGCATCGAGCCGGTCCAGGTGGATGTGGATGAAGCTCTCGCGAGCGAACTCGGCATGCGTGTCGGCCGTGGTCTCGCCGACCACCCGGACCAGGGCGCCGGCCCCGTCGCGCTCGACGCCGAGGATCGGGTGGGCGACGAGGTGCGGCGCCAGCCCCTGCTCCGTCAGCTCGGCCAGGGCGGAATCAAGGAGGAACGGGCGGTTGTCGTTGACGACCTCGACGATGGTCAGGTCGCGCGTGCGGCCGTCCCGCATCACGGCGCGGTCGCTCACCGACAGGTTGGCCGGGGCACCGGGGCGCCGGGGCTCGGCGAGATGCGCCCGGGCCGCCAGCGCGAGCTCGGCGAGATCCTGGGCGGTGTAGGGCGCCAGGTCCTCGGGGGGCACGCGCCCGAACAGGTCGGCGACGAAGCCGGCGGGACCGCCCTGCCCGGCGACCCGGTCGGCCGCGGCGCCGAGGAGGTCCGTGCGGGCGCCCCGGGCCTCGGGGCTGGAGAGCGCGGCATTCCGTTCCAGAGCCATGGTCATCGTGTCCTTGCGACGGGCGTCAGCGCGACCGGGCCGGGGCCGGGCGGGCCACGGCGACCGGGACGGGACGACCCTGCGGGCGGATGGCGGCGTGTCGGTGGCTGGATCGCATCGCTCGGTCGCCGATCCCCGTGGCCGATCCCCTGCCTGCCCGCGACTCGCTCGCGGTGCACGCCACCTCGCGGGCACTTGAGCACCGGCGCCCACGTCTTTCCAGGGCCGGAAGACCGAATCGGACGCGGGCGGCTACGACCGGCGCCCGATGTCAGCCTTCGGTTCGGCGCAGGGACCGGAGGGCGGACGGATCGGGCCGCGTCGCGACTCGGATGGCCCGGCCCCGCGCGGTTGCCTACGTCCTCACACGATGCGTTGTATTCGCATTCTCAAATCACCGACAGGTCGCATGGACGGCATCCGTCGCAACGCATTCGCAAGCATTCATCACGGAAGTTTGAAGGCCATACGGGCGTTTGACGGGACTTTTTCGTGCCCGATGCTTGCATCCGGACGGCAAATACCCGCTCTGAGACTTCATCCGTCACTGCTTTGATCGTCGCGGCCACCCGCGGACCAGGACAGTAGTCCTTCTTCCTCGTCGAATCGCCTGCGCGAAACACCCAACCCCGAGAAGCCAAGTTACCGCGAGGTCTTCGTGGGTCCGGCCAGCCGCTCGGATCGCGATCGGAGAACTCCGTCGAATGCATCCTCGGCGGGCGCCTGTCTCGCGCGCCGTTCCGACCGGATCCAGGCCCGTTCGGGACTTCCATCCCGAGTCTCAGAAGGCCCGAATACCTGAGGTTGAAGCGACCCATGAGGCCAGCCACCCGAGACCATAAGATCTCGTCGATGTTTCTCGTGCCATGTCGATACCGATGCCCGCCCGGTCTGGCCTAGGACGATAAACACAAAGCGACATTTTCGATGAGGTTTCGTCGTTCATCTTGCCTGCACCTGGACAAGCATCGACATCCGGTCCCATTGGACTAAAGTACGAGTAGGTCATGCGTGCCCACAGCCTGTCATGAGAGATGATCCCTTGCTTTCCGCGCGCGTCATCCGGTCCGGACTGTCGCTGCCGAGGGAGGATTCGCGCCAACCCGTTCAGGCCTCGCACGCCCAGGTCCTCCGGCTGCTGGAGGAACTCGCGCAGATCGGGCTCTGGTCCTTCGACGTCCGATCGGGCGCCTTCAGCATCTCGGACGGCATCGCGCGCCTGACGGGCCTGTCCCCGCAGACCACCCGCATGGATGCGCTGCGCGATCTCGTCCATCCCGAGGACGGCGATGTCTTCGAGGAGGTCGCGGCCGCCCTGCGGACCGGCATTCCCGTCGATCGCGGCTTCCGCATCGTTCGCCTCGATCGCACGGTCCGCTGGGTCGAGTTCAAGGGGAACGTGGTCCTGGGACCCGATGCCTGCCCGGTGCGGGCCGACGGCATCCTCCTCGACGTCACCGGACGCCACGAGACCACGCAGGCGGTCCTGCGCAACCAGGCCCGCTACGAGGGCCTGGTCCAGGCGATCGCCGCGGTCGTCTGGCTGATGACGCCGGACGGGGTGCGCCGGCCGTCGCCGAGCTGGTGCGCGCTGACGGGCCAGACCCCGGAGGAGTGGCATGCCGGCGGCTGGGTCTCGGCGATCCATCCCGACGACCGCCAGCGCGCCGCCCAGGCCTGGGCGAGGGCCTTCGGCCGCAGCGAGCCCTACGAGGCCAACTACCGCCTGCGCCGGGCCGACGGAAACTACCGCTGGGTCAGCAGCCGGGCGGTCCCGGTCCGCAACCCCGACCGGTCGGTGCGGGAATGGATCGGCCTCGTCATCGACATGACGAGCACCGCCAGCGTGATGACCCAGCCCGACGATCTCGCCCTGACCGACGTCTCCGGCCCGCTGATCCGAAGCGCCCGGGCGATGCTGAACTGGTCGATCCCGGACCTCGCGACCGCCGCCGAGGTCTCCGGCTCGAGCATCAAGCGCTTCGAGGAGAGCGGGGGTGCCGCCCTGAGGCCACGGACCCGCGCCGCCATCCGGCAGGCCCTGGAGGCCGCCGGGATCACCTTCGTCGCCCGCCTGTCCGGCGAGGTCGGCCTGATCCACCGGCCGTCCGCCACCGGATCCGCGCCACCCGCCGGGGTGTGACGGGTCTGGAGGGTCGCCGGTCGCGCGACCTCGACGCGACCGGCGTGGTATACTAGCGCGCGCCGAGAAGCTCGACGTCGAAGATCAGGGTGGCGTTGGGCGGGATCACGCCGCCGGCGCCGCGCGGGCCGTAGCCCTGGTCGGGCGGGATGATCAGGGTGCGCTTGCCGCCGACCTTCATCGTGGCCACGCCCGTGTCCCAACCGGCGATCACCTGGCCGGCGCCCAGGGTGAAGGTGAACGGGGTGCCGCGATCCCGCGAGGAATCGAACTTCTTGCCGGGCTTGCCGCCCTCGTCGAGCCAGCCGGTGTAGTGGACGCTGACCTTCTGCCCGGCCTTCGGCTCGGGGCCGGTGCCCACGACCTCGTCACGATACTGGAGGCCCGAGGGGGTGGTGATGGTCTCGGCGGATGCGGATGCAGTCATGGCGAGGATCAAGGCTCCGGTGAGGGCATAGAGGGGACGGCGCATGGAAAGTCCTGTCTGGCATGCCGAGGCGGCGCAGTAGCACGGACTGGGGAGCACGTCACAGCCCCACGCCGGGAACGCCCTCAGCGCCGCAGGAGGCGCCGGACCTCGCCCCGCGCCGTCTCCTCGAAGCGGGCGAGCCGGAGGCGCCGCTCCAGGCCGATCAGACCGCGCGCGCCCTCGGGCACCGCGATGATCTCCGCGACGGTGTCGCGTTCCCGATACAGGCTCTCCAGGGCGGACCCCGGCAGGGTGGCGGAATCGAGCCGATCGGCGAAGCCCTCCGCGTGCAGCGCCCGCACGATCTCGGCCTCCAGGACGAGACCCGGCGCGAAGGCGCGGGCGGTCTCGTCGTAGGCGGTCTTCAGGAGATAGGCGGTCCCGTTCGCCACCAGGGCCAGACTGACAGCCAGGGCCGTCCCGTCCCGCATCAGGGTGTCGGCCCGGATGCCGACGGGACCGCCCTCCGCCCGGAACAGCGCCCAGGCGAAGGCCGCATGCGCCGGCCGGCAGGCCATGGCGCTGCCTGCCGCGCCCTTCCAGCCCGCAGCCTCGACTCCGAGGAAATCCTCCACCGCCCGCGCCAGGGCGGGGCCCCGCGTCGCGGTCTCCAGCCTCACGGCGCCGCTCTCGGCGAGGCGGCGCTGCCGGCGGCGCAGGTCCTTGAGCCGCGAGGGATGCGGATGCCCGGCGAGGAAAGCGCCGTGATCGGCGCGCCGCTTCAGGACCGGGCGCTCGAACCGCGCGACCTCGCCGAGATCCCAGCCGGCCGCCTTCATCGCCGAAGTCAGGTCGCGGCCCAGCGGCGCCTCGACCGAGAGGAGCGGCCAGCGCCAAGCGCGTCCGCCCGATGCAGCGGCGAGGCCCTCGACGAGTGCCGCCAGGATCACGGGGCGGTCGGGACCTGCGGCGACCAGGGGCGCGGTCGCGGTGATGAAGGGGGATAAGAACGGCAGCGCCACCGACCGACCGAGGCCGCAGATATCGTAGGACCTGCGAAACGGCAGCACCGCTTCCAGACGATCCGACCCGCGAACGACGACCACCCGCAGGTCCGGCGGCGCAAGACCACTCTCCAGATGGGCCTGCATCGCGTGCCGACCGAAGAACGGATGCCCGTCACCGGAGCGGGCCGAGAGGTCGTCCCAGGCCGCCGCTTCGCATCCGAGGGATGCCAGCGTGGTGATCGCGTGCGTGTAGGCCGGCGCCGCGATCCGCCGGGCATGGCCGGCGCTCATCGGCCCGGCTTTCCGAACAGGTGGATCCAGACCGGAGTGACCAGGCCGTGGACGGCATGGGCCGCCCAGGCCATGGCGACGGCGCGCACGACGGTGGCCATCGCCATCGCCAGCGCCGCCCCGATCACGCCGAGCGCCGGGACCAGCGCGAAGCAGAGCCCACCGGCGAGGACGAGCATTCCCAGGGCGATACCGGCGGCCAAGCGCTCGCCGCCGAGCATGTTGAGCAGATCCTCGCCGGGACCGAAGGCGCTGGCGGCGATGCTGCCGGCGACGAGGACGGCGAGGATGGGCAGGCTGTCCCGGAACTCCGGCCCGAACAGGCCGAGCAGGAGGGGCGCGGCCGCGATCACTCCGATCCCGATCAGGGCGGTGGCGACCAGCGTCAAGCGCGCCTGCAGTTTAACGAGATCGGCCAGGCGCACCCGGTCGCCGGCGGCATGGGCCGCGGCGAAGCGCTGTGCGGTGGCGGCGGTGGCGGCGAAATGCACGAAGACCACGAATTGTTGGATCCGGGTCGCGGCGAAGTAGAGCCCGACCGTCGCCGGTGGGACGAGCAGGCTCAACACGACGACGTCAATGAAACTGGAAGCGGCACTGGCGAGATCGCTGGCGGCGATCGGAAGGCAGGCGCGAAACCAGCGTCGCCAAGCGTAGCGGCGCGGTCCAGCAGGTAGGACAGCGCGCAGGCTCCGGAGCAGCAGGGTCGCCTGGACCGCGACGGCGACGCCCGTCGCCACGAGGGTGCAGAGAACCGCGATGCGGGCTTCCGCCGGAGCCCCAAACCCTACCGCCGCGAGCATCGCGATCATGATCAGGCCCTGGCGCAGGAGGTAGGGCGGCGCGATGGCGAGTACGGCCCAGTTCTGGCCGCGGGCGACGCCCTCGCAGTAATCCTGAAGGGCGAAGAGCGGCAGGACGAGCGCCGCGACCAGGAGCGGGGCCGCAAAGGGCCCCTCCAACAGGGAGCCTTCGACCCAGATCAGGGCGAGGCCTCCAAGCGCGATGACGATTGCACTCGCCAGGGTCACGATCCCCCCACCGACGAGATAGGCGCGGACGGCGGCGAGGTCGCCACGAGCCTGATCGGCCGGCATGAAGCGGCAGGCGCCCTGCGAGAGGCCGAGGGTGGCCGAATGCCCGAGGATCGCGATCCAGACCCAGATCGCGGCGAAGATCCCGTACTCGGTGCCGCCCATGAGGCGCGCCATCAGGACCTGCCCGACATAGGCGAAGCCGGCCGCACCGATACGGATCGCGAAGACGTGGATCGCCGCTCCGGCCGCACCGGTACGCAGGCGCATCAGGCCGCTCCACAGCCCGGCGGCTCCGATCCTGTCCGTCGCTGTGTTCACCGAATGGCCCCCGCCCGATCCGGGCAGGTATAGGCTCCGCGCCGTTGCGGCGCAGTTAAGCCGATCGGTTAAGACTTTGCGCTCACGGCCCGGCGGGTGCCGGCAAGACCTTGGCCCCGGCCGAATCCTTCGGCGGTGCCAGGGTCAGTGCGGGACGACCGGCACTGCCCGTCGAGGCCGGGTCGGGCTGGAGAAGCGATAGCGTGATGGCTCGGGTGACGTGCTCTGCCATGCAGCGCAGCCCAAGATCGTTCAGGCGGAACTGGCTGCCGAGCAGATGCCCCTCGCCCTTGTCGTTGCGGCGGGCGAGATAGCGCATGGCCTCGTAGCGCTGGACCAGCGGCACGCCCTCCCGCACGGCGACCTCCTGCACCTTGCGCACGAGACTCGTATAATAATCGTCCGCAGCGAGACTTGCGGTGTAGACCGGGCTCACGAGCACGACGTCGATCTCGTGTCCCTTAATCCACTGCACGGTCTCGTCGAGGGCCGTGCCGAAGGCGTCGAGATCAACCCGTGCGAGGGCGTCGTGGGAGCCGACCTGCCAGATGACGAGGTCGGGCTCCAGTTCGGCCACCATGCTGCGCAGCCTCTCGCCAGCGCCGGATGCGATCTCACCCTGCAGGCCCCGGCTCTCCACAACCACGTCGACGTCCGGCAAGGACCGCTCCAGAGCCGTCTCCAGCTTCACCGGGTACGTGGCGGAGGAGCCGAGCCCCATCGTCGACGCGCCGATGGCCAGGACGCGGACCGGGCGCTTCTCCTTGAGAGCGGCCTTGACCGCGCCGAGACGGGCCAGAGTGTAGAGCTTCGAGCCGGGCACCCGGCATTCGGGCGACAGGGTCACGTCGACGGCCTCCGCATCCGCACCCTGGCCGGCCACCGCGACGCTGGGCGGGGAGACGACGGTCGGCGGAGGAGACCCGACCTTGGCAGGATCCTGGTGTGCCGCCGGCTCCTGCGCACAGGCTCCTCCCCCGCCGAGGTGGCAGAGGAGAGCAAGGCTCAGGGTGAGGAGAGCCGCGGCTTGCGGGAGCGCCATTCGACGAACCATGCGGTGAAACCCAGTGCGAACAGGCCGAACCCTACGACGAAAACGTCCACAACGACACCGCCGCCGGTCCAGAAGCGCACAAGCTGCGCGGCCAGGCTAAGCAGTGAGCCGATGGAGAAGACCGCCAGCGAATTGCGCCCGAGGCTGGCCAGGAAGGCCGTGATCCAGCCCAGGCGCGGTGCGAGGAAGGCATAGAGGGTCTGGAAGGCGAGGAGCACGCCGAGGAAGTGGATGACGCGCGCCGGCGACAGGTAGGTCTTGTCGAAGGTGAAGACGAGGCGCGGATCCGGCACGAGAAGTGGATCGGGCCGCAACTCGAGGACCGACAGGACGATGCCGGTGAGCACGATCACCACGCCCAGGGGGACGAAGCGGCGCGACCAGCGCTTCAGCCAGGACGAGGTCCGGCTGAAGTCCTGCATGGTGAAGCCGAGGACGAGGAGGAGCTGCCAGCAGAAGGGATCGAAGAACCAATCCCCCTCCCCCGGCCAGGATGGCAGGTTCCACTCGAAGACGAGGCTCGCTGCATAGAGCGAGAAGGACAGGAGCAGCGCGGCGAGGCGGCTCACCCGCCCGATCAGCACGAAGACCGGCGCGATGCCGAGGAGCACCACGTAGAGCGGCAGGATGTTGAAGAAGCCGAGCTGGTGCGTCAGCAGGACGAAACCGACCATGGTCTGGATCGGATCGGCGAAGAATCCACCGGCATTGTGCCACTCGAGGAGCAGGGGGTTGTCGAGCACCAGGGCGGTGCCGGCGATCATACCGAGGGCGAGAGCCATCGTGGTGATCTGAGCGCGGTACACCTCGATGGTGCGCGACATCAGTCGCAGCACGGTCTTCAAGCGCGGCTCCGGGCTGCCGTCGCGGTTGCGCGTGGCGATCCCGATCGACCAGCCGGCCAGGAACACGAACAGTTCGGCCGCATCCGAGATGCCGTACTGCGAATAGGTGTAGCGCTCGAAGGTGTTGCCGGGGATGTGGTTCACGAAGATCGTGACGAGGGCGAGACCCCGCCAGAAATCCACCGCGTTCGGTTCGCGCATCGGGTCTCCGCACTCCGGCAGCTCGAAAGGACAGGCGTTGGGCGCGCTGGACGTCGCGGCCGCGCTGCAAGGGCCGGCCCTGATACGGCGCCCTCGCGGTTCTGCAAAGGGCAACCTTCGCCGAGATCGAGCCTGAGGTCCGGCGATGCCGTCGGCCAGGTCGCGGCGCGTCGCGTGTTACGCCGAGTGGCCGGGTCGCATCGCACGGGCGGTGTGGCATAAATACCGGCGACGTCGCGGGGCCTCGCACCTATGGTGTGCCTCGTTCGATACGTTGCGGAATCATCCATGCAGACCCCCGTCGCCGGCGACGCCGCGCCGATCCCGACCGGAGTGCCGGGCCTCGACGAGATCCTTCACGGCGGCTACGCGGCCCAGCGCGCCCACCTCATCGAGGGGCGGCCGGGAAGCGGCAAGACCACACTCGGACTGCAGTTCCTCCTCGACGGCCTGAAGCGGGGCGAGCGCGGCCTGTACATCACGCTCTCGGAGAGCCGGCGCGAGCTCCTGTCCGTCGCCGAGCGCCATGGCTGGTCCCTGGACGGCATCGAGATATACGAGTTGGTGCCGCCCGAACTCAGCCTGGATTCCGAGCAGCAGCAGAGCCTCATCCATTCCTCCGACCTCGAACTCGGCGAGACGGTCCGGATGGCCCTGGCCGAGATCGAGCGCGTGAATCCGGTCCGAGTGGTGTTCGACAGCCTGTCGGAGATTCGCCTTCTGTCGCAGGGTTCCCTGCGCTACCGGCGACAGGTGCTGGCGCTGAAGAGCTACTTCCTGCTCAACGACGCGACCGTGCTGATGCTCGACGACCTCAGCTCCGAAGACGACGACCTCAACCTGCACTCGATCAGCCACGCGGTGCTGCGGCTGGAGCAGGTGACGCCGACCTACGGGGCCGGGCGCCGCCGGCTCCACGTCATCAAGATGCGGGGCACGCCCTACGAGAGCGGCTACCACGACTTCGTGCTCAAGCGCGGCGGCGTGCGCATCTTCCCCCGACTCGTCGCGGCGGACCACCATGCCACGTTCGAGGCCGAGACCGTCGCCTGCGGTGTGCCGGAACTCGACGCGGTCCTCGGGGGCGGCCTCGATCGAGGTACTACGAGCCTCATCATCGGCCCATCCGGCGCCGGCAAGTCCACCCTGGCGCTCGGCTACCTCATGGCTGCGCTCGACCGCGGCGAGCACGGGCTCATCATCAGCTTCGACGAGACCGTCGGCATTCTGCGACGGCGCGCCACTGGGATCGGCTTCGCGATCGGCCCTCATATCGCGTCCGGCCGCCTGAGGATCGAGCAGATGGACCCGGCCGACATCTCGGCGGGCGACTTCGCCGGGCGAATCCGCGACGCGGTCGAGACCGATCAGGCGCGCGTCGTGGTCATCGACAGCCTCACCGGCTACATGAGCGCCATGACCGGGCAGCCGCACTTGGTGCTGCAGATGCACGAGATGACCACCTACCTGAACCAGCAGGGCGTGGTGACGATTCTGGTGCTCGCCCAACACGGCATGGTGGGGCGGATGGAGGCGCCGGTCGACCTCACCTATGTCAGTGACACCGTGGTGATGCTGCGCTTCTTCGAGGCAGGCGGCCATGTGCGCCGTGCCCTCTCGGTTCTTAAGAAGCGTACCGGCCCCCACGAGGACACGATCCGTGAGTTCCGGATCGACTCGCGGGGACTGCGGGTCGGAGCGGTCCTGAAGGATTTCCGCGGCGTGCTCACCGGCGTGCCGACATTCGAGGGCAGCCGCGCCGAACTCCTCGACGATCGGCCGCCGGCAGCCACGCAGATCACCGGCAGCCCGTCGGGATCCCATGGCGCAACCTGAGCCTTTCGCACTGATCCTGGCCCCTGGCGGTCGCGATGCGCGGGTTGCCGCGGCGATCCTGGCGGAGGTCGGCATCGCTTCGCGGATCAAAGTCAGCTTGGCCGACCTCGTGGCGGACCTCGACGCGGCCGCCTGCGCGGTGATCACCGAGGAGGCGCTCCTGCATTCCGACCGCCGGGCGATCGCCGAATGGTCCGAGCGCCAGCCCCCCTGGTCCGACTTCCCCTTCATCCTGCTCAATCATCGCGGCGCCTCGCCCGACGAGCGCTTGAGTGGACTTCTCGGCAACGTCACTCTGCTGGAGCGGCCGTTCCACCCGGCGGTGCTCGCCAATGCCGTCCGCTCGGCGCTGCGAGCCCGACGGCGTCAATGGGAGGTGGCGGCCCATCTCGACGAGCGCCAGAAGACTCACGAGCGCCAGGCCCTGCTGATCCGCGAATTGCATCACCGGGTGAAGAACACGCTGGCGACGGTGCAGGGGCTTCTCGGCGCCACCGCGCGCTCGACCCACGACGTCGAGACCTTCTACCAGTCCTTCTCGAACCGAATCGTCTCCCTGGGCAAGACGCACACGCTGCTGACCGAGGATTACTGGCAGACCGCGCCGCTGCACGAACTGCTGGAGAACGAGCTCAGCCCTTACAACGACGCTCAGGGTCAGCGCATTCACCTCGACGGACCGGTGATCGAGCTGGCGGCCGACTTGGCCGTCCCGACCGGGATGGCCTTCCACGAGCTGACCACCAATGCGGCGAAGCACGGGGCTCTGTCCGCGCCAGGCGGCCGGATTTCCATCGTCTGGAACGTCGTGCCCGGCGAGACCGGGCGGCGTCTGACCCTCGACTGGACGGAATCCGGTGGGCCTGCGGTGTCCCCTCCGAAGCGCAAGGGTTTCGGCTCCACCCTGCTGCAGCGCGTTCTGGCCCAGCAGTGTAATGCCACCGTGGCGATCGACTATGCGGAGAGCGGCCTGCACTTCCACATGGAGGCGCCATTGCCCGAGGAGCGGCTGGTCCCGACCTACTGAGGGATCGCCGTCTAGATGCCCTCAGTCGAGATAGTCGCCGTACTTCTCGACGTGGCGGGCAAGGCCCAGGCCGTGCTCGCGCACCAGGCGCTCGGCGCGCTCCGCATCCCGCGCTTCGAGCGCCTGGATGATCTCGACATGCTCCTTGATCGAGTTCGCAGCCCGATCGCCTTGACGCAGGGCGGTGTTGCGGATGCCGCGGACATGCATGAGCAGGTTGCTGGTGATGTCCTTGATCACGTCACAGCCGCCCAGGGAGATGATCTTCTGGTGGAAGCGGATGTTGGCGTCGGAGTACTCGTCCATATGATCGGTGGGACGCCCCTCGTAGAATTCGGGGAAGTGCACCCGCAGACAGCCGAGTTGCTCGTCGGTGGCATGCTCGCAGGCGAGCCGCGCGGCCATGCTCTCCAGGGCCGACCAGGCCTGGATCATCGCGACGATTTCCTTCTTCGACTTCTTGATTACGAAGACGCCGCGGCGGGCCTCGAACCGGACGAAGCCCTCCTGCTCCAGCACCGTAAGGGCTTCGCGGACGGGCGTACGGCTGACGCCCAGATCCTGCGACAGCTTCCGCTCGTCGAGTCTGACCTCGTCGCGCTGGCTGTAGATATTCATATTGGTGATGGCTTCTTTCAGCGCATCATAGGCGAGCGCACGCAAGCTCGACGTCGCGGCGAGCGGCTTGATCTGAAAGGTCGTGGACTCAACCATGCTTACACCTGGAACGATCGCTAGGACGCTGACGCACCGCCAATTTGGCCTGGAACATGCCGAACCCGCTCCCGGAACACAAGGAAAGCTGAGCGATTGAGCCGGGACAAGATCTGAGTATCCCCCCTGCAACAACAACATAGCTGCGTCGACTCACTAAGCTGTGACGTCGAGCCGACCGTTCCTCTCGCGCGGCACCAGCCGCTTTCGCTCGCTTCCAGCCAGCGACCCAGCGAACCGCCCGAAGGCGAAGCCTGTACCGGACTTCCGCGCTTCGACCAGATCCGGTTTGACACTTGGTATTTGGTATGCCACCATTCTTGAACTGGCAACCGGGCGGTCGGGACTGGCAGCACTGCATTTAACACAATCCTCGGACCGGTTCATCTCGCAACGCACATAGAGCGCCGAGTGATCGATCCGGCGAAGACTGTTATCGTAAGGCATCTCTCGGCCAAGGCCGGCTGGAAACCTGAGCCCACCAGAACTGAAGGTCAGGATTTCTGAAACACAGGTCGACGCCCCGGCTCCACGCTCGGGACGTTCCGGAACGCGCCCGCGTCCAACCCTGCCCGTCACGCTCGAACACGACCAAAAATGGCGCTCCATCCAACGAGAAGCGCCGAAACTGGAGGAAACACCATGGATAGAACCGCTGGCTCCGAATCCACGCAGGCCGTCCACGACGTCGCCACCGGCGTCGGTGTCACGTCCGATCATGCGGGTGAGCAGATCGACGGCTTCCACCTCGTCATCGACGCGCTGAAGCTTAACGGCATCAACAACATCTACGGCGTGCCCGGCATTCCGATCACCGATCTCGGCCGCCTCGCGCAGGCCGCCGGCATGCGCGTCATCTCCTTCCGCCACGAGCAGCACGCCGGCAACGCCGCCGCGATCGCGGGCTTCCTCACCAAGAAGCCCGGCATCTGCCTGACCGTCTCCGCGCCCGGCTTCCTCAACGGTCTGACGGCGCTGGCCAACGCCACCACCAACTGCTTCCCGATGATCCTGATCTCGGGCTCCTCCGAGCGCGAGATCGTCGATCTGCAGCAGGGCGATTACGAGGAGATGGATCAGCTCGCCATCGCCAAGCCCCTGTGCAAGGCCGCCTTCCGCGTGCTGCACGCCGCTGACATCGGCATCGCCGTTGCTCGCGCCATCCGCGCCGCCGTCTCCGGCCGCCCGGGCGGCGTCTATCTCGACCTGCCCGCCAAGCTGTTCTCCCAGGTCATGGACGCCGAGGCCGGCGCCAAGTCCCTGGTCAAGGTGATCGACGCCGCTCCCGCGCAACTGCCGGCCCCGAGTGCCATCACCCGTGCGCTCGACGTGCTCAAGGGCGCCAAGCGTCCGCTGATCGTTCTCGGCAAGGGCGCCGCCTACGCCCAGGCCGACGAGGAGGTCCGCAACCTCGTCGAGCGCAGCGGTATCCCCTACGTGCCGATGAGCATGGCCAAGGGCCTCCTCCCCGACACCCATCCGCAATCGGCCGGCGCGGCCCGCTCCCTCGTGCTGAAGGAGGCGGACGTCGTCCTTCTGGTCGGTGCGCGACTGAACTGGCTGCTCTCGCATGGCAAGGGCAAGACCTGGGGCGCCCCCGGCTCGAAGAAGTTCATCCAGATCGACATCGAGCCGAAGGAAATGGACTCGAACGTCGAGATCGTCGCTCCGGTGGTCGGCGACATCGGCTCCTGCGTCACCGCCCTCCTCGACGGCATGGGCCAGAACTGGCAGGCGCCCCCCGCGGCCTGGACCGATGCGATCCGGACCAAGAAGGAGGAGAACCTCGCCAAGATGGCCTCGAAGCTGAAGAAGAACTCGGCTCCGATGGACTTCCACGGAGCGCTGGGCGCACTCCGGACCATCATCAAGGAGCGGCCCGACGCGATCCTCGTCAACGAGGGCGCCAATACCCTCGACCTCGCCCGCGGCATCATCGATATGTACCAGCCGCGCAAGCGCCTCGATGTCGGCACCTGGGGCATCATGGGCATCGGCATGGGCTTTGCGGTGGCGGCCGCCGTCGAGACCGGTAAGCCGGTCCTCGCAGTGGAGGGCGACTCGGCCTTCGGCTTCTCCGGTATGGAGGTCGAGACGATCTGCCGGTACGATCTGCCGGTCTGCATCGTGGTCTTCAACAACAACGGCATCTATCGCGGCACCGACACCGATCCCACCGGCCGCGATCCCGGGACCACGGTGTTCGTGAAAGACTCGCGCTACGACAAGATGATGGAGGCCTTCGGCGGCGTCGGCGTCCACGTCACGACGCCGGATGAGCTCTCCCAGGCGGTCAACGCGGCGATGGATTCGGGCAAGCCCACCCTGATCAACGCCGTGATCGACCCCGCCGCCGGCACCGAGAGTGGCAACATCGGCAGCCTGAACCCGACGAGCACCGTGGTCCGCAAGAAGACCGCCTGAGCTGACGGACACCGGCACCTCCGGAGATCGGCTTCGTCTCCGGAGGCACGGTGCGGCCTCTGCCGGGGGCTCCGGCTCCGGCCAGGGCGGCGCCGTCAACGCCGCGCGGGAGGGCCTCCTCCCCTCGGTCGTCGTTTCGCCGAATGTCCGCGCTGAAGTCTCCCGGATAGGTGAGCCTGTGCCATGAAAGCCCTCGAAGGCGTCAAGATCCTCGACTTCACGCACGTCCAGTCGGGCCCGACCTGCACGCAGCTGCTGGCCTGGTTCGGCGCGGACGTGATCAAGGTCGAGCGGCCGGGCGTGGGCGATGCCACGCGTCAGCAGTTGCAGGACATCCCCGATGTGGACAGCCTGTATTTCACGATGCTGAACCACAACAAGCGCTCGATCACCCTCGACACCAAGAATCCGAAGGGCATCGAGGTGCTGTGGCGCCTGATCGACGAGTGCGACGTCCTCGTCGAGAACTTCGCTCCCGGTGCTCTCGCTCGGATGGGTCTGACCTGGGAGGCGATCCACGTCGCCAACCCGCGCATGATCCTCGCCTCGGTGAAAGGATTCGGCCCCGGCGCCTACGAGAACTGCAAGGTCTACGAGAACGTGGCGCAATGCGTTGGCGGCGCTGCCTCCACCACGGGGTTTCGCACCGATATCCCGATGGTGACGGGGGCCCAGATCGGCGACTCCGGCACCGGCCTCCATCTGGCGCTGGGCATCGTCACAGCCCTGTACCACCGGACCCAGACCGGCCTCGGCCAGCGCGTCGACTGCGCCATGCAGGACGGGGTGCTCAACCTGTGCCGCGTCAAGCTGCGCGACCAGCAGCGCCTCGAGCGCGGTCCCTTGCCGGAATACAGCCAGTTCGGCGAGGGTATCGCGTTCGGCGATTCGGTGCCGCGCGCCGGCAATGATTCCGGGGGTGGCCAGCCGGGCCGTATCCTCAAGTGCAAGGGCTGGGAGACCGACCCGAACGCCTACATCTACTTCATCACGCAGGGAGCTGTGTGGCCGCAGATCTGCGACGTCATCGGCGAACCCGCCTGGGCGACCCATCCCGACTACGCCACGCCGAAGGCTCGCCTGCCGCACCTGAACGAGATCTTCACCCGCATCGAATCCTGGACGATGTCGAAGACCAAGTTCGAGGCGATGGAGATCCTCAACGCTCTGCACGTGCCGTGCGGCCCGATCCTCTCCATGAAGGAGATCGCGGAGGACGAATCCCTGCGCAAGTCCGGCACCGTGGTGGAAGTCGATCACCCCACTCGCGGCAAGTACCTGACGGTGGGCAATCCCATCCGGCTCTCGGCGAGCGAGACCGAGATCACCCGGTCGCCCCTGCTCGGCGAGCACACCGAGGAGATCCTTTCCGAGGTCCTCGGCTACTCGGAAGCCGAGCGCCTCAAGATCGCCGAGTCCGGCGCCATCGGCTCAGTCCGGAAGATCGCCGCCGAGTAATCCCGTCCCTCAACCCGGTTTCTCCTCCCAACTCGCGCGGCCTCGATCCCTCGATGCCGCGCTTCCTTTGGGAAGACTGGTCCTCGGACCGGTCGAACGGCTCAGGCGATGCCGGCGAAGCGGCCGTGGCCGGCACCGGCAACGATCTCGTTGTGGCCCTCGACGGACCCGCTGTCCTGCGACAGCCAATCGGCGAGCTTGATCACCAGCACGACCTGCAGGGCGATGAGGGCGAAGGTCGTTACGAGGATGGATGCGAGCACGGGCGGCCTCCTAACAGCATATTGCACTGCAGTTTTCTCATGCCGCACTGCAAATTAACAGGTAGCCGACGGTAATTTTCCTTGACGCCGCGCCTTTGTGAACGCCGTCAGGTCGGTGGTTCAGGCGCTGCGTCCTCGCCCCAGGCACCGAGGGTGCATGCCCCGTTAATCCGGAGGGCCTCGCCGGTGTCCACGGTCGCCTCCGCCGACGAGAGCACATCCAGAGCGGTCAGTACCCGATGCACGATCGGGTCCGCCTCGGCGAGCATCGGCGCGAGACTGGCGAGGCGCCCGTTCTCGAGATGCGCGAGCACCCGCCCGGTGGCGTGATCGGCGAAGCGGATGATGGCCATCCGGCGCAGGCAATCCCGCAGGAAGGGCATCGCCCCGAGCGTTTCAGGGGGAGGAACGCCGACATAGACCGCCTCCGGATCGCGGGCCTGGATTTTGATGGCTTGATAGCGGTCGATGTCGAGCAGGACCTGAACGTCGAGGATGTTCATGACCCCGTTCGTCCCGAACGCGACAGTGCGGGGCCGCTGGCCCTCCGGCACACTGTTGTCGAGAAACTCGAAATGGACCTCCTTGTCGGGCCGCAGCACCCAGGTGAAGAAAAGCCGCGGCATGCCCGTATAGGCCTCGACATTGTGCGCCAGCAGGTCCTCCACCGCCTTGTAGCGGCCGAACTGCTCGCCGCGCTTCCAGGCTCGCTCCACCGTGGCGTCCGGCGGCGTGATCATGAATTGCATGTAAACCTGATGCCCGAAGCGGGTGAGGAGTTGGCTCCCCATCTCGGTGCCGGGATTGACCGCGAAGCTGTCGAAGCGGAAGCGGTCGATGAGGAGGTGGGAAATGCGCCCGGCATCCGCCTTGCGCGCCATGTAGCCGTCGAGCTTGCGGTCGACGATCTCGACCTCGTGGCCGGTGAGCGGTCCGGCGTAGCGTCGTGCTGGCCCCAGACTGTCGTAGTCGAGCAGGAACTTGCGCCAGACGTCGGGTGTGATCAGCGCGAAGTCCAGCCAGTCGAGCCCCAGGGCCTCGACCAGTGCCCGCTGGTAGGGCCGGATCGTGCTCTTGCCGGACGCGGAGGAGCCCTTGACGTTGAGGATCACCGGGGCTGGCTGCGCCTCCAAGCGGATGTAGCCATGGCGCGCCACGATCTCCTGGATCCAGGGCTCGATCATCTCGCCCAGGGCGCGGCTACCATAGCCGTTCGACACGAGGGTGCCGGCCAGCCTGCCGAGGAGCACCCGGTCGCGAATCAAGAAACCACGGCGACCGATGAGACTTGCGACCACGCAACGAAGCGCTGCACAGGCCGCTGATGCAAGAGGATCGTCGGTTGCGATAGCCCGAACCTGCCAAGCCTCGAGATGGTGCTCGGCTCGGCTCGCCGGGTCCCATCTCTCTTGCACGTGAGGGTTCGCGCTCCGATCGCGCAGGCGCCAGAAGCGAAGCCAAGACGCCGGCTCCGTGACCTCGGCACACGGATGACGCTCGTCCAGCATCGCGGCAATCTCGCTGTCCAAGAGCGCGGCGGCGGTGGAGCAAATCTCCGCATGGCGGGCGGCGATCTCCCGGGCATGATCCGCGATGCCCTCGCGCAGGATGGTCGAGACGATCGCGCGGAAATTCACGCCGAGATCGCCGTAGGTCTGTCCCATCGGCACGGACAGATCCGCCATCACGCGGATCAGGACCTCGTGGACCACCAGTCGCTCGGGCCGGAAACGGACGACCTGAGTCAGCGGCAACCCGCTGACATCGCTCATCTCATAGGCCTCGGCGAGGGGAGTCTCGACGTTCTCGGCGCGGAAGACGGTGGCCAGCGGGAGGATCGAGCGTGGCAAGCTCGATTCGATGCCGGGATTCCAGGGGCCGTGGACGTCGGCATCGACGACCGGCGGCGGGTTGGCCAAGGCATGGTTGGTCATGCCGAAGCACTCCGCTATCCGCGTGGGCCGGACCGCCTGAAATTCTCGCCCGGATACCTCTCAGGCGGCGTACGCTCAGGCGGCCTGGGGTTCCTCGATCGCCTCGAGACGAAGTTGGTACTGGTCGCCCCAGAGGTCGGCTGCCTTGCCGTACCAAGCCGCATCGAAGTACTTGCGGCAGCAGAACTCGCTGGTCCAGATGCAGACCGCGATCAGGCGACCGTCGACTACTTTCACGTGCCGACTGATCAGCCCGCTCGTGATCCCGGTCGACGGACACATGTCGATGCTGGTCATCCCGTAGCTATTCTCGCCGCTGAAGATCACCGGGCAGTCGAGGATTGCCAGGAAACGCATGGGGATCACTCCTTCAACTCCCTCATCGCGGATGACGGCACCCTGCCGAAGCCGCGAGCGATGATGGGTGCCAGCTCTCCTGAGCCGGCTTTGCTTCGCCCCACCCATCGGTGAGCGAGGCTAAAAAATCTGAGTTCAAACGCATTCCGCGTCAAGATTTGGGCACCGCAAAAGATTCTGGCTCAAAACCTCGGAATTCCTTCGCAGTGCAGGGACCGAACGTCGAACGTTTCTACACGAACTTCGCCGATCAATGACGGTTCCGATCTCAACCGAGGTCTGTCATGGGGCGGTCGATGCGTGTGGAGCTTCGGCAACACAATCCCAGATACTCTGGATCGAGTGCAGGCAGAGGCCGTCCATGATGGCGATGTGGTTGGTCTTGTGCGCGCAGAAAAGTTGCAGCCGGTCCGCCGGCGGGGTTCGCACGTCGGCAGTGACGAATTCCGGCGTGGTCAGCATCCAGACCAAACTGTCGAGGGTCTCCAGGCCCTTGTCGGACATGGAGCGGAAGATTTCCCGCTCCGTGAGTATTCCGATGAAGGAGCCAGTCTCGTCGCAGGCTCCGTCCACGACGATCAAAGCATCGACGTCCGGTGCCGAGAGGAGGCGCATCGCTTCGCGCACGGACCGGTCCATACGGATGTGGCGCACGCGCGAGGCTTGACTGCCAGGCTTCTGGCTCGCGCTCATGGCGCCGATCCTCCGGACTCGTGACGTCTTGTGAAGAAAGCCTGGTATACAGAATTTCAGCTGTCAACGCGCCCATTGAAATATCGTGCAGAAACACGCGACAGATCCGCTGATTTGTCGTTCACGGCTCCCCCTTCAATGCCGCTCGATAACGCCGACCGAGGCGGCGAACCACATATTTTGCCAGCAGTGATGCTGCGTCGCAGCAAGAAATTCTATAATCGACACCCTTGGATCCGTAGCCCCAACGTTCGTCCACCTGCGCACCGCATCACGCTTGTGCGCCACACCAGCTTTGCCGACCGGCATTATCGCGCACCTCCCCGATGCGCAGGCGTGGTCAAATTCATGGCGGACAAGCCGGAATTCACGCGCGGCCCTCTCTCAGGCCAATCGATGAAAGGACCAGATCACCGCCCTGCGCAGGTCGGTCAACGGCTCGGCGATCCGTCGCACCTCATCGGGACGTGGGCGCTGCAATCGGGCTGGACGACTTCCTGAATAGATGAAGAACGGCTGGTCAGGGCTCGAAAGTGCATCGAAAACTGGTGGCCACGCTGCATTGCGGGATCGATTTCTTGGAAACCAACTCTTGACGATCGGTTCGACGCGAGAGAGGCTGGTATTCCACATACCAAGCCGGCGACAAGCCCGGCGGCTAACGGCCCCCGTGCGCAGCATCGGACGCAGATCCGATCGCGTACTCGTTTCAGCAAGAGCCTACCGGAGGAAAAGCCATGTCGAGGGCGGAAACCACAACCGAGCGCGTATCTGACAGTTATCGATGGGGACAGCTCGTCATCGGCGTCATCTGCATGGTGATGATCGCCAATCTGCAATACGGATGGACGTTCTTCGTCCCTGACATCCAAAAGAAATTCGGCTTCGATCGCGCGGCGATCCAATGGGCCTTCACCCTGTTCGTTCTGTTCGAGACCTGGCTCGTTCCCGTCGAGGGCTGGTTCGTCGACAAGTACGGCCCGCGGGTGGTGGTGCTGTTCGGCGGCCTGCTGTGCGGCATCGGCTGGGTGGTCAACTCCTACGCCACCTCGTTGAACATGTTCTATCTCGGCCAGGTCATCGCCGGTATCGGTGCGGGCGCGGTCTACGGCACTTGTGTCGGCAGCGCCCTGAAATGGTTTCCGGACAAGCGCGGGCTGGCGGCCGGCATCATCGCGGCCGGCTTCGGCGCCGGTTCGGCCCTCACCGTCGCACCGATCCAGTGGATGATCGCCGATCACGGCTTCCAGGCCGCGTTCTTCAACTTCGGCATCGGTCAGGGTCTCGTTGTCTGCGCACTGGCGTTCTTCTTCACCTCGCCGAAGAAGGGGCAGGTTCCGGAGGCTGCCGCCAACACGAACGTCATCCAGACCCGGCGCAACTACACCCCCGGTGAGGTTGCCCGGCAGCCGATCTTCTGGCTGATGTACTTCATGTTCGTCATCGTGGGCGCCGGCGGCCTGATGATCACCGCTAACCTGAAGCCCATCGCTGCCGATATCGGTGTCGACAAGGTGCCCGTCACGATCATGGGCATCACCATGGTCGCCATCACCTTCGCGGCCACCATCGACCGCGTGCTCAACGGCCTGACCCGCCCGTTCTTCGGCTGGGTCTCGGACAAGATCGGTCGTGAGAACACCATGTTCGTCGCCTTCGCGATGGAAGGCTTCGGCATCTACATGCTCTACCTCTGGGGCCATGACCCGCTGTGGTTCGTGCTGCTCTCGGGCTTCGTGTTCTTTGCATGGGGCGAGATCTACTCTCTCTTTCCCTCGACCTGCACGGATACCTTCGGCACCAAGTTCGCCGCCACCAATGCGGGCCTGCTCTACACTGCGAAGGGCACCGCCGCGCTTCTGGTCCCGGTCGCGAACTATCTGCAGCAGGCGACCAACAGCTGGGATGGCGTCTTCCTGGTGGCCGCCGGCGCAAACATCCTCGCCTCGCTCCTCGCCATCGCGGTGCTGAAGCCCTGGCGCAAGCGCGTCGTGGCCCAGGCGCTTGCCGTCTCCGAAGAGACCAAGCCGGCCCCCCGCATCGTCGCGGCCTGACGGCCTAACCGAAGCAATCGAAGAAGACCCGCGGGGGCCGGACGCCAAGTCCTGGCCCCCGCGCCCGTTTCAGCCCCGCCCGATCGCTTCGCAGGAGATCGCCGATGCCACCGACCTGGCGCCCGATGCACACGGCCCCGCGATCCGTCGCCCGAGTCTGGCTCAACCACGTGACCCTTGGGCCGATCCTGGCGGAGGGCCGACCCGGCCGCTGGTACGCCCCAAGCGCGGCCCGCCAGATCTGGCGCTGGTACCGTTCGGCCCAGTTGGACACCCTCGAGCCCTTCAGCGGCTGGCTGCCCTACGAAGCGTTCGCGAGCGACGCGAGCCCTTCGACGTTCGTTTCGGGTCAGACGGCGGGCTCGGGTCCATGCTCAGCGACGCGATCCCCGCAAGACATCCTCGGCGCCTGAAGAACCATCATCGAGACCCGGTGTCTTCGCGTTTCCGGAATCCGGTTGTCGTCGCGGGCTGGCACGGTGATTACCGGACTGTCTGCCCCGACCACGGTGCTCGTAGCGAACTTCGACTGTGCTCGGTGTTCAGTCCCGACGTGAGACGGGTCGGCTCGTATCCGAAGCGGCTCGGATCGCCTGCCCAGGCTCGGCAGGTCGCCTCGGGTTGGGACTTGAAGGCTTGGTTGCCGGGCCTGTCGCCGCCGACCTCAGGCAACGGGCTGATCCCGTGCCGCTGTAGACAGCGATGCCGTGACGAGCGGGTCAGGTGCGGGATGGGGACCTGGAGCGCGGAGAGGCAATCGTCCGGCGGCAACAGCGTGTGCCGGCGGACAAGCAACGATGATCGCTTCCTCTACGGTCGTGAGCGCGGTGGAGCGCGGCGCCTTCGGTCCCATCGCCGCGTCGTGCACGAAGGCATGCTTGCGCCATTCCGCGACCGTCCTGGGGTTCAGCCCATGCTGCGCGGCGAGGTCTTTGAGCGACGCTTTCGATCGCTGTCGCTCTGGCTGCGTGCGTGGTCGAGGCGCAGCCGTGAAGAAGCTGTCCCAGAACACCTCCCAGTCTGCAGCGACCTCAGCTAACTGGTGCCACCGCAATATAGGACTTCACACCTAGCGAAGGATGGGGCTGCGCTCGCGAATCAGACGCCTTAGAGCCCGGAGAGCCATTCGGCCGGTTGTACGTAGGTTGTACGGACAATCCAAAGGCCTGATCCGACCTCTCTCATTTTTTGATAACTAGCTGCACTACCTGATGTTTTTGGAGCGGGCGATCGGGATCGAACCGACGACATTCAGCTTGGGAAGCTGACGTTCTACCACTGAACTACGCCCGCATTAGGTTGCTTCTTGAACGGCTTAGGAGGCATATGTCAATGCCTTTCGTAACGGCGTCGGACGCTGCGTAGCACCTTTGTAGCAGGAGCGGCACAGCCTGGGAGAGAGCGCGGACCGAGTGAGTGTCGAGTGACTAACCGAGTGCGACCCAAACTGAAGACGAAGTGACCGACTCTAAACCATTGCAAACAAACGATACCGAGGAAGCATGTGCTCCGGGCCCGCGAAGCAGAGGAGAGAAAAAGAGAGACGACTCCCCCAAGGCCCCAAAACGGTATCGCGGAACGCCCCACTGGTCGGCGATCCTGACGGCTTCGCCTCGTGGTGGAACGAGTATCCTCGCCGGGACGGATCAAACCCGAGAGCACCGGCGCTGGCGAAGCACGCCTGGGCGCTCAAGCAAGGCGCGACGTCCGAAGGCATTCTGGCCGCGGCGAGAGAGTACCGTTCAGAGCTTGAGCGTCATGGGCGGATAGGACGAAGTACGTCAAGCAAACGAGGTTCTGGCTGTCCGACCGTCCCTGGGAGGATGTAGCTGTAGATACGCCTGCAGGCGGAGGCGACGACCCTTACCTTGCTAAGCTAACGGACGAACGCTGGCGTAACCATGTCCGGCACTGAAAGGCGACAATGGGCGATTGGGATCTTAAATCTCGCACGCCACCACCTGACGATCCGCGAACCAAGGTCCCGAATAGGATACTCACCGAGTTTGAACTCCCATAAGATACCCCACTGAATTTCAAGACATGACGTAAACTACGTTTGATTTAAATCACCATCATTAATCAGGTGGCCCCTCACAACGTCGTCTCTTCGTAGGCTGATCATGAGCAAAAAAAGAGGCGATATTCATAGAAACGATAAAGTGGTTACCAATCTCGGGATCAAATCTGCCAATAGCGACAAGCTTAGTATATAAACATGTCATTGAATCGAGGATATTGCTGGGTCCGGTTCTGAAAATTCGAACTCAACCCAGTCATCGCTATCATTTTCATCGGTTTTGATGACTCGTACAGCGGATGGAAGCTTCCCCTCTCGCAGTTTATTTTGAAACTCGGACTGAGGTCGACTTTCTTGCGGTCCGAGTTTCCTGCTCGCTTCAATATTTTTCGCGCCGCTATCATCAAGCCGTCGAATACCAGCTAGTACTTCCATGAGCTCTCGCGAGCTTAGGCGTATTTTATCTTTCGACACCGCGTATCCTCCATGATGACCGAGTCCATAGCCAGCTTCACGGGCACGTAACGCCGCATTGACAGGCATCTTTACTGGCTTCGGAAATTCCTCAATCATTCCCGTGAAGATTTTTCGGAGATCATCTTCGTATTCGCAATCCGAACGAACTACGAGATTGAAGCACATGTCGTAAGTTTTAGGATCAACGTTCAGCCAATTTGTATTAGATTGGCCGACGGTTATAAGCAGAACGAAGTCCATTGAAGAATACTGACGCAAATAATCTGACGCGATATTATACGCTGAAATATTGCTCATTTCAGTTTTGTTATGCGCCAGCGCAGCGCAATTGCCGTCACCAACGATCACCCCGGTAATACCCTCCGCTCCACGAAGCTGTGCCGCCTTTGGCCGCAAAGCATTAAAAAGAGCATTACGATCCTTTATTGTTGGAACGTCATAAGACGCATAGCCACCCTGACTGAATGGAGATTGCGAAGGATCAATCGTGATTTCTATGCCAACGTCGCCATCATCGATCACGACAGAGAGTATTGTCTTTCCAGCTTTGATCTGCTCGCGTAGCTCTGGCGCAACCCGATGATTGACAAACTTTTGTAGATCGCGTCGGGGCGGCAGTAGGAGAACCGTCCGCGTTCCTCGTGCATTCTGGTCGCGCCTCGATTTCACGCGCAAATCAACGCCCCCGATAGGAAGCCCCAAATTATTCTTGGTCTTTTCTACTAATTCGCTAAGCTCTTTGTATGGGTTTGCGTCGTCAAGTCCTTCGTCTGATACCACCGTGATATCAGCAGTAAATATACAGCTGTCGCCTTTGAAAAAAATGTCTGGCCGTCGTCCAGTTGGGAGAGGTTCCTCATTTTGCAGGCTGCCCTGTTTCGAAAGGCCGTGTAGGACTGCAACCTCATACATTGCCGCAAGCCGATCCCTTCCCGGCTGATTGAGGCGGGCAGCAAGTTTGTTGACAGCTGTTTCGTTGAGAGTCTCGCGTAAGATTTGTAATCTTCGTTGCAACGCTCGCCTAGCAAAGATCATATGACATTGTCCTGCATGCACTTAGTTGCTCTGAGGCCGACCGGAGGTGCCCGCCCCGTCTGATGGTTACTTGATGGCTGAATAGAAATCTCTAGACATCCGGATCCTATCCATTTTTGGGTGTTGCGAACCTCTCAATATGCCCGCGTCGAAATCGAAGCCTAAACTGCCTGAACGGTTCCTCGGTATCGAAGCGCATGGGTTCCCCACTCTCGTTTGCCTAGACTGATCACGCCCAGCCCTTGAAGCCAACCACTTGACTGGCTTGGAGATCGATAGCCTATGCCCCGATTGAAGAACCTCCGGCCACGCGTCGGCACTCACGACACACGTGTTGGTCGCGCAAAACTGTCTGCCGGCCAGCCAACTGTCAGACCATTTAAAAGCTAGGAGGCGCAACGTCGCTTCGAAAGTGCCGCCCGCCTGCCGTACGGACTTGGCCGATGGAAGGCCTTGCGGAAGGATCAGCTTCAACGCGAGCCCCTGTGTCGAATGTGCGAGGCGAATGGGAGGGTGACGCCAGCAACGGTCTGCGATCACGTCGAGCCCCACCGCGGTGACGTGGAGCGCTTCTGAGCTGGTCCATTCCAATCCGTGTGCGAACCCTGCCATAGCAGCCACAAGCAGCGCCAGGGCAGCGGCGGGACAGGCCTGACGGTCGAGTGCGCCGAGCGCCGTATGCCAACTGACCTGAAGTCCTCTCGCATTCCTTTGACCATCGTGTGCGGTCCGCCTGGGTCGGGCAAGTCCACCTACATCCGAGAACGCATCGGACCACGAGATACCCTGATCGACCTCGACGCCATCATGTCGGGCTTACCCGGATCGGCGCTCGCTTGCATGGTAAGTTACACCTATGCCTACGACCGGGGCGGGCGGCTCACGTCCGCACAACACGATTTCGTTGAGGTGCAGCGCGTGATTCACCCGACGCACGGCGCGGACCAAAGCTTGCCGTTTGCAAGCGACCCGACCTAACCGGCCTCCTCTCGATCCCGCCCCGTCGAGATCGCGCGGCTTGGCCGCCGTCCGCTGCATCCAGAAGGCGACGGGCAAGCCGTAGAGGACCTAGAGCTCGACGCGCCGGCCACCGAGCGGCAGGTCGGCGACCGGCGCTGGTAGCGGCTTTTGATGCGACGCGAAGGGACACGGCAGTCTGGGCAGGGCGTCTCTGCGGCTCTCGATCTCACAACCAGACCGATCCGGTCGGCGTCCACATCGTGATGATCGACGATGAACCCAGCGGGTACGAGGCTCTGCGACCGAAAGCGAGGGCGCATGCTGCGGCTCCATCATAGATGTCCGCAACCTCAACGCCGTCGGTATCAGCGAGAGTTAGTCAGAGCCCCGTTGGTACGCCGATCAGCCCCTCTGCCGTGTCCTTCTTCCACGCCGATGTTCATTCTCCGAATTGCGTAGGGCCGGGATTGCTGGGGGAACCCGGTTCTCCCCGGCTTTTTCGGACCTTCTGGACACTGGCGAGCGTTCGCGGATGACGGGTGATCACGCCATCTGCATGATGTGGACACAACCGAATCGACACGTGCCAGGACCTTATGCCAGCCGTCATGAAAATATTCGCCGGGCCTCCGGGCACGGGTAAGACCTACGCCGCCGCCCGCGAAGCAGTCCGTGTTCTAGTTCCGAGCGTCGCCGACGCCGACGTCGATGCTGAGCACCGGCGTCTTGTGGACGAAGGCCGGATCATCTGGGTTACGTTCCACCCCAGCTATTCTTACGAGGATTTTATCGAGGGCTTCCGGCCGGGGCGCAGCGACGCTGGGGCGGTAACATACGATATCGTCGCTGGGCCATTCTTGGAGGCTTGCAGGCTCTGCAAGGCTACTGTCAGCGCTGCCGATTTCAGAATCGGTGACGAGCTGGAGAAAAGTAGCGGTTCTGACAAATACAAGGTTGCACATGTAGACGCGGGCGGTATCGCATTGGAGAGCGACGACGACCGGAAAGGTTCGGTAAGCACTAAAAAGTATTTCTACGTTGATTTTTACACGCTGAAAAAATTTAGGGACGCGGGGCTCACCGAAGAAGACTTCTCGCTTGGAGGCGGCGACCCTAAGAAGCTGGCAAGACGGCAACAGGTGGCCAAGGCGATCGGTATGCCGACCACACTCCAGGCTAACGCCAGCCCGTTCCGCGCAGTTTATCGAAAAATTTTTTCCGGGAAGATCGAGATCATCGAACAGGACATCGTGTTGATAATCGACGAGATGAATCGGGCAGACCTTGCCAGGGTTATGGGCGAGCTCATCACTCTCATTGAGTTCGACAAGCGCGAGGGGGCGTCCGAGGAGCGCCGCGTCACCCTGACCTATTCGCGCCGCCGTCTGTCCGTACCCTCCCGCCTGTCCATTATCGGGACGATGAACACGGCCGACCGCTCGCTGGCCGCTATGGATCTGGCGATGCGGCGCCGCTTCGAGTTCAGCATCGTGCCGCCCGAACCGGCGCTTGTGGATGAGGCATACGGCCCCCTGAACACGCGGGAGTTCTTCAAAGCCATGAATGGACGGCTCGCTTACATTGGGGGCTCGGAGAACCTCATCGGGCACGCGGACTACATGGCATCGAAGCTCGACGACATGCGCGTCCGGGAGGGGTTCGACGATAGCGACGACGGGCGCCTGAAGGCCTTCGCACGGACCCTTCGGACCAAAACCCTGCCTTTTCTGATCGACCTTTTCCGCTCCGATTGGGCTCGCGTCCGCGCCGTGGCCGGACAGGGCCTGTTCGAAAGCGTCGAGCCTCCGTCTGATATCCCGGACGAGTTACGGGATGCTGTGGAGAATGAGGCTGCCGGGCTCTGGACAGCCGCTCCATGGTGGGATCCTCAGGGAGCCTGGGAAGGCGGCAAGTTCCTCGAAGCGCTCGTAGCCTACAAGGCCAGCCCACCTGCGGTAGCGTCCGCCACGCCTGCCCCATGAAGCTCCGGAGGCGCGAGGTCCGGGTGCTCGAGCGCCAGCGCGTGCCGTTGCCCGCAGAGGTCGACACCGCCCGCATTAGGGAGCGCCTGCTATCCGCAGCAGAAGGCGCCGGGATGCCGGACGCTCTCGAGCATCGGAGGCGCGGACTGTTCGCTAGGGGAGCCGTAGGTGTCATTGACGTCGGCGACGTCGCTGTGGAGATCCTGCCAAAGACGCGGGAGGGCGCGACGCCGGACGAGGGACGCGCCTTCCTCGTCGATCTCCTGCGCTTCGTCGGTCGCGACCGCGGCCCGTTCGCGACCGCCGCGGCCGCCATACACGAGGGCGGGGCGGGCCTGGCCGAGGTGCTCTACGCCTGGGCGGTCGCCACCTCCGCGCGCCACGCCGATGCCGGGCTGCCGCGGCGCTACGTACCCGTCACCGAAGCGTCCACCGCCGTGCGCGGCCGCATCGACATGAAATGCGTCGCGCTCGCACGTCCTGGACGCGATTTTGAGCTAGTGATCCGTCACGCGCCCCTCAGCACGGACAACGACGTCGTTCGCGCGGTGCGCTGGACCGCGCGCGAGGTTGCTTCCCGCACCCGGCGATCTGAGACACGCCGCCTAGCCCACTCCATCCTCGGCGAGCTGCGTGGGGTTGCCGACGTGGAGGCGGATACAGCCCTGTTCGACAGAGTCATGCTAAGGCCGCTGGAGGAGCACTGGTCGCCTCTTCTGGCCTTCGGACGCTCGCTCGTGCGGCAGCGCAGCCTTGATCCTGCGGCTGCGGGAGGACAGCCGTCAATGGCGGTGCTGTTCACCCTGCATGACCTCTTCGAGCGCGCCCTGCGCCGGGTGCTGCACGACCACGGGCCCGCAGCAGGCCTCATCCCCTCTAGCATTCCTCGCCACCTCCTGCGTTCGGATGCAGGACGCGACCTCGCTAGGCTGACGCCCGACTACGTACTACGGCTTGCCGACCCGGCAGGCGACCGACTGGCGGTCGGGGATGCCAAGTGGAAGGACATCTGGACAGGTGCGAGGACGCCCGAGCCCGGACGTGAGGACGCCTACCAGCTGACCGCCTATATGGCGGCCGGGAGCGCCGCGTCGGGCTTCCTGTTCGCTCCGCTGGTTGGCAGTGACGGCAGCGAGCCGCTCCGCTTCCATCGGCACCGCATGACTGGAACAGGCGCGACGGTGGACGTGGTCGGCGTCCACGTCCCGACCCTCCTCAGGCCCGGGACTGGAGGCGATAAGGTCCGGTGCGACCTCTGTGCCGGGATAGCTGCCGCCATTCGCACGGCGGCAGCCTCCGTCGCCGCGGCCTGAGCTAGTCAGGCTGCTCGATTCAGGGAGGCGGTGGGCTTCTCCCGCAGCGCCAGCATCGCCGCGATGCGCGCTGCGATGCGGTGGCTCAGGAGCGGGGGCACGGCATTCCCGATCATCTTCAGAGCGTCCGTCAGGGCGATATCACCGAAGGAGAACCAGTCGGGAAAGGTCTGCACTCTTGCCGCTTCCCGAACCGACAGCGTCCGCGGCGCGGAGGGGTGGACGTAACCGTAGGTATCCTTGCCCATGTGCGCGACTATCGTCTTGCAGGGGCGCGCCCCGTCGAGGCGCGCCAGCCAGTCGCCATGGTTGCCGTCCCGCTTCGACAGGTAGGTTGCGCTGACAAGGTGGTGCGGCGCCTCCAGACGGTCGCCGATCTCCTCCATCAGGAGGCGCAGCGCCAGGGAGCCGTCCAGTCGCGACAGAAGCTCGCGCGCCTGATCCGGCGACGGGAGGGCAGGGCCGCCAGGCGCCAGGCTCTGTCCGACCCTTTCCAAAGCGCCCGCCGGGAGAGCGGCGAGTGCCCCGAGTGCATTGCGGAGCGCGGACAAGGTCGGCGCCTCGTCCACACGGTAATCCATCCATCGCTTTCCGGGGCCGAACATCGCGAACAGCTCGGCATCGTCTTCGCGCGCCGGGCGGGCAGCATGGGCATCCGTGGCGATGGTTGTGGTATCGGCTCCCGGCGCAGGTTGCCTGATCCAAGAACGGTAGCGCGCTTCCGCAGTCACGGGCTCCGGGTCTGGGTGGTCGTGCAGTGCCACGGTGGACGCCATCGCACCGGCGGCAGGCGCATCGCCGCCGACGACCGCAGGCTCAGGAAGGCCTTCCAGGGCGGCAGACAGCGGCACCTCAGCCTCGTTCGGCATCGCCAGGCAGCGAGCCGCCAGTATCTCTCCGTCCAGGCCGCGGAACGCGTCGCGCCGCAGGCCGGACATGAAGAACCGCTGGCGGGTCTGAGGTACGCCGTGCCGCGAGGCGTCCACCGTGCGGGACGCGACGGCGTAGGACGCCTCGCCTTCCGACATCTCGGCGATGGCTTCCGCCAGTATCTCGGTTGCCAGGAACTCCCGGCCCTCCGTCTTCACGGCGGATTGGAAGTGCTGAACGTTCTCGAACTGGAAGGCGAGGGGCCTCAGCGCGCTGACGACGAGCAGGTAACGCTGGTAGAGAAAGTTGCGGATGTCGCCCGCATCATCGTCGCCGTGGACGTGGACGTGCGCCTCGC
The DNA here is from genome assembly GCF_979253015.1 of Methylobacterium sp. AC433. Taxonomy (NCBI): domain Bacteria; kingdom Pseudomonadati; phylum Pseudomonadota; class Alphaproteobacteria; order Hyphomicrobiales; family Methylobacteriaceae; genus Methylobacterium; species Methylobacterium sp. AC433. The sequence continues at coordinate 103,506 of NZ_CEEDBN010000014.1, read as the reverse complement.
GCAGGCTTCGGATCTTGCCCCGGCCGATGCGGCTGAATCCTTGGCACGGCGGTCCGCCGAGCAGGACCGCTACGGGGTAGGTGGCCTCGTACAAGGCACGGACGGCCCTGACGAACTCCTGGCTCTGAAACGTCGCCGCGCGCAGGGCGAGGCGGCTCGCCTGCCACCGGCACCAGGCCTCGCGTACGCCCGAGAAGGCGGCCGAGCGGGCGAAGGCGGCAAAAGCCTGGATCCGTCGGGCGGAGGAGGTGAGTTGGCCGCGGCCGCTTGCCTTTTCCTTCGCTTGGAGAGCGGCCAGCTCCCGCTCCCAGAGCTGCCCCGCCTCCTGGCGGAATCTCGCTGAAGCGGCCGGAATGGTCACGGGGCGCGCCGGAGTGGACACCGTGGTCGCGACATCGGCCCAGATCACCGACGGCAGCGAGGGGCGCACGCGGGCGGTGCGTGGCAGCTTGAGGGCGTCCTGAAACCCAAGGACCGAGGTCTGCCCGAGTACCCCCTTGTCGAGCTCGTCGTAGGCCGCCCGGTAGGGACGCGCCTCCCGAGCTGTTGACAGCTCGTTGAGGAACGCCTCGTCAATGGCGCGCAGCCCGGCCAGGAAACGCGGGAATGCTCCGCCTGCCAGCGCATTCATCCGCTGCTTCGCATCCGCGTCGCCGTGCAGCCGGATGACGTGGTCGAGGTAGAACGCCAGCACTTCGGTCTCGTCGAGGAACTCTGTCAGGTCCGCGATGCGAGCGACGGGAGTCTCACCCCGGCCGTGCATCGCGCGGTGATTGCAGTTCATCACCGAGACGGTCGCTGGAACCACGTCCATCGCGAGCACCGTCCGGAACTGGCGGCCGCCATCAAGGAGGTCGAAGCCAAGCGACAGGCCGCCACAGCCCGAGAAGATGTCCACGACCAGATGGGGGCGCTCCGGAGCGGACGGCAGCGGCAGCTCGCGCTCGGCAGGCCCGTCGAGGACCATCTGCTCTTGCCGCGGAGCCGCGGCGCGTCGGAACACGCTGCGGCGCCCGATGCGCCCGGACAGCCAGTCCTCGTACTTGCGCGCGCTGTCGGAGCGCACGTGCTCGCCGCTCAGGTGGCGCTCTAGGGTGTTCGGGGTCACGCCGATCTCAACCGCAGCAGCCTTGAGCGTGAGCTTGCGAGCCCGAATCTTGGCCTGAAGCTCCTGCACCAGTCCTGCAGGCCCACTCTTCGTCATGTCGAATTTGCTAGTGGTCATGTTCGCAACCTAGCTGGTCCTCCGAGTCGACGGAGTTCCTTTCCCGCATCATTCCGGCGGTTTGTAGAAGCCAGCCGGGCCGAGGAAATCAATCAATTTTTCGGTCAGCGCATCCCTGTCGCCGCGCACTTCGCACTCCCACAGGACCAGCACCCGCCACCCGGCCTCTACGAGAGTCGCCTCGTTTCGCCGGTCCCGCTGGACGTTTGCCGCGAGCTTGGCCGCCCACCAGTGGGCCCGGGTGCGCGGCAGGGCCGCGTTCCGGCAGGTGGGATCGGGATGCCGGTGCCAAAAACAGCCGCGGATCTCGACGACGGCGCGGCGCCCCGGGAAGACGACGTCCGGCCGCCCGGGCAGGTCGCGCCGGTGGAGCCGGTAGCGGTAGCCTAGGGAGTACAGGAGTTGGCGGACGACCAACTCCGGCTTCGTGTTCTTCCCCCGGACAGCAGCCAGGTTGCGGCGCCGTGCGGGTGACACGTCGGAGAAGTCCGGGCGCTGGCGGCTGCTAGTCGGCTGCGGCATTGTGTCAACAAGAACGCCGATGCAAGAAACAGGGAGCGCCGCTGGATCGTCCTCGGGGAGGATGACAGAGCATTTCTTGGACCTCAACCGCGAGCGCACGATGGCCGGTCTGCAGGCGGCGGTAGTACGTGGGCGCAGCCGTAAGCCAGACCGTGGAACAGCACGCGCTGCCGCCCTATCCAATAGCACGACCGCAGATCAATCCCTACGGCTGACGACCTGCTCGATTTCGCTCCCGAGCGCCTCGGCGATACGTTGCAGGACGGTGATCGTCGGGTTCCGCCGCCCCCGCTCCACGCCGCTGAGGTACGTCGGATGCACGCTCGCGAGGTGAGCGAGTTCCTCCTGCGACAGATCTCTCTGGCGCCGAAGCTCCTGCACGTTCTTCCCGACCCGCACCCGCACGTCCATGGCAGAACGAGACGGGCTCGATGAACGTGCGGTCACAGACTATGAGTCAAGTTGGTCTTCTCCCTTGCTTATGCGGGCTCGTGCTCAACAGGTTCGCCAACTTTCAACTGAACGGGTTGGCTGCGCTCGAGGCGGTGATCGCTGCTTCGCCATATGAAACGGTGACGCAAGCTGTCGCCTCCCTCGCCGTTTTCAGCCATCCTGAAACGGTACGGCAGACCGGCTGTCGGCCGTTTGTACGGACTGTTCGGGACGCGGCACGCCGTGGTCAGGCGGAGGAAAGGTACGGCGTCCTCATAGGCCTCGACGACAACACACCGTATCGATCAACAGCCACTCGCAGTATTTGTTGCTACTTAAATTACAGTGTCGATTTGAGTTAGGCCGTAGAATTTTAATTACACTGTCAATCCAGCATCCACGTGAAGTAGCTATAGCCCGAAAGTCGTCAGTCCATTTAGGTTGTGCAGTGACCTGCAAACATCTTCGTCGGCATATATTCCATAGAAATCACTTTCACCATTGCTGCTACAAATACTCAGGCAGAAGCGCAGCGAACCGGGAGTATTTTTCTTCTCGTACAATGTCCCAGCACTCCTCCTTTTTCGCCCATTCCGAAACGATGCGCTGGCCTGCACTGAACCGTAGAACTTTGTTGACCTCCTCAGACCACTGCATGATCAGGGCTCCAAAAGCGTCGGATATGCCCTGTTGCTGCCAGATCACACCGGTAGAAATCTTCTCGCCGAGCCGGTTAGCTATCAATGAGACGGTATATGCCGCGATGTTGGCTTGGAATCCTTGAAAAGCTGGCCGTATTAGCTTTTCAGCTCGTCGGTATATCAGAGCTTGAGCCATCAGGTGTTTGAATTCCGCTGAATCAGGCAATGAGCCTTCGGTTACAATTCCTTCGTTGAAAATCTGAAAATTCTTCTGACTTCCGAGGCTCACAAGATGCGGCTTTTGACCCCAAGCATGCAGAAACTTTGCCAAATCTGTTTTAGTAATTTTCCTCGCAAGTGGCATAGCAGTCTTCAGATCACGTAACTTGGCTGGAGTTTTTCCTACACGCACCAGCATTACATTGTAGCTGCCGGTCGCGCGCTCATAGAACCACTGACCTATACCGTCGGGACAGTAGGTCGAACTGGAGAGCCTCTCCAACTCAACATGAAAGGGCTTGTTGGCTGATAGATCCGAGACCCTCACTTGATTTTGGCTGTTCGCGTAGCGCGAGATGTCGGAGATCAACGATTCTTCAGATTTCTCGTCAGTGGAACGTTGAACGATAATTTTAGCCGGAACCCGCACCTTCGAAAGGTCGACTCCCGGAAACTTTCGCTTCGTGAAGTAGATCGAGGCAGTTGTCTGACCGCCATTGACGATCTGCATTCCCTTAAGCCACGAGATACCAGTGCCACCGTCTTTAGACGTACCAATGTTTAGTTCGTCGGCCACAATGACAATTCCATTATTATACGCCAGAAACCGGTCGGGAGCTGTTCGCAGAGTGTCCCGAATCCCCTTATTGACTTTCCCGGTCTGGCTCAAAAACGAGCGAACGTTTGCCTCCAGCAGTCGTGCGCCCCATTTCTCGTAGAGCGCCCTCAGCATAGCACCCGGGATCGCGGCAAGCGCATAATCGTACTCGCCCGAGTCTCCAGGTACGTAGACGCATGGGATAGGACTGCCGAACGACTCCTCGAAATTTACGAGCAACTCATCTCGCGGGCGCCCTTCGGACAGATGCCGAAACAGACGTTCAATGTCCATGACTTCTAAGAGAACTAGTTTGCCCCCGATTTCACGAGGCTTGAAATTTTTTGCCTTCGAAACACCATCTGTGAGAACAAAAATGCGGACCTGATCAAGAGCTTCGTAGCAGTCACGAATCGTTAGGATAAGGTCGTAAGCCTCATCCGAAGCGTCGATCTTGGACGACAGTTTACCTGAGACAGTATTTTCAAGAAACCGGATGCATTGGGCAGCTGCGTTGGTCGCTTCAGACTCTGGAAGATGTGTGTGTAGCTGAACATCAAGGTATAGACTGACGAATAAATCAAGCTGGTCTAATTCGTCCGAAAGGGCGTAGCCGCTTAGTTTCAAGGTTGCGTTACCAAGCTTTCGCTCAATGTGTAGAACCTGCGGTTCGTTCGTCATTCCGAACTCAGCCATGTGTTGCATGACGATCTCGGAGAAAAGCGAGACCGGATGCGGAAACGGGCCTGGCTGCCCGGTGCGCTCGGCAGCTTCACGGCGTACATCGCTCTGCAGCTGAATGAGGAATTCTTCTTGAGTCATAACGGTACCGGCGCTCCAAGAGCCAGAAAAACGTCGTCCAGTGTCGTCTGGGCTGCATTCACTAAATCAAGGTCGATTACGTAGTTTGCAGACCGAACCGCGAGCGGAGTTTCGCTCCTTGAAAGGTGCGGAAATTCTTCCGAAATCTTAAATAAACGTTTGTCCGCCGAAACGAAGCATCGCACGTATTCAGAGGCATAGGCAGCTTCGTAACCGGCGAAAAGCAGGCTGCGTTCGAACGCCGCGATCGGGTCTTCCCCCATTTCATTGCGGATGAGTTCGACAAGCGCCGGAAGACTTATTCCACTGTCCTGTACCGAGAACCGGAATCCTGCCAGGTATACCGTACGGCCACTTACGTCATCCAGCTGTTCCAGAGAGCTGATATGGACAGGGAAGCCATTGACGGACACAGTGGCTTTCACTTCCAGATCGACCGCCTCGCCCATAAAATCACGGAGTCCGTTCGTCGGACCTTTCCAGTAATCCATCACTGATGCTGCAGGAATTCCTGTCTTGAGCAAGTGCCGGACTACTGTGAGTTCACCAAATAGTCCTAGCTCCTCTTCATCGGACAGCCGGCGGTCCCGGCGCTGCTCCATGAACTGCTGCCAACTTCTGATGCGCGACAAGAACTGATGGTACGTACCGAGCTCTCTATCTTGCGACACCAAGTTTACTACCGCAAGCACGTCGGCAGCCATCAGAGTGAACAATTCTAGATTAGCGTTCGGCTTCCGCACCACCCCCAGCCAAAGATCAAAGCCGCCGCTCGTCTTTTCACCGGCGACGGCTACCGAGAAACCGCGTCCCTCGGGCAGATCAGATGCTGGGGGGCAACGGATGTTGAATCCGACAAGCAAAGCTTCTCCGCCCTCGGGGAAGCGAACGCCGGCACGGCAGCGACCTGATCCAATCGCGATTGCCCGCCAACCTTCGGAAGTCTCTGCATGGCTAAGCGACCGCCAAGCAGAGAGCAGTTCTTCATGCTCATTCTGCAGAGCCATACTGCTGCTCCCAGGCTACGTTGTTGACGCTATATGGCACCTTCGCGCCAAGCCTGCTATTTGGAAAGCTAACAGCCATACCGATCACAGGGGTAGACGTTCCCGCTAATACTGCGATCTTGCTTTCCTGAGGGTCAATGGGGTAGAGCAACAGCAGGCCACGTCCTTCTCCTTGACGGTTGATCTGACCACTCCCCCTCACGAAGCGAACGGCCGGACCATTGGGCTCCTCCGGTTCCGATTCACGACGGCCCGGATCCTTGTGCCACGCCGCCTTTGTGAGGGCCAAAGCATGCAGCCACTCTGCTTCAGTGAGGTCGATGGCCTCGTCGCGGGGAGACAGCAGCCTGCCGATCCGGTAGCTGCCGTTCGCTTCGACGCCGTTGTCCTCAGATCGCTTCACCTGCTTCAGGCCGGGCAGCGGCTCAAACGTGCGGCCGTTTCCACCCATCACTGCAACAGTCCAGTTCTGCAGCTCGCCACCACTTGTGAGTAACGCAACAAAATCAGCAACCAAGTTGCTTCTTGCTTTTAGTGCGCTCTCGCTAGTCGTGTAAGATTGAAGGAAATTGAGCACGGGTTCAAACTCCACTCCTTCCCAGATGCGCCCCTGCCAGGTGTGGATTTTACCGCCACGGTTTTTTTCAATTCCGGAGCTATCTTCCGGTGGTCCCAGTTTAGAAAACAACTCTTCCGCTGCGCGATAATTTTGCAGTATTTTTTGGTCTTTTGTACTGAAGGTGACTGTTTCTATGAGTTGCCCGCTGAACGAAAGCATAAGTGTCTTCGCTGCACGCATTTTCATGCGCGAGGTGACCATCAGAACGGGATGTGACTGCACCTTCAAACCGAAGTCGCGGGGCGTTCCACCGCTCGCCGCCATCATCTCGAACTCCTCGCGAAGTTCCTCCGACGCGTCGGCAATGTGGCCGAACCATTCAGACAGCTCTTCAGTACAGTATAGTCGACATAAATCTATGTATCCGGGACGATAACCGAACCAGCGACCCATCTGCATGAGAGTGTCGTACATCTTTGAGGAACGGAGAAAGTAGCTCACCGAGAGACCCTCGAGCGTTAACCCGCGCGAGAGCTTGTCGCCGCCGACCGCGATAACTTTGAGCCCCGGGCCCTTCGTGTCAGCATAGTCTAAAACGTCCTTCGCCGTTCCGTTGATTTTTCGGACCCCTATGTCCGCAACGGCGTCGGATAGAACATCTTGGACTTCTTCCCACGATCGGGCGAAGGGAACCTCCAGATCAAGCTCAGCGTCGCCAATAGCCGCCGTGGTTCGCATAAAGTCCGTCTTGTATAGGGCCTCTAGGCGTCTCAAGATCTCGCCGTCGTCCAGGCCCCGAACCAGTCGCTGGCGCTGCGCGTTCAGGTATGCCTCGACCTGATTGAAGACATGGTTCTGTACCGCTGTGAACCGCGTGACGTGCACCAGCATGGAGCTGTGTTGGCTGGCTTGACCGCGCAGATGTCGTACTGCGCAGACGAGCATAAAGGCGTCGATTGCCTCTTTCAGCGAGTTCGGCAGTTCAGCTCGGCCTGCTATATTGGGCACATGTCCGCTCTTGTGCTTCGATGGCATCCAGCCGGCAGTGTCATTGTCTGTGGACCAATCCTTGACATGCCGCACAACTGGGAGGCTGCCTGTACGACCGGTCTCACACGGCCGGCCGAATAGGCGTGAGGGACCCACGTAGTTGCTCGGGGCGCCAAGGTTGATGATGAACGACGCAGGGAATAAGTCTGGTCCTTCTTCGGTGGTCTGGCCTCGTTCGTGGATGAAGATATTTGCGAAAGGCGTAGCTGTGTAGCCGACGTAAGCCGCTTTTGAAAAGCTCACAAGCAGTTTTCTAACAAGCGCGTTTATTGCGTTAGGCTGATGTTCCTCGTTTGGCCGGCCGTCTTCGTCTACGATGTCTGCTCCTGTGTCGACAGAGGCGTGGTCCGCCTCGTCATCGATGAGCAGCAGAGGAAGGTTGGTCACCAGACGCCGGCCCGTAGCTACGTCTTCAGTGTCTGCGACGTGGTTCCTTACCCACTTATTCAGTTTTTCCAGTACGCTCTTGTTCTTCTTCACCACGAAAAGCCATGGGCGCTTCTCTGGGCTGATACCTAATTTATTGGCAACCGCAGCGTTAAAGTCACCGTTGTTCGAGCGGTTGGTGACGTAGTTTGGCCGAATTGATGGATCAGCGTCCAGCTCCCCGACGCCGATGGTGCGAATGGCCTCTGGGTCTGGATGAGTCTCATATCCAAGGAATCCCTCATCTAGACGCATCTGGGTTTGGGACCGGAGATTATTGTGAATACCAGCAAGAACTATGATTATTTTGTATCCGGCGTCAGCCGCTTTGCAGATCAGTCCGGTGTAATTACCGGTCTTACCCGACTGCACGTGACCCACAACCATTCCACGCCTGTCCCAGCTACCTGGTCTTATTGGGTCCTCAAGTAGTGACAGGATGTCGTCTGTGACTTCGTCGAGGCCCTCGACGACGCTCGTGGCCATTTTACGCTCGACATACTCGCGGTATCTCTGCCAGTACCGCCACTGTGATTTCCGTTGTGCGTTTAGCCAAGTCTCATGACCGACCTCGCTTTTGAGTTTGGTGTTCTCGCCCATCCACATACTGAATCGCCTGATGAGTTCAGTCTGGACTGTCTCCCGATCGATCACTTGGGCCCATGCCTTGTTGAGCATGAGAACGCGCTCAATCGTCTCTCCGATGAACGCTGGTGTAACAATAGACTTGTCTTCGTCCGCGATCAGTTCCTGTGCAAACTTGATTATTTTTTGCTCGACCGCGGCGTCTGCCATCTACTTTCCCTCTGTTAGAGCGGTGATTAGTTCGGGATGCTGATCGAAGGGTTCAGTCCGCAGAAGCCTGGCACGTGCGAGCTCCGGCGACATACCCTTACGTTTCACCATCGAGTTAAACAATGTCTGTGCCACAGACCGAACTTCTGCGGGCGCTTCTCCACCAAAGCCGGTGCGCGGGGTCTCCTTGTTCTCTGCCGTGTCTAGCCAAATACGCTGAATTGGTACTGTTGCTTCGATGACGCGCAACATTGCTAATACTTCCTGCTGAAACGTACCACCCACAGCTTCTGCCGCAGTCAGCACGGCACCTACTGCAGGATGTGAATGCGAGATGCAGTAGCGGATACCAGCGCGTACTTTCGTTGCTGTCCAAAGCGGGCTAACTGGTTCGCGATGGGCGCCAACCGAGGGTTTTCCACGGAAAGCGAAAACCCGGCGGGCCCTTTCTCTGGCATCCTCGGCTATGTGTACCAGGGTGGCACGGACTGAAGGAGGAGGCTGCGCCTTGGACTTACGAATGTCGATCTTCCAATCAGCATCGGCAGAGTTGGAGATGTGGAGCTGAATGCGCGCCAATCGGTAGGGTTCTTCCCGTGTCCAATTCCGCCCCTTTCCCAGAGTGAGCCAGCCGCCAGCAAGCAGAAGCCGATCGTTCCTATAGACGAAGAATCCTTGATGCGAGTTCCAACCCTCTGGCCCGGCAGCCGATTCATACTCCGAAACCTTCAGATGGTCTCGATGCGGAAGGACGAACGCCTTAACCCAGGCGCCGTTTTCCTGCCTGTGCAACGGCGTCCGTGGAGAAGACCAAGTTGCAGGGTGCTCTGCGAGATATGGATCCCACGCTACGACAGCTCGTCTATTCAGGAAAATCGTCAACCGTTTGCTGGAAATAAAGCGGTGAAACACCATCCCGAGGTGATTTTCGATATGGTCAATTAAGTCGAGCACGTGTTGCGGGCCGCTGCCGGCGACCATCATCCGGTCCAGCAATTCCCAGATGACTAGGCTTCCCGTTCGGACGTGTTCAAGCTTCTGCAACAATTGTGAAGACTGCGGATCTGCGCCCTCCAGCAGATGCCAACCTCCGTCTAGACTGCTGAGCAGGTAATCTAAGTCCCAACGAAGCACGTTAACAGTGCCGTCCTTTTTCGATGCGACTGTCAGCCGTCGCCCCTGCGAGAAGGAAGCGGTTTTCAAGCCGAGCCCGAACCGTCCGAGATCGTCAGCGCCCCGCCGATCAAGCGGGCTTCTTTCGCCAAGCCGCATTGCCCGTTCCAGAGCTTCGTCGTCCATGCCCGACCCGTCGTCGAGGACCGTTACCCTGCCGGCACCGGCGTCCCACTCGACATCTATCCAGATGTTTTGAGCTCCAGCGGAGATGCTATTATCTATGACGTCGGCTAGGGCTGCACCTGAGGTGTAGCCGAGTCCACGGAGCGCTTCGACAAGAGCCGAAGCGCGGGGAGGTGCTGAGCGGGTTCGACTATCAAGCATTAAAGTATCCTCGCAGCCGCTTCGACCGGCCCGGGTGCGACAGCTTACTAAGCGCCTTGGCTTCGATCTGTCTGATCCGCTCGCGAGTGACCGCAAAAGTCTCACCGACTTTTTCAAGAGTGAGTTCGTCTGTCATTCCTATTCCGAAGCGCATTCTGATTACCCTCTCTTCCCGCGCGGTGAGTTCGAGAAGAAGGCCAGATATTTGCTGGCGAGCCTTACCTTCCCACATCACATGCTCGGGAAGGGAGGCGCAGTCTGCCACTGCTGTCAGAATTCTTCCTGTAAAACGTTCGACGTTGTCACCGCTAACAGGCATTAGATGGGCAACGTTCTTGTCAGTACGCGTTACGTGTTCTACCGGAATCCCCATCCGAACTGCTGTAGTATGGACGTCGGGCGGACTACCTAAGTCGGCCTCTAGCGTTTCGCGGAGGCGCCGCAGCTTTCTTGCCTTTTCCTGCACGTGCACCGGAATTCTGATTGTCCGGCCATTATCGTATATGGCTCGGCTAATGGACTGCCTTATCCACCAGATCGCGTAGGTCGCCAGCTGCGCGCCACGAGAAGGGTCGAATTTCTGAACAGCTTTCATCAGGCCGATATTCCCTTCTTGAACAAGGTCAAGGTAGTCGAGCCCCCGATTTCTATATCTATTTGCCATCCAAGTTACGAGACTTAGGTTCGTTTCGACGATGCGATCAAGACGGCTGGATAGCTCCGCCACGATGCTTGCGAGCTCCTCTGCCTCCGCCACGCGCGCATTCAGCGCAAGTCGAGCCGCCTTCTGCATAACAGCCGCCGGTAGCCGCATGGCGTCCAGACGTACGGTCGTTTCAGCCTCTGACATGCCGGAGAAGATGCTCGAGAGGTGTTCCCGCACAGCCTCTTGTTCATTCACTGCAATGTTTGCCGCTTCCTCGTTTTCCGTACCAGTTTCATCATCGTTCAATCCATCGTCGGAGTGATTTCGGTTCTTTTCCTCAGCCTCAAACGAAGCACCAGCTAATTCCAAAAAATGGAGGCCACCGCGCATACGGGCGAGAACCGAAGCAGCGCGCCGGCGAAGCTCTTCCGCCCGCGCCCACAAGATTGGTTGAAGGCTAAGCGCTTCCACGCGCATCGCTCGAACGTCAGCCAAGTACTGGGATTCGGCGTCGCGGCTGAGCAAAACGGTGAGAATCTCCGTCGCTTCCGCCAACTTTTCGGAGCCGTCGGGCCTCATTGGCGCCCTGGGCGCTTCGGCTTCCAAGAGTTCTTCGAGCGCGGACGAACGCACATCGATGCCAAGATCGGACATGATGATCCGGAGGGATCTTCCATAATCTTTTGTAGCTCTTACTGATCGTAACGTTTCTCGAATCTGCTGCGCGAGCAACCGACTGTTGGAAATCCCTTCTATCAGAAGCGTCCGCACGGAATCCGGAAGCTGTGCGACTTCTTGTGGCGGAAAGCTTGGTAGGGCAACCGCTACTGACGACCAGTCTGAAGCTCCAATAACGGCGGTGGGTCGCGAAAGCTCGTCATTGGCCGCTTTTGCTGCATCGACCCGGGCCAAATCCACCTGGGGTGCCGTCGGCTCCTGTTCGATCTCCCAACCGTTCAGGTTATCGTCAGGGTTCGAGCTTTCGCTAAAATTCGACGCCTGAACGTTTTCCGGCGAACTGCAGAGCGTCGCCTCCAGTGCAGCAGAGCTTGGCTCAGCCTGAGTCTCCGGCCTAAATGACGTTTGACAATGCTCCAGGCTGGCCTCGACCTCGGATCCAGTGCGGTCAAACCGTTTTGACTGTACGTCTACCTTTTCCTCATGGAGACCTTCAGGCTCTGGATGCTCCGCGGAAACGGGCGACGGAAGCTCGAACCTCCACTGAAGCGCATGGTCGCTGGCCGTTCGTCCGTTACTGTCTGTAGCAGCAAGGTCGGCCCCTTTTCTAAGTAATATCTCACAAATATCCTGACGACCACGTGAAGCTGCAAGCAGCAGCGCAGGTGTTCCTGAATTATCACGGGCGTTTGCGTCTGCTCCTCTGTCTAAGTGCGACTCGACCGTCTCAACTCGTCCAGAAAGAATTGCCAGCTTGAAGAGTAGCGACATCTCGGACGCCATCACGCCCTGCATCTCAGTATAATATGAGCCGTGCACATATTTGTGTTTTCCATCTACAGGCAATGACCAAACTGCTGCTGTAATCTGCTTTCACGGGGATTTTGCTGACGAACTGCTCTGCGCTTCTCCCAACGGAGGACAGATCAGTATGCTACTGCTTTCACCAACGTAACTACGCTTGCTTCGGGAAAAGAACGGGTCCTGTGAAGTTCGACGTAGCTGTTGCCGAATTGTGACGCTTAACACGGGCGTCATCCGAGCCGTTTGAAACAGGGGTGAGGTGGCCGTCGGCGGAGGAGAGCGTTGATGTCCTCCGCCGTGCCCGTAGATCTACTCGACAGCGTTGCGGATGTCTCTAAAGCCGGTCCGTCGCGGTAAGAGGCGGCTAGGGTCTGTCGTCGCCTGAACGGATTGGTTTAACTTTCGTTTTCGTCTCTCTGATGCAGGAGGGACGATGCTGAGCGACGCGCAGTGGTCTGAACTGGAGCCGCTGGTGGAGGCCTGCCGGCCCAAGGCCAAGACGCCCCCACAGGATCTTCGGCGCACGCTCTCAGCCATCCTCTGGCGGCATCAGAACGGGGCCAAGTGGCGGGCTATTCCGGAGGATCTGGGACCCTGGTGGCGCGCTGCGCAGATCTTCATCCGCTGGTCCCGTGCCGGCGTCTGGGAGCGACTGCTTGGCCTCGTGCAGGAGCGGGGCGTCCAACTCGGGATGGTGTTCCTGGACGGCACGAACATGCGAGCGCACCAAAAGGCGGCGGGAGCTGCCAAAAGGGGGGATCTGGGCCCGAGCGAGATGCTCGTGAAGCTCTTGGCCGCTCACGTGGCGGCTATGGCACCAAGGCTTGCGTGATCGCGGATGGACGCGGTCGCGCCATCGCCTTCCGGCTGGTGCCCGGTCAGGCCCATGAACTGCCCCATGCGGTTCCGCTGCTCGACCAGCTTCCGGGTGTGCCCAAGTGGGTCGTCGGGGACCGGGGCTACACCAGCCACGCCTTTCGTGAGCACATCTGGGACATGGGCGCGCGGCCCGCGATCCCGCCTCAGCGCCACGAAGCACCCGTCGCCTGCCCGGACTGGATCTACAACAACCGCAACCAGGTCGAGCGCCTCTGGGCCAGGCTCAAGGAGTGGCGCTCCATCGCAACACGCTACGAGAAGACGACCGTCAGCTTCATGGGCGTCCTCTGTCTTGCCGCGGCCCTCGATTGGCTCAAGCGATGACAGACCCTAGAGGCTGGTATGATCCGGCCGCGAGTTGAGCGGTCTGTTTGAGGATGAGGCAGACAAAGGCGACGATGTGGAGGTCTGCCAGCGTGCTGGGATAGCGGTCGTAATCTTTGACGAGACGACGGAAGCGGGTCGCTCAGGCGAAGGAGCGCTCGACCACCCACTGACGCGGCAGCAGGAGGAAGCCGCGCTAGAGCAGGCACCGACCGGCTTGAATCGTCTGGTATTCTCGCTGGGCCGAGGTTGTGATTCGATGCGCGGCTTTCCGAGGAGGAGAGCCGATGGCGTCTGCCCTGTCCGTTGATCTGCGTGAGCGTGTCGTGGCCGCGATTGAGGCGGGGGCTTCGCGCCGGGAAGCGGCACGGCGCTTCGAGGTCAGCCCGGCCAGCGCCGTGCGCTGGCACGGGACCTTCGTGCAGGAGGGTCGGACACACGCCAAGCCGATGGGCGGCGATCAACGCTCGCACACCATCGAGGCGCAGGCCGACCTGATCCGGCAGACCTACCAAGCGCAGCCCTAGCTGTTCTTGCACGAGTTGCGCGACCGTTTGGCCGAACAGGGTCTGCGGGTCGGGGTCAGCAGCCTGTCCCGCTTCTTCAAGCGCCACGGCATCACGCGCAAAAAAATACTGGTCACGCCGCCGAGCAGGAGCGGGAGGACGTGAAGGCCGCGCGCCTGTCCTGGTTCGAGCGCCAGCTCGATCTCGACCCGGACAAGCTCGTGTTCCTCGACGAGACCGCCACCAACACGAAGATGGTCCGCCGCTATGGGCGGGCTCCGCGCGGCGAACGCTGCCGGGTTGCGGTGCCGTTCGGGCACTGGAAAACCATCACGGTCACCGCCGGTCTGCGCACCAGCGGCCTGACAGCCACCGCACTCTTCGATGGACCGATGACCGGCGCTCGCTTCCGCGGCTATATCGAAGAAACCCTCGTCCCAGCCCTCAGGCCCGGCGACACGGTCGTGCTCGACAATCTGCCCGCCCACAAGGTCAGCGGCATCCGCGAACGCATCGAGGCGGCTGGGGCGAGGCTGCTCTACCTGCCGGCCTATTCCCCCGACTTCAACCCGATCGAACTCGCCTTCGCCAAGCTCAAGGCCATTCTTCGAGCCGAGGCCGCTCGAACGATCAGCGACCTCTGGGACACGATCCGACAAGCCTTCGGACACTTCACGCCAGCCGAATGCCGCCGGTATCTCGCCGCCGCAGGCTACGACGCATATGATCCAACATGATCGGATGCCGCTCTAGGCTTCCTGTAGTTTGACGACCTCGAGTTCGATACCGTGCGTGCGGGCCGCCTTGGCCGACTTCTCGCCCGTGCAGCCCTGGTCGACATAGGCGAGATCGACGCTGTCGCCGGTGGCAGCCTGCACGGCTTGCGCCAGGCGCCCGACCTGGGCGAGGTCGTCCGTATCGGCGGGAGTGACGTGCAGGGCGCCGACCTCGAGATAGGACATTTCAGATCGTAAGAAGCATCGGGTGGGTCTTCGGCAAGTTCGACGCTGATGCCGCCGTTGCGCCCGCCAAGCGCTGAGGCATAGCCCTGAGGGATTTCTGCCTAGGGAACAAAGGCCGATGAGGGTCTTACCCAGGACATTACACAGAAGTCGGACGTGCAACTACGTCGACATCCAACAGGAGACCACCGACAGCATCCAGTCTTTCTCGGATGTGGGGTGCCATCTTTCACCCAGAAAGCCGCTCTGGATCAATCTCGTTGATCCTAGAGCATGCTGATCGCGCCTGGCATGCTCGCTTAACGCCGGCCATGGGGTGCCGGCGATTCTAGGCCGCTAGCCAACTCTGACGAACGTTGTTATGATGCGCTCGTTCTGACTAAGTGAAAGACTAAGAGACTAACTAGAACTAACAGCTTATAACTTAGTTTGATAATATTATTAAATATAGGCCAGAACGGAGAGTATAATCTCCCCCTCGCCCTGACCCATCAATGTTGGGCAATAAGTTAAAACTAGTTATATCTAGTTAGCCAGGTAGTCTAAAGGGATCAAAATTCTATCTCCGGGTTGTCCAATTTGGGCCTCCTGGCGCCGCTCGCGCTCTGTGCGGCAAAATGCTCAATGACGCCTTGTGCAGACATCTTGCGATAAGCATCTCCGTCTCGGACCGCCCATAAAGACGGTCGAATGTCGACGCCGTCAACAGTACCCTTTTTTTGCCCCAGTTCGACAGCCCCAGCGGCACGCAAGGCTCGCATTACCATTGGCCGCGATGGGTTCGTACCGCGGGATATTTCCCGGATTGCGGGGTGCACCACTTTTAGTTCGACTAGGTCGTGCCCAAACGGTGCCTCGCGCGCCTCTATCAATTCCGCTACCAGGATCTCCGTGTCGTCCCGGCTCGCCTCGACCATGCGGCGTTTTCCCTCTGTGACCGGCGGCCTGGAGGCGGGATTGAACCTGCTGAGATTGCGTGAGAGCAGCCAGTCGAGGATTACGCTTCGATTCTCCTTTTCCCATGCCCAAAGGCGGTCGTAGTATTCCTGCGGCATCGGCTGACCGTCTCTCATCACGATAAAGTAGCGTCGCTCTCGATCTTCAAGCTTTAGAGCGTCATCGAAGTTTGACAAGAACAGAAAGTTAGAGAGGTTCTCGATGGTGTAAGGCCTTAAGTGTTTTGCGTTGATTGTCAAGGTCGGCTGTGTTATATAGGGCTTCAGCGTGTTCATGACCTCAATTCGGCCTAGCGCCATTATTTCTTCGACGATGACTAGAAGCTTGGCTTCCATGAACTGATTGAAGTCCGACTTGATTTGCGTGGATGTCACCTCCGCCGTGTTGTGCGCTCCTAGTAGCTCCCGCATGACGTGTCCGACAAAGCTCTTCCCGGTGCCTTGCGGCCCGACGAGCACGATGGCACTCATGAGTTTCTCGCCGAGCCTCTGAACCATGAAGGCCAGCATGTTCGCGAGATGCTCGAACTCCTCATCGCTGGGGCAGAGGTAACGGAGATGCTCGACGAACGGAGAAGCGTCTCCCGACCGTCTCGTGACGCGCGAGGGCATCCACAGGTTGAGTGCCTGAAGGCCACCTTCCTCTCGTACGATCCTATTCTCGTCACCCGGTCTGTACGTGAATCGCTGGACCTTGCGCAGCCGATCGTCCGCGAGCAACTTCGTGGCCATTCGCTTTTCGCGATGAAGAAAGAGCGCGTTTACCTGGGCGCTTTGAGCACGGTACCCACTGGCGAGGTCGATGAATTGGTCCGTCTCAACATTGTACGCCAACCGCTCGATCAAGTCGTCCGAACCAAGGTCGCGTAAGAGAGCCTCGAAGCCCATTGCCGGTACGCCGGCCGTTCGCACCAACTCAAGCAGGTCTAACCCAGATGGCGCTTCATCAGCCAGGTCCCACCCAAGGGGTAGGTCCTGGGGCAGGCTGACGACCCGCAACTCTCGGACGCCCGCTTGCTTGCTCTTCTTCGCGATTGGTTCGACTGTGTCTAGGCCATGCTCGTCGGCGTCAGGCCAGTACACGACGTCCCGACCTTGAAGAGGTGAGAAGTCAGCTTTACCGAGTTGTCCGGTGCCACCTAACCAAGTGACAACCACGTGTTGAGGAAACAGAATGGCAGTAGCGTCTGCGGTTTTCTCACCCTCGACGAGCAAAACGGGAGCATCTGGATGGGCGAAGAGCTTGTCGAGCCCATATAAAGGATTGCAGCGTCGGCCCCAGCCTTTCCATCGCCATCCCTTCCCGCCGTGATACGAGTAGGGCCAGACCATCTTTGCGGGCTTGCGTTCCGCACTGACTTGACCCGCCTTGTCGAACCGAACCGTGAAAAAGAGTAGGCAGCCCTCACCATCTAGGTATCGCCACCAGCTTGTCATAAGATAATCAGCGAACTTAGGATTCGGATGGGGAGAACCGACAGCGAGCCTCGGTTCTTGTGCGTCAGAGGGCACAGGAGCGACCGCTTCTTCTGTCCGACTGTTCTCAGAACGGTCGTTCGAGATACCGGCGCCAGTACCCAATCCGATCTCGCCAGCAAGGCGTTGGGCGGCCTTTGAAAAAGAGATGCCCTCCTTCTGTGCTAGGAGCGAAATGATGCCTCTACCTGTATGCGAGCCATTGCTAAAATCCTTCCAGATTCCGGTCAGCAAGTTGAACTTAAGGCTGCGTCCCTTGCTTCCGTAGATGTCTCCGATGCAGAACTCGTCGCCGACGATGATGCCATTAGGGTACCATCTCTGAAGTATCTTCCGTGCATCTCTAAGGGCTGCATCTGCAACCCGGTTTTGATCGATGTTGGACATAGCTCCGCCTTCCCCATGAAAAGGGGTGTTTGTTTTTCAGACTGTCAGGGATTGGATTAGATCAGGCAGTGATCGTTCGGCCGGGCACCCGCAGCATTGCAACTGCCGTAACGACATCGGTTCGTGCGTAGCGCACCGATCGTCCGATTTTATGGTGCGGGATCGAAGCGAGCGGACCACGCCCCATGCTTCGCGCCTTCTCAAGCGAAGTTGGGCAGATCTGCAGCAGGATCGCCGCCTGCTCCGTCGTCAGCCACTCGGCTCGGCCCTGGTCCTTGGTGACTCTCAGTTCCTCACGTATGATCAATCGGATGAAGTCGAGCAGCTTACTGCATTGCTCATCGTCCGCAGGCGGTCTCATCGCGTTCCTCTCCGTCTGTTGCGCCTTGCCGGAGGGCGGCTCCGACAGCTAGACTAGAGCCGAATGGATAAGTTTGGTCAGGGTCCAAATGGGCCGCCAATTTCGAGGTACATTTTGGCTCGGAAAAACCTGAAAGAGGCCGATTGGGTCGGCGACGAAGAAAGCGAAGTGGCGCTCGATGCTCGGGCTGCAGAACGCTATGGCTTTGAGCTGGCGGAAATTACAGCCGCACGCCATGATCTCATCGCATTCGCATCGACTTTTCACGATGATGCCTTTGCTAAGTATGAGGAATTGCATAAGAAATTAGGTAATTCGGTCCGTCGTTTGAGAAAATCGATTGCAGAAATATCGAGTTCGTCTCGATATTTGGATGTCGGAGAGATCAACAAGATCTGTAATGATTTAAGCGTCAACGCAGATCGCCTGCAAAATGTCAGCGATCGCTTGCCTCGAAGGCCCCATAGTCTCGAGAAAATCGCTGCTACATATCTCATCGCGTTTTGGACGTATGTAGAGAGGCGGCCTGATTATAAAGGAACGCGAGACGTCGTTCTAAGTTTCGATGACCACGGTGAGCCAATACATTCCTCCGCACGCTTTATCGTTGAGATGCTTGACCGCTCGAAAGGAGTGCTGAGAGGCGTTTCGATAAGCACCATCAAGCGTGCTAAGGCAGACCTGGGTTCGAAAATTCCGCGCCCCCAGGAGGTCTATGCCTTCAAGGGCGACGTAGAATTGCTTTCAATCTAAGCTCATCATCTTCGGTAGAGCGGCCCAAAATATATGCTATCGAGGTTTATCAAAATCACACTCGGTGTGTGTACGTATGATCGGCGCCTGTGTATATTCAAATGACGTGGGTCAACTTTGATTAAAAATCAAATCTAATTGGCGGCTTGAGATGGCTATAAACAATTTTAGTTTCTGGTGAATTCCACAAAGTCTATGAGTTTCTGCGATGGCTTTCCATAGGTGACAACGGCTACATTGAGATCGTGGTCAGCCGCTAGCTGCAGTGCTCGCATCATAGCATCGTCGATCCATTCATCTGCGTTGCCGAAGGCACCGCCTCCCAAGCGAGTAAGCAACACACGCTTTGAGACGCCTCGGGCCGCGTTAAGCGATGCGGCCAGTAAAGTCGCTTCGTAAGCAGCTTCCAACACCAGCCGCGCCAAGGACGCCCAGGCTGCAGCTGGCCTTATCCCATAGGCGACGGGCAACGCGGAGCAAAAGATTTGGCTCACAAGCGGGCGCGGCCCAAGCCCGTCCGTCACTTCTACGTCCGTGTGTAGGCCGACCCGAAGCAGGCCTCGGAGCTCGTCCAACGTCTCGCGGCCCGCTGCTCGTAGATGGTCAGTTACAGCTTCAAGTCCGTCCGACGTAGGTAGGGCGTAACCATTGCGCATCGTCCACAGCGATGCGACGTCGGTGCCAAGACGTTGTGCAAGAGCGGCGCCGAGGTCTTCCAAGCCGTTGAGCTGCCGTTCGGCCGTCTGCCCGACTTCACGGCCTACTGGTACCAGATAGTTGCGGTAGATCGTGGCGGCGCCGGCAGCCATAGCGCAGGCGGGCCCCTGTGTCCGATCGTGCTGATAGCCGGTGACGCCCCGCTCAGGCGTCACTTCAGGTCCGACCATCTCAAGCATGTTGAACTGCGAGGCGACCTGGAACAGGGCGCCGCTGTTTTCCGGCAAGCGGTGCATGACCCGAACATCGCCCTCTGCGATTGAGAGCCGGAGTTTGCCGGGGTTATGCGAGGTTCTCGTGGCAGCCCGAAGTTCGGCGAGGGACGGCAGCGTGAGTGTTCCGACCGTCCAACTCAGGTCGGTGTCAAGGCTTTGAAGCTGACCATTGGCAACGGATAGCCGGCTTTGGGTCTCTGCATAATTGGTTTCCCGGAACCCCGTTAGGCGCTCGAACCAGTCCATGACACCTCAGGCTACCACTGATGAACGAGCTCTTTGTCCCTGCATGGTAACACGTCTTGGTACCGGAGAGCTCACAACCAGGGCAGCTTATTTCGCGCAGACAAAATCGAAAGACTTATATCTCTGCCTGGGAAGCTGACGTTCTGTCTCTGAACCAAGCCCGGAATAGGATGTCTCTTGAACGGCTTGGACGCGTTGTATGAGTGCGTTTTCTGATAGACTTTCAACTTACGTAGCGGCCCTGTAGCAGAAGGCGCTTCTGCGTACGTGTGTTGATCGGCTTCGAAGCATGACCCAAGCAAAATCTAAGCTAACTCATTCATAGTTCTACAAAAATCGACACACAGGTGGGGTCAAGATCAGTGCCAATGGTGGCCCCACTTTGGAGCAAAATTCAGCACTAATTTCAACGTATTGATCTGTATTCTGGAGAGGTGAACATTCGACGATTATTCACAGTACTGCCGACATGGTTGGATTCTCACCTGCCGACTTCCAGACTGCAGATGCGTTGAAGCAGACATAGCTGCAGAGGCCACTTTCGGCCCTTCACAGACCATCGGAGGGTTTGCTTAGCGGCAGCTTGATGAAGGGGGGCCTACGTCTTGGTTGGGCGAACTTTTGCTAGTCTGCTTTTGGGAATTCAGGCGGCGAAACCAGAAGTTTGTTCGGAGCGTGACCGTCACTGGCTTCATGACCACCTCGGACGCAAAGCAAAATGGATCATCCTCTCTAAAGCTGACGAGCAATGTGTCCAAAACATTCACTGTGCGGAGGGGCTACCCGTTAAACTCGAAGCCGTCAGATTAAGCTCTTGCGCTACATCCGTAACGGGCTTGAAGAATCCCGAAGTGGTATGAAAGATGAAGCACCGGGGATCCATGCCCGCTGCGACCGTCTTGAACGCATCCCCCGCTTTCTTCATGGCGGCAAATGCTTCTTGATTTCTAGATAAGCTCTTTGATTCAATGTAAGCTCTAGCATACATTGCCAACGCAAACATTTCTAATCCATAGTAATCATGGCTCATATATATCTTGTCGGCAATGGCGATTCGTATATTGATCAAGCGAAGCAGCGCTGGCGAAATACCCTCGTAGTTGAAGATAGTAAGTTCGTTTAAGGGCGTATCGTAGGCTGCTGGATTCGGACTTCCGCCGGGAGCCTTTTCTGCATCGATATGTGCGATTGCGAGTTGGGACAGGATCACGTCTCGCCTGCTCTCGCGTCGCAGATCGGCGTCGTTCGCTAGTTTGACGAATAGGTCGCGCGCATCGCTGTACTGCCCATCGGCCAGCATTGCATAACCAATGTTCGTTCGTGCATATGGAAACTTTGGGTCGATCTCTAGGGACTTCGTAAAGTAACTCTTCGCATCGGGCAGACTGCCGCGTAGTAGAGATACATACCCCATGTCGCTAAACGATCGAGCTTTGATTTCGGGATAGGTACTTTTGGCAGATGCTTTGAAAGCCAGGAACGCCTGATCGTTATCGTGGCGATAGACATAAGCTATTCCTCGAAAAATATTCGCGCTCCCGCTCGCAATTTCCCTGAAGTAAATATCATCGATCCTTTCTGAAGTGTTCGCGGCCTCCTGAAAACCAGAGATCGCTTGTGTCAAAAGGTTTTCATTGACCTTTTCGCCGCGGTTAGACTTCAAGATATGGCCACGAAGCTTGTTTACAGACTTAAAAAAGATCGCTGCATTCAAAAGAACCGGCGAAATATTTTGCGGTAAATTTTCCAATGCTACCACGGCATTGTCAAACTCGCCTCTGGCGTAGTGAAGACACGCTGACAGCAGCGGCAACCATCCTGTATTGGGACTTTCCTGCTTCAGCAGTCCTAACAGTTTGTCACCACTTCGAGCAATATCGCTTCCATTAAAGCAGAGCTCGATGATCGGATACACGGCGTTCAGATCGACATATTTTTTACCTTCGTCCGTTGTAAACCGTGTCTTTGCCTCTCCTAAAAACCGATTTTCGACGAGCTGATAAAACGAAAGGGCTAGCAGCCTCGTGATATGTCGATACTCGCTCCGGGATGGGTAGACGGCCGTTTCGGGGATTTCGTAGACAAGTGGAACCAGCGGCCGGAAGCTGATGCTCTCCGAGAAGTCGCCGAGCTTGACCGTACGTTGCTGCAATGGAAATCCGTATAGCGATGTCGAATTCTGCGAAGTTTCACGCCAAGTGCCGGCGGTTAGGGACAAGCCATCAATTGCGATGTTGATTTGGCCGGGCGGCCACTTCAGCTTCGTTCTGTTTATAGTTAGAGCACCAACCGTAACTGTTCCGACGAAAATTATAAAAGCAATGAGCGTGGTAGGACTATTTAGGACCGAACGCCCTTTAAGTCGTAAGAACCGTTTATTAGCCTCTGGTAGGAAGCCGTAGATTAATCCAACTGCGCCGCTTGTTGCCGCTTCCGCAAGTAATTTCTGAGCATCAATGTCGACGTCAAAATAATACCAACATAACCAATGAATTTGAACGAATAGAATGACCAACATTGCCAGGACGAATAAACCTGACATTCTCTTCAACCTGGACTGAACGGTCATTTGTTTTCTCAATGAAGTTCTTAGCAGATTCAATTGCTCTCGATCTGCGCATGTGAGAAATTAAATTAATTCAACATGACCACGGCAGCAAGCCTGTAATACTGAACTCGTTTGATTTTGCCAATTATTTGTGTTTGCTGTGGCAAGTTGCGGTTCTTGTCGATTCGAAGGACATCTTAGTCTATTTAGGTATAAATCTATAGAAAGTAGTTACTCTGAATAACCAATTTAAATCATTATGTAGCGTCAATGTATCAATAAAAGTACATAATTTTTGCCATTGCAAATATTATGTAGGCGGGTTTTCCGGAGGTAGACGTGAGATGTTTAAGCGTTTCGCGTTAATATAATAATGCAAGCGGCAGGAATGGATGAGCTTACATAGCAAGGCCTAAAAAAGTAGACTTGCAACTTTCCGTCAGTCAGGGTTAGTTGTTTGATCCCGGGGTTTGATGGTGCATTCTTCACGTCGGAGTGGAGGGACGCGCTATGGGCCAGGTTCTTCACGGCAGCGCCACAACGACTGAGACGATCCGTCGAGCGATCCAGCATAGTCAAGCGAGCCTGAAGGCTCTCTCGAAGCGCTACGGGATCAACCAGAAGACGGTCGCCAAGTGGAGGCAGCGACCTCCGTCGTCGACCAGCGTACAGGTCCGAAGGATCCGCGTTCGACGGTGTTGTCACCCGAGGATGAGGCAGTCGTGGTCGCCTTTCGGCGTCACACGCTTCTACCGCTCGACGACTGCCTCTACGCGCTCCAGGCAACGATCCCGCACCTGACCCGCTCGTCCCTGCATCGCTGCCTGCAGCGCCACGGCATCAGCCGATTGCCGGAGGTCGACGGTGACAAACCCAAGCGGTCGCGCTTCAAGGCCTACCCGCTCGGCTACTTCCATATCGATCTGGCCGAGGTCCACACGGCGGAGGGCCGGCTCTACCTGTTCGTCGCCATCGATCGCACGACCAAATTCGCCTTCGTCGAGCTCCACGAAAAGGCAACGCGAAGGGTTGCGGGCGACTTTCTCCGCCATCTCATCGAGGTCGTGCCCTACAAGGTGCACACGGTGCTCACCGACAACGGCACCCACTTCACCACGCCCGGCAATGTTGCCTCGGCCGCCTCCATCATCAAGGAGGCGATCGCGGCCGGCGAGACATTCCGAGCTCATAGCTTCGAGTCCGCCTGCGCCCGCAACGATATCGACCATCGCCTGACCAAGCCGCGTCACCCCTGGACCAACGGTCAGGTCGAGCGGATGAACCGCACGATCAAGGACGCGACGGTCAAACGCTATCACTACGACAGCTACGAGCAGCTCCGCGCTCACTTGGCCGACTTTGTCAGCGCCTACAACTTTGGCCGCCGCCTGAAGACCCTGCGCGGCCTTACGCCCTACGAGGCCATCTGCAAAGCATGGTCCGCAGAGCCTTCCCGCTTCAGGTCAAATCCGCTCCACCAAATACCGGGACCAAACATCTAGAACGCGGAATCCAGCAACGCGGCCGCTTACGGGTAGACAAAAAGATGGGCTGAACGATGAGGTTGAGTCGGGGGCGGAGCGTCCGCTTCAAGATGAAGGGTTCGGGTCCGGTCCCCACCCCGAGTCGAAGTCGCCGAGGGGGCGACGAATGGCCGTTTTGGTGAAGCGCTGGCGGTGGTGTTGACGGCTGGATTGGCTCGACACCGGTTGCAGCGTTCTGGTCCGCATTTTATGGATCGGCTTTTCCGAAGCAGACGTTTTTCGTGTGGCTGGACTCTGCCGACCGTGAAGCCGAGGCGCCTTGGATCGGTTCATCGCCCTCGGAGCAGAGCGTTTGACGCAGATCGAGATGCTCTCATCTCGCTGTAGGATGCCGGTGCGGAAACCGCTGAGGCATGCTTGCCTCGAGCGATCCATCGGGAATAGGGACGGCGGCATGGCCCGTATAGCGATCGTCGGTGCCGGGATTGCAGGTACAGCCGCCGCCCGACGGCTCACCATGGACGGGTTTCGCGTTCGTCTGTTCGATAAGGCCAATGGGGTTGGCGGACGCGTGGCGACCCGCAGCCTACCCGACGGACGAAGTTTCGATCATGGCGCGCAGTACCTTACGGCACGCGATCCGGGCTTCTGCGAGGTCGTCCAGATGCGGACGGACAACGGCGCAGTTGGAGCTTGGGGCGAGGCGGGCTGGTCAGTTGGGGGTGCCGAGCATGAATGCTGTCGTCCATCGGCTCGCCGTTGGGCTAGACGTGACGACGCGATGCGCGGTGACGAAACTGATCCGGGGCCGAACGGGCTGGCGACTCGCCGACGCCGTCGGTGCCATGATCGGCGATGTCTTCGACGCGGTGCTCGTGACGGCGCCGGCGCCGCAAGCCCTGATGCTGACGGCCACCGCCGGGATTTCCTGGCCGGAGCTGTCCGAAGCGCTGGAGCCGGTTCGCTACGCGCCGTGCTGGGCACTCATGATCGCCCACGCAGGCCAGCCGCTCTTCGACGGGACGCCGAGAACGCGACATGAGCGCGCCGATCGCCTGGATTGCCCGAGGCGCCACCAAGCCGGGTCGGGATACCGGGGGCGAGACCCTCGTCGTTCACGCATCCGCAGGCTGGTCGCGCCTTCATCTCGAACGCCAGCCGGACGAGATCGTCCCGCGGATGGTCGCCGAGCTATCACGGACATATCCCAGCGAAATCGAGATCCAGCATACCGCAGCACATCGCTGGCGCTACGCGATGGTCGAAGATCCTGTCGGTAAGCCATGTCTGTGGTCGCCGGATCTGCGTCTGGGCGTGGCCGGCGATAGCTGCCTCGGCGGTCGTGTCGAAGCCGCTTACCTCAGTGGAATCGCGCTGGCCGAGCGCGTCATAGTGAGCGGCTGATTGGGCGAAGGATCGCAGTGCCCAACCGCCGACTGATGGCCGCGTGGCCTCCCCACGGTCCGCGGCCGTACGTGGTCGGCAGTCCAGGTCCAGCGGGCGACGATCGACCTGTCCGGATAGGGGCAAGTTCAGGGAAACTGGTTGCACCCGCTCGTTTCGGCAACCAACAAATGACTGCCGTGGGTGGATTTTTGCTGGTCAGCTTTCGAGAAGCAAAGCGACGAAACCAGACGTTCGTTGAAACGGCAAGGATCGACGGCTTCGCGCCCATCTCGGCGATTCAGCGGGCTTTACCGGCACTTCCGAAGCGGACGTCAGCTCAGAATGCACCACACACTGGAGGCGCGGTGCCGTCGTGCCGGCACGGGCCTGGAGGCCCGACTAGCACGCGTGGTCGACGAAGTTCGAGATGCGCACACCGCACTACAGTGAGTAGGACCTCGCGGAGTTGTACAGCATGCTCGCGGTAGTAATACGTCAGCGTGGAAATCGCCTACCGTGGATATCACGAAGCCTACAGCGCGCCTTGCATCTGCGGCAAACCTCTCCTGCAGCTCCTTGTTTAAATTTCATAGGCGAACTTCGAATGTGCGGTCGGAAGCCGCTGAGGCTTTCGCGGGGCCTCCTAAAGCAGTCGCAGGGACAGGACGGTCTCATTAGCGCTCCTCCGGTATCAGATGCTATGGTGGCAAAGCCACCAAATGATAAATCTTTATAAATCTCTGTTCGACATGGTAAATATTAAAATGGAATTAGGCGGAATGGTTATTGATGCGCTCGCTGAAAGACCATGGAAGGGAATGTCTTGCGCCCATATTTCGCCGCCGTTTCCGGACACGTTGGGATCTAACAAGTGATCGTAAAAGTCACTATTGAAGGATTCAATCCATCGTCCGGAAAACGGCATGCCTACGCAGTAATTATTCAATTTTGATTCGTTCAATGATATTACAATAATAATATCTCCGCCATAGCCCTCAATCCAGCGCTGAAAAGCAAGGACCCGATTGTACTCGTCCACCACGACGATCCGAACCCCTTCACCACGCAAGGCGGGATGCCTTCGTCTCATGTGGACCAGTTCGCGCGTGAAGCGGAGATGATCCGCCATTGAGTGGTCCGTGGCGGAGAGCCCGTCCCAGTAAACGAGGACATCCGAGAAGTAGGCGGGATTGTCGCTCCATTGCTTATCCTCAAGCACCTCCTGCCCCATGAACAGCATCGGTATGCCGGGACTAGTCAGGAGGAGCCCGGTCGCGACGCGCGACCGGCTGCGGGCATACCAAGATCGCGGATTGGAGGGATCGGCGAGCTTCGGGATCCGGGCCGATCCCCTGTCCCGGTAGACCTCGTCGTGGCTCTCGACATACTCGACGCGCTTCCAGCGTGCCGGAAAGTCCGTTCGCGCGATCGTGTCGGCGACGGCCTGAAGCCCGACATGGGCGTCCCTGCCGTGGGACGCCGCGGCGAGCGCCCGGCGCACCGCCTCCCGCAGACCGTCGCTCCACGTCGCGTCGAAGCCAGCGCCGCCCTCCTCCCGGCGGCGAACTACCCATGGGTTCACATTCCAGTACTCGGCGATGTGGATGGCCTCCGGACGTCCGGTCCTGACCGTCGAGGTGATGTCCTGCAGTAATGCCCAGCCCCGGTTGCTAGATTGGTCGATGACAGTCGCCTGATCGTATCGGCAGCCGTCGATGCGGTACTCGTTCACGAAGAAGTTCGTGTTGTCGATCAGAAATTGCCTAATCTCGTCCTTCGCGAAGGCGAAGACTGGTCCGGCATGATCCTGCTCCGTGAAGTAGAGGCTCCGGTTGGGATCGCCTTGCGGCTGCTGATCGAAGAACCACAGGCCGTCGGCGTGTCCGCGTGCCTCGGCCCCCGCGTGATTCAGGACGATATCGAAGAGCACTGCGATCCCGGTGAGATGAAACAGATCGACCATCGCCTTGATCTGGTTGACCGGAACCGCGAGCACGTTCTTCGACGGCGCCGAACGGCCGCGCCGGCGGAAGAGTTCGGCAACGAAGGCGGCATCGTCATCCGACAGGGCCTCGACCGTGTAGTCCATCTCTGGGGAGAACAGGTCAACGCCGCCGTAACCCATGCTGCGAGGAGCGGCATATTCGGCGATCGGCAGGAACTGGACGGCATTGATTCCGAGACCGGCGAGATAGTCGAGGCCTCTCAGCACGTCTATCACGGTCGCGACCCGACTTCGCAGATCGGGGCCGCGCCACGTGCCGATGTGCAGCTGGTAGAGGATGAGATCGTTGAAGGCCGGAGGGCGCCAGCCGTCCGCCTGCCAGGGATAGGTGTCGGGGCGGCGGATCACGCAGTTCGAAGCTGGGTAGGCCGGCGCGGCCGTCAATTCCCGGGCATAGGGGTCGCGCTTGTAGCCCTCGCCGCCCGCCCCCTTCACGTAAAAGCGATACTCGTCTCCTTCCCCCGCCCCTGGAACGAAGCCAAGCCAATGGCCGAGGTCGCCCCGCGTTAGCGCGTTCGCCTCGGCCGCGATCCAGTTCTCGCGCCCGGAAAACCGCCCGACAACATGGACCGCGGCGGCCTGCGGCGCCCAGACACGAAATGTCGTGCCGCCGTTGACCGGATGGCCCCCCATCGGAGTGTCGGCCGCGATGTGCTGCAGGGAGAGGGGCATCGCGGACCTCAGTCGTAGCCGCCGAACATGAACAGCAGGGCGCGCTCGTCGAGGCTGTTGATGAGCGCGTGCATCTGCCCTCCCTTGACGATGCTGAGATCGCCCGGACGGATCGTCCTGATCTCGAAAGCCCGATCCCGGTCGTCGCGCTGTTCCCAGTCCGCCATGACCATCAGCGCCTTCCCCTCCATCAGCAGGAACGCCTCTTGGTTGTCGCGATGGCGGTGGATGCCGATGATGGCATCCGGTTCGAGAATGTGTAGGTCCATGTAGTCGACCGCCATGAACCGCTCCCGCCGATCTGGGGCGGGCCTGCGTCCGCAGGCGTCGAAGCTCCAATCGGTCAGGTCGCGCCCAAGTTCGGGCAGCAGATCGCGGCCGGCAGCATCGCGCCGCCTCTGCTCGTGGCCGAAATAGTTCGAGTAGAGATTGCGATATTCGAGATAGCCAAGACCGCCATGGGCGTTGCGGCTGCGTCCCACCGTCAGGAAGCCATTCCACCCGCGCTGGTTCATTGAAAATTCGAGCCGGTGGTTTCGCCCCTCCCGAGAGTCCCAGGTTTCCTGCGAGGGATCGGCGAAAGCCAGTTCGAGGCGCAGCGTTCGGGTCGGATGCAGAGCGTGGTCCGGCGCGTAGTTCAGCAGCTCGACCGCGCCGTCGGAGGCGTCCGCATCAGCCCGCGCCTTGTGCATCGGTTCGCCAAACAGGTCGGCATGTGTTCCTTTCACTAGATCGGGCCGCGCTAGAAGGAAGGAGCCCCACGCCTCCTGCGCCTTGCTGCCCAGCCCCGTCGGCGCCTCCCCGGCTTCCAGCGCCCAGAGTTCGACCCTGTAAAGCTGCGCCTCCTCGTCGAAGGGCATGACGATCGTCGATGTCGTCTGGTGATCGCCGATCTTGAGATGGAGGTGCAGATGCGAATGGCTGCAGACGCCGTCGCCTCCGAAAAGCGGCGAGGCCTGCGGTGGGCTGAAGGCGATGCTGACGAACGAGCCGATCCAGGCCTCGCCGATGGCCGCGAAGCCGCGCGCGACCTGAACCCCGGTCAGCGTGAACGCGCGCAGGTTCTGCTTCTGAAAATCCTCGCGGTTGTCTTGCCCGCGCGGATCGGCGGTCTCGGGGCCGCCTCCGGACGGTCCGTAGAAAGCAAGGGAGGCGACCGGGAAGAGGTACTGGATGCTGTCGGCCAGGTAATGTTGCCGATCGGCGGCGAGGGGAAAACCTTCGATCTCGCCGATCAGCCGCATTACCGGATTGTCGCGGTCGTAATTCGGCCTCCGCCCCCCGTCCTGACCGATGAGGAACGCTGAGCGCGCGATATCCGCCTGAACGAGTGCCATCGACGTATCTCTCAAGCGCTGTGGTACAGGAAGGCGACGAACCGGAGCGGCTTGTCCTTGGACTCATTTCTAATGCCGTGAATGCCGCCGCTCTTGGTGAAGATCACGCTTCTGGGCTTCACCTTGACGGCGCGCACCGGCTGCGGCCCGAAGCCGTAGACGTGCTGCTCGACGAGGTCCGCCCCCGAGAGCGACGGGTCGTCGTGCTCGCCCATGAAGGCGGTGCCTTCTCCTTCCGTGATGTAGTAGAGTTCCTCGCTGCCGAGGTGGCGATGAACACCTTCGAACGTTCCGGGCGGGATCGTGACTTCGTGAAAGAAGACTAGCGAACCGCTAAATTGCTGCTGCAGCACCCAGCGCATCTCAATGACGTTCAAGCCGGGAGTGTGATTGAACTCCGGGTTGCCCGGCTCCATCATGCCGTTGTCGTAGCGGACCGGCTGGATCTGGCCCACGTCGTCGACGAACCAGCCGCGCTGGAAGTAGAGCCCGTAATTGGTGTCCCTGACCGTATTCTCATCGGCATTAGGCTTCTGGGTGTTCGGGACCTGGACGTTGCGATCGAAGAAATTGTCCCACCGCGCCGCGAGCTCCTGCCTGATCTTGCGGCCGTTCGGCCACTCGACGTCGAGTTCGCCGAACGCCACCTTCACCAGATCGAAAGCGCTGGCGCCGTCCTGCAGGAGCGCCGCGAACTGGGGCAGGCAGGTGATGGAGCCCCGGTGCCCAATCAGATCGAGGATTTGGTAATCGTGCCGCTTGCCGCGCGGCAGTTCCAGCGTTTCCCAAAACTCGACCTGATACGCGCGGATCCAGGGACACCAGTGCAGCCGAACATCGACAACATTGGCCAGCAGGTCGGCCGAGGTCGGCCCGGTCGATCTCATAAAGGCGACGTAAGCCCGGATGTCGGGCGCCATGGTGCGCTGCCGCTCGCGCACCATCTCCGACAGGCGCCCGCCCCTGTATTCGATCCGCACGAAGTTCGAGAGCTTAAATCCGTCGATGTAGACCTGTCCCTTCAGGACGGTGATGTCGCTCTTCGCCCGGACTTCGTCGACGTTGTAGCGGTAGCGCGGACTGCGCGTCGCGTTGAGGTACTGCGCGTGATAGACACGGTCGGGGAAGAACACGACCTCGAAGATCTGGGCGAACGGATCGGTGGCGAGCCTGTCGAAGCGGGCGTCCATCAGGTCCTCCTTGAACGTCTTGCGACGAATCGGATGCCGGCCCGTCGCAAGCACGAGCGGCATGACAAGAAATGAGAGCTGCCGACCCGATGCAATCCAGTCGGATACGACTCTAGAAGACTTGTTTTAGCTGGTCGGCAACCCGGAAGGCGTTCGCCTGGATGGTCAGCGTCGGGTTGGCGCCGCCAGAGGTCGGCATGAACGAGCCATCCGTAACGTAGAGGTTGTCGAACCCCCACATGCGGCAGTTCGGATCGAGGACGGAGTCGTTCTCGCCGGTTCCGAAGCGCATGCCGCCGAGGATGTGGTTGGCGATCCGCACGCCGTTGCCGTAGACGGACCCGTACTCGTAGTCGTTCGGCTTGATATCCTTGATGCCGCTGGCATCCGCGCCCCTGACGAGGATATCCTTGCAGATATCAGCCATGACATTCATGACGCGCGCGTCATGGGGGTGCCATTGCTTGATGATGTGCGCCGACTTGCGGTTCCATTTGTCGCGGACAGGGTGAAGTTCGATCCGGTTGGTCATCCGTGGAATCTGATTGGCCATGAAGCTGACTGACAGGCGCGTGCCAAAGTCACGGTCGAGCCAAGTGCGCATGGCTCTCTCGCGCCGGCCCGTCTCGCGCATGAAACCGCTCCAATTGGTATCGAGGTCGGCGCTCTGGTCGTTGCGGGCTAGGGTGACCGGCAGACACTGGTCCGAGGTGTTGTTGTAGATGACGCCGCCGGCCCACATCCTGTTCGCGTCGAGGAATTCCGCGCCGGCGCATCCATCGGTTGCGTAGTCGCTATCGAGCGAGATCGACTTGTCGTAGCGCCGTCCGGTGAGCGCGGTCTCGGCGCCACCGAAGGCATGCGTCAGGAAAAAGCGTCCAAGCAGGCTGCCGTCCTCGCCGTAGCGGGCGCGGCGTCCGAAGCCGGTCGGGTCATGTTCGCAGGACAGCATTATCAGCCGGATCGATTCCACCGCCGAGCAGGCGACGACGACGACCTTGCCGGAGACGGTCTTCGTCCTGCCGCTCTCGTCGCGGAAGTGGACGCGATCGATCTTCCCGCCGCTGGATTCCAAGTGCGTGACGGCGGCGTTCGGCTGGAGTTGCAGGAACGGACCCGCCCGAGGATCCTTCAGCGTCGGGCGCAGCAGCGAGACCCAGGTGTTGGACTTGTAGCCGAGCGGATCGCCGTAGCGATTCACGTAACCGACGCGCGGCTCGCCGGCCTTGCGGCCGCTGGATGCGTGATCTTCTGTGATCACGGCGAGCGGCGTGCGGTAAGTCGCCAGCCCCAGCGCCGCCATGCCCGTCCGGGCCACCTCACTGATCGGGTTGGCCGCGAGCGGCTTCTGGTAATTGTCCGTTCCGAACGGCTTGCCCTGGCCCTGAACGGTGCCGTTTATCCCTACGAGACGCTCGGCCTTCTCGTAGTAGGGCAGAAGCTCGTCGTAATTGATCGGCCAATCCCTGACATGGTCGAGGGTATCGCCGGGATCGTCCTTGAGCGTGCGGCCTTCGTTCGCCGTCCGAAGCCGGAAGTCGCGCTCGGTGAACCGCAGCGACACGGCGCCGTAGAGCTGGGTTCCGCCTCCGACGACCTGCGCAGTGTAGCCCTCGACGGTCACCGTCGACTTTTCCTGGGGCTTATCGGGATTGGAATAGATGTGCGGCTCGTCGTTTAGGTCCGGCTCGACGTGGCTGCCGTAGAAGGAGGCGTTGGTGTTCGCCATGTCCGGAATGGTGATGATGCGCTCCGGCCCGGCATTGAACATCTCGTCCCGCTTGAAGTCGCTAAGCGCGAACGGCCCGCGGTCGTCGTCGCCCTGGGTCCTGAGCAGCGGTCCCTTCTCGAGCACGAGGACTCTCATCCCGCTGCGGGCGAGTTCGTAGGCGATCGGCGCGCCCCCTGCTCCGCTTCCGATCACGACGACGTCGAACTCGGCTTCCATGTCGATTTCCCCCGACCAACGCAGGCCAACACAAATCAACCCAGATATTCGATGCTCTGTCCGTAGGGGCGCTCGGTCGTGCGCTGCCAGTCGAAGGCCGTCGTCGGCGGCAAGGCCGGGTCGGTCACACGGTAGCTGTCGGCGAGATAGGCCCAGGTCATCGCGCCGAAATTACCGCCATACTTCGGATGACAGAACGCCCCGGTCCACGCGTGTCGCCTGAGCAGGTTCACGAAGTAGGTCGGGTTGTCGTAGCGGTTCAGATCCCATCCATCGACGACGATAGCGCTCCAGGGAGTGCCGGCCGACATATCCTCGTAGAGCTTGTTGTAACCTACGGCGGGCCGTTGATCGCCGGGCTCACGGCTCGCGTCGCTCGGAATCCGCTCAATCGCGATGCCGGGGAACCGGCGGCGCAACACCTGCGCGATCATGTCGAGGCAGGCCCGGTAGCCCGCAAGATGGTGCCGCTCCTCGCGAGCCAGGATCTTATCGATGTAGTTTGCTGCGCCGATCGAAACGTCCAAACGATGCAGATTCGGAATCTGCGCGGTGGCGGCGCCGCGTTCGAGAAAGATGCGGGCCTGCTCGTCCTCGAACGGCAAGATCTGGCGAACCAAGCGATCGACCAGCGTGAACTCCCAGCGCTCTAGGACGACGGACTCTTGGTACTCCCACGTGAAGAACGACGACCAGACGCCGCCGTCCGAATGCTGGAAAAGCTGCGGGTTGACCGGATCGAGGACGGACGATCCGTCGACGAGGAAGCGGTAGCGATGCCGGTGGCCGCGCCGGACCTTCAGGGTCACGGCGTGGTAAAGCGTGTCGCCGACCCGCTTCATCTCGATCGGTTGATTGAGCGCGCCCGCAGTCGTGACCAGCGCGACGACAACGAACCGGGGCCCGCCGATAGGCTCTTTGAGCACGAAAGTGACGTCGTTGAAGTCTGTGTAAGCGCCGCTTTCGAGTTCCTTACGTGAACTCGGTTCATGCGCATCGATGATCGGAAAGCGCCAAGCATCGCTGATGCGCGCGCGCTCATGTTCGTCTTCCAAGCCAAAGTAGGAATGTCTCGGATCTTGATTGTCACGTGCGAGGAAGCGTGCGCAATGATTTAATATGTATTCATCGCTCTTATTAATTAGAGTTGCCGGCATTGCCATGACCTCTTTCTAGATCAAATTCTGACAAAGCAATATGGTCAGCCGTCTGCAACGTAAGCAATTTAAAGCCTCCTC
This sequence comes from Methylobacterium sp. AC433, assembly GCF_979253015.1. Lineage (NCBI taxonomy): Bacteria > Pseudomonadati > Pseudomonadota > Alphaproteobacteria > Hyphomicrobiales > Methylobacteriaceae > Methylobacterium > Methylobacterium sp. AC433. The sequence continues at coordinate 69,992 of NZ_CEEDBN010000014.1, read as the reverse complement.
AGAGCTCGTCGTCAATCTATTTTTTCAGCCTCCGCTTTCGAAAATTGACATGGACGATCAGATATTTGATCCCAGGGTCTGATGGTGCAGACTTCACGCCTCTGTGGAATTGACCTGACGGGATTTTGAACCGAGCTGGGTAAGAGGCTACTGCACGGCCGCTGCCATGTGTAGCCGGAAGGCCAGATCCGGGTAGCTGATAGGCGCGGGCAGCCGATAGCCTAGTGCAGTGACGCGGACTGATGATTCACGCGGGTCGTGAAGCGTGCGAGTCTGTGCCATGGCTCAGACTGTCTGTGTACTCCTCGATGACGCCACGATGTTCCAGTTGGCCGGGATCGCGGGTGACCGCTCCCGTCCCCTCAACCACATCCTGCGCGCCCGGATCGTCCTGCTTTCAGGCAAGCGCCTGACCGTGCAAGAAGTGGCTCGGCAAGCCGGCGTCAGTCGGCCCGCGGTCTGGCGCCGGCAGCAGCGCTTTGCCGAGGCGGCCGTCGAGCGCCTGCTACGCGACAAGACCCGCCCACCCGGCACGCCGCCGCATTCCACGCGGACGGTGGCGGAGGTGCTTGCACTGACCTGTTCGGGGCCGCCGGACGAGGTCACCCACTGGACCGGGCGCGCCCTGGCCAAGCGCGTCGGGATCTCCTTGCGCGCCGTGCAACGGATCTTGGAAGCGCACCGCCTGCAGCCGCACCGGGTGCGCACGTTCAAGCGTTCGCACGACCCGGCCTTCGCTGCGAAGGTCGAGGATGTGGTGGGTCACAACAAAAGAACCGCCCGCCCATGCCGTCGTGCTGTCCATCGACGAGAAGAGCCATGTGTGGATGGCCCCCGGCTCGCAAGCGAAAAGTTGATGGATGTGATCGGTGTGCTTGCAGTCATGTGTCCGCCTGTTCGCGCGGCGCACACGGCCGCTGGCCACGATGGACGTCCGCAGGCTGGGACCTCATCAGATCCTCGGGTTCGAAACCCTGCTCTTCTTCAGGTTGACCCAGCCCGTCGGTGCGACCGACACTCCCATCATCCTCTCTCTCAGCAAGCGTTTCGAGGCAGACCGCAGGCCCTCATGAGGCTGTCGCGATCGGCCGATAGCTTTCTCCGCGAAGCAGGATTGCCCAAGCGATCCGAGCGGTCTTGTTGGCGAGCGCTACTGCAACCTTCAACCGTGCGCAGCGTGCCAGAAGGCCCTGTATCCATGGATTGGCTTTGGCTGCCTTCGAGCGCAGCAGAACCGTCTGCGCCCCGACGATGAGCAATCGCCGCAGGTATTGATCACCCCTTCGGGTGATCCGCCCCAGTCGCTGCTTTCCGCCGGTCGACTTCTGACGGGGTGTCAATCCTAGCCACGCTGCAAATTCCCGCCCGCTGCGAAAGGCGGCGGCGTCGGCGACCGTGGCGGTGATCGCCGAAGCGATGAGGGGCCCGATGCCGGGGATCGTCGCCAGGCGCTGGCTCGTTGGGTTCGCCTTGTGCCACGCTGCAATCTTCGCATCGACCGCATCAATTTGAGCGTCTACGGCATCGAGGGCTGAAGCCAGGCAATCGAGGGTCGCACGCGCCAGCTCCGGCACGGCCATGTCCGCGCGCATGGTCTCTAACAGACGCCGGACATGCGAGGGACCTTGGGCCTCGATCAGTCCGAACTCGGCCAGGTGCCCGCGCAGCGCATTGATCAACTGGGTTCGCTGACGCACGAGCAACTCCCGAGCGCGATGCAGCACGAGCACGGCCTGCTGTTCCTCGCTCTTGATGGGCACGAACCGCATGGAAGGCCGCGTCACAGCCTCGCAAATGGCGACAGCATCTACCGCATCGTTCTTGTCTCGCTTCAGGTAAGCTTTGACGTATTGAGGCGGAATGAGGCGCACCTCGTGTCCCAATCGGCGCAGTTCCGGCGCCCAGAAGTGAGCCGTGGCACAGGCCTCCATCCCAACCCGACACGGCGGTAGTTTTGCGAAGTAGGTCAGGACCTGTGCACGACGGAGGCGTAGCTTCTCGACGACCGCTTCGTTTGCATCGACGGCGTGAACCTGGAAAACATGCTTGTCTAAATCGAGACCGAGCGTTGTGATCTGCGTGACGGATGGCTCCTGTCCTGTGACCTTCGACGACACCAGCTTGGCACACTGATACCGGTAGAAGGGGCCATCCACCCCATCAGATCCAGGCCCTGGAGCGCACGCGCCCCGACCGGCCCCTCGGACCCGGGCATCCGGCCGCGCAGACGCACGATTATATCCGCCACGGCACCACGACGCTGTTTGCCGCCCTCGACGTCCTGCACGGCAGGGTGCTCGGCCGCTGCATGCAGCGCCATCGCCATGGTGAGTTCATCCGTTTCCTCAACGCAGTCGAGGCCGCGGTCCCTGTGGGCAAGGTGATCCACGTGGTGCTCGACAACTACGGAAGCCACAAGCACCCGAAGGTGCGCGCCTGGCTCGCCCGCCATCTGCGCTGGACCTTCCGCTTCACCCCGACCTCGGCCTCATGGCTCAATGCGGTCGAAGGCTTCTTCTCCACGCTCACGCGCCGCCGCCTGCAACGGGGCACCTTCACCGGTGTCGTCGATCTTCAGGCTGCCATCAAACGCTACATCGCCGAGCACAACCGCAGCGCCCGCCCCTTCGTCTGGACCAAACCCGCAGCAGCAATCCTCAACGCCCTCAATCGTGCCACTGAACCATCCGTCTGAGTCAGTGCACTAGCACTACTTTGGCAGATTGATCTCAAGGCGGTTGATCGAGCACAGCGTCACAGTGCGGGCATCGCCGCGGTGGTGGCCGGCTGAGGTGATCCAGGATGGCTTGCCGGATCGCCGGCATCGAGGGATGGGGCGGTGGGCAGGCGATTGTTTTTTTTCCGCCCGGCTGCTGCGAGGCGCCGGGACTGGAGGAAGGCGTAGGCCATCATCGTCATCAGCGCATGGCGATGCAGACCGGTCCAGGAGCGGCCCTCGAAGTGATCGAGGCCGAGCTCCTCCTTCATCTGCTGATGAGCCTGCTCGCAGATCCAGCGTGCCTTGATCATGGCGGCGAGCTGCTTGAGGGTCGCATCGGCGGGCAGGTTCGAGAGGTAGAACTTGCGCTCGCCTGAGCCGCGCTCCTCGCGGACCAGCCAGACGGCTTCCCCAGGCAGGTGCTGGTTGCCTCGTGTGCCGATCCGCTGCGTCGGACCATCGGCCATCCGGACGCGCAACGCACAGAAGCGCGCCCGCAGCCGACCCTTGGTGCCGTGCCGCCAGGTCACCGACCGGCCGGTCATGTCCGCCAGGATCGTCTCGGCCGCGACCGAGACCTAGTCCGGCACGTGACGCTGGCGCGGTCGCCCACGCCCCGCGACGGGGAAGATCATCGCCACGTCGGCCGGGTAGACCTTGTTGCGCCCCGAAATCCCGACGGCCCATCTCAGACCGCGCGCGCTCAGGGCCTGCCGGAATGGAGCAGAGCAGCCGTAACCCGCATCGGCCAGCACGCAGCCGAAGCGCACGCCCCCCTCCTGGACCCGGTCGATCTCCGCGACGGCGATCTCCAGCTTGGTGCGGGCCGTGCGCCGATCCTCGGGAACGCCGGCCGATGCCATCCGGTCCGGGTCGCTCGTCCAAGTCTCGGGCAGGAACAGCGCCAGGCCGACCGCCACAGGCACCTCGCCCCGTGCCAGCGTGAGCGACACCAGCGTCTGGCAGTTGGCGGTCTTGCCCAGCGTCGTGGCGTATTGCGGTGCCACGCCGACCGAGCGGTTGCCCTTCTTCGGCAAGGCGGTGTCGTCGACGACGAGGATCGCATCCGAACCGCCGACCAGGCGATCGGCCTCGCCGAGAAGCGCCTGCTGCAGCGGCGCCTCATCCCAGATCCCGGCCGCGATGAAGTGGTGGAGCCGATCATAGGGAACCTCATCGGCCCGCGCCGCCATCGGCTGGACGCTCTTGCGGTCGCCCAGGCCGATCAACCCGGCCACGTAGAGCGGGCACATCGCCCGGCGCGCCGGATGCGACAGGGCCGCCAGGAACGGCTGAAGCCACCGATCCAGGTCGTCACGCCACTCCGCAGCCGCCGGCATCGCGATCCCCCCAAGCCCATCGCCGTGGCTTGCGAATCCGCAAAAACCTACCGTGTTCCCTCAGTCTGCCAAAGTAGTGCTAGGGACAGATGCGACCGGACGCGGTTGTTAGGTGTCCTGCCACATCCCGATCACACTGGCGAGCTTCGCACTGACCTGAAGCACTGAAAATCAGGCGGGTTTCACTCTGTGTGAATGGGGGGAAGCTGAATCTTCTGTGCTGTCTTCGCCATCAAGAGAGACACAGCCCTCCGCAGAACTTGCTCATGCGGGTCCCATGGGGTTCCGGGCCCGACCTGATCCTCGTTGAAACCGAAGACGATCAGTCGAGGCTGCGGATCAAGATTCAATCGCGCGCCTTTAGCGATCTCACGGATAAGTGGATGCGGCTCACGTCCGAACATAGCATCGACTTGGACGCGGATTCGGCAGGCGTTTTCGTAGGCGGTAAGAACCTGTTTGCGGCGAGTGGACTCTGACACATAGGTCCGGTAGTTTTGTAGTTGCCGCCCCAGCACGCGGGGTTCAAACTTCTTAGAGCGGAGTTCGCCATTTGCGAACAGCTTGGCCTCGTAGAAGGCAAGTCGGACCTCCGCCACGTGTTGCTCTAAAGCGACAATGTCCATGCGATTGGCGACCTTCTTGTCGCCTGGCGTGACAACGTCGTTCGCGGGAAGCGCCATCTCAACGTCTATGACCAAAGCATGCTGGTCCGCGATAACGGCGACACCCTTCTTCTCGCCTCCAGCATATTTCCTTGCTGCCTCCACCCAACCTGCCAAGGTGCCAGGACCAGTGTAGTGCTGAACTACGCGGTGCTCACGACCTTCCGAAACTACCGCACCGTCAAAGTCGAGATAGTCATCGACTGCGTCAATGCTGGAGACGTACTTGCGGTGGAGCTTGCACCGCACACGTAAGTCTTGGTTCCTCCGCGTGTCGAAGGCGACCTTCAGGACTGATTGCCCTTCAGCGTACATGTTGAAATAGCCGTCCCTCAGTGCGAACAAGAGTGGACGTGATGTGCCGGTCGCCCTGTCCATGTACCTGAAAGCTAGAACATCTTGCCACCACGCACATCTTTCCAAGAGATGTCCTAGAGCTCCGTCGGGCAGTCTACGCTTAAATTGGTTTGTCAACCAAGTCTCCAGCGAAAAATTAAAATTTGGAGCAGCATAAGGAAATAGATACAAAAAGACTTAGGAAATACATTTTGCTCGATACCTAGACTTCCTGTGATACTGTCGCCTTTGGAGGATTCAATGGGATATCAAGAAATATTTAGTCAGTACAGCAAAATTAGTCGAGAATATAGATCTGAGACATTTCTCGATTTAATCAAGCAATCTCATAAAGAGCTTGTTTGGTCAAGGCTCTTAGCTTACTTTTTAGATCCGCAACGTGGTCAGGAGATGTCATCGTTATGGTTGAGTTCATTATCCAGTGCCTTGAACATCTCTCTAGAAGGCGAACGGGTAGAAGATGTCAAAGTCGAAGAAGCAACTTATAATGGAAAATCAATCGATATTTTCTTGATCACATCAAAATATGCTATAGCGATTGAGAATAAAATTTACGCAGGTCTCTATAACGATTTTGACGAGTATAAACGGCACACTGAGAGCTTTGCGAAAAACACGGGGCGGTCCAGTGTTCTGGTGCTTTTAACTCTTTTACCGCTCTCCGATGCTCCACCGAAAGGATTTCAGAGTATTTCTTGGAAAAGCCTGAGTTACGAAGTTCGGTCTCGTTACGGGTTGTCTATGTTGGCATCCGTCACCCAACAGTCTATATATTTTCATGAATTTATGGCTACTATTAGCGGAATATTGCAGGAGAGAGGGATGAATTCGGAATTTGTAGATTTCGTCGTGCGCAATCGTAAGGACTTAGATAGGCTTTTTTCTGATCTGCAGCTACTGCGAAACGATCTCTATGCAAAATCGGCTCGATTTGAGCAAGACATTTCGCAATTTGTGTCGAGCAGTCAATTTACATCGAAGCAGTATAGAGTAAAAAGCGATCCATTTTTTTCGACCACATTCTTTGATATTCTGACAAAAAGTGGTATTAAGCTCGCTGTCGATGTCGTATTTGAGCCCACGGGGGTAAAAACACAGATTTTTACGCGCGAACGCAGTAAGATCATACAGATTATTCCATTGCTGCAAACTGCCGGAATCGCTTCCTCAGCTGATGAGGACAGTCGTCAGCTATGGAATGTACATTTTTCGCGCGACGAAGACACTGCTCAGATCGCTGCTCAGGTGGCGGGATTACTAGGTAAGATTGAAGTTATAGCTCAGGGTATATAGATTGCTCACCTTTTTTGGCGCTCCGACACCGCTTATAGGTCTCAGCTTCATAAGGATTAAATTACTCAAGGGTTATGTCTGCGAATGATCATTCAATTGTGTCCACTTCTTTAATTGAATAACGCGCGTAGCCGTTCCATCAGTCCCACACCCGACCCGACGTCAATTGTCGCGATGTTGAGCTGCTCGCCGCAGCCAGGAACGTTGATATAGTATGCATCTGCGATCGGCCCTGCACCGAGGCCCTGATGATGCGGGTACAGCAGCGTCACACGCGAACAGTCGTATAGCCGGCCGTAGGCCATCATCTGGTAGACGTCGGCTTGACTCACCCCCTGCTTCGGGTCATCGATGCGACTCGCCAACCGCTTCCACTTGGTGTCAATTACTTGCTCGATTGCAGTGCCGCGCTTCACCAGGATGTCAGGTTTCGTCTGAAAGAGCATGCGCTTCTCTGCATCCCGCAGACAGAATAGCCGCCCACCCTGCACCGCCACATGCCGTTCGCTTCCCGCCAAAGCCAGTACAAGCATCCGAGCGACATACTCCTCAAACAACGTATTCATTTCGAACAGCAGAGAGAATCCCTGCGCACCTCCACTCGACGTTGTCTGAAAACGATCGCTAAGTAGCAGCCGGGCAAGGTCGACCAACGCGCGCCAGCGTTCGTTGCTACGGTCGATCACCACTTCATTCCAGCGCAGTTCAATCGCAGGCACATCGGCGATATCAGCGTAGGCGAAGGCGAGCTCGGCTAGCCTCCGCTGGTTGTCGCCCGCACGCGCTAGCCGCCGCAGCCGCGTCACTGCTGCCTTCATAATGCGATTAAGCACGACGTCGGCTGAGAGTGCGTCAAAGCGGCAGGCCAGTCGCTGTGGGCTGGCCGCGAGCGTGGTGAACTGGCGTGGTACGTCGAGCCGGCCGCGAAGCGCAGGTAAGTCTTCCATATGCGCGATGTAGCGCCGTGGCATTCCCCGCCTAACCGTGTCGGCGAGACGCGTCGAGAACAGTCTGATCAGGATTTCGAGCAAGGTCTCCTGCTGTTCATCGTGTGCGGCGATCTCGCCCGCTTCGACGCGTAAATCTAGTGCCACCGCGAGCATGTGGACGAGACGACGGCGCACGCCGCCGGTGCCGCCCGCCCCATCGATCTTGGGCAGGATCTCCAGCGTCGCGCCCTCGGCCACCACCACGCCGACTACACCTCGTGCCCGCAGCCCCTTGCGGCGGTGCTCCAGCACACCTTCACCACCACGCCCTGATAAGGGTGACGCCGCTGCCACTTTCGCTAGCCGTATCGCGAGTGGTTCCGGAATCAGCTTTGAATCCGACGGATCAAGCCCATGAGGCAGGAGTTCCCACTCGTAGAGGGTGCGCGCGATCAACGAGTAGCCTTCACGACCTTGTCGTAGGTGAATTCACCTAAGCCTCGCACGGTCCAGCGATATCGGAACGATGCCTCTTGCCCGCCTCCCTCGGGATAGGGCGATGGAAGCGCACGGCGGTCCAGGAAGCCGCCTTCATAAGTCTTGCCGTCGTCCGGAAAATTGTCGCCCAACACGGCGGCGACCTTCGGCCAATCCTCGTAGAAATACTCGGATAAAAGTGGAATCACCTTTTGTCGCATCACGTTATCGACGTCGTCGCGCTGAACACAATGCATAAAATATGCATGTCCAATCCGATGCTCGCGATCAAAAAAGTATTCGATACGGTCATTCAGGGTAGTGAGAAGCTCTTTAAGGTCGATCGTTTCAACCGATTCAAGCAGGTCTGCTCGCGGCACTAGTTCTTCGAAAGTGAAGCGCCGCCGAAGCGCTGTATCGAGCAACGCGATTGAGCGGTCCGCCGTGTTCATCGTGCCAACGATGTGGAGGTTAGCAGGCACCCCAAAGAGATCACCTGAATAGGGTAGCCGCACATTCAGCGCGTTTGTGCGACCAAGTCGTTTGTCAACCTCCAGCAAGGTGATAAGTTCGCCAAATACCTTAGAAATATTCGCGCGGTTAATTTCGTCGATCACCAGAACGAACGGTTCCGGGGCACCCGACCCATCTCCTTGACTATTTGCGTATCGCTCCAGCGCCGGAATATTGACGTCGCTTGAAGACATCTCATAGGTGGTCCGCTGACTGAAGCTGCGGGCATAGATTTCCTCCACCGACGCGCCATCGCGATCTACCCACAGCCAGCGAACATCTCGCCTGTGCCCGTAGTTGCCGCCCTCACGCGGAGCGAAGCGGTATTTGCCATTAACGACGCCGATGGCTCTAAAAATTTTTGTGCCCTTCGACACGATCACCACGTCGCCCTCGCGCATCCAGTTCCGGAAGATATGCGGCATCTGAACGACCCCGCTCTGCGCATTGAGCTTAGTGCCCAGCGGCGCGATGGCCTGGCATGCCGCCATGATCTCGTCCCGTTTTTCGAACCTGGGATCTGACCAATCGATATCGTCGAAGCCAAGCACGATATGGCCCTCTTCAATCGCCTCCTCGAAGAGGTGGGCGTCATCGGGGTTCGTCGCGTCGCCGAGCGACATCTTAAACACTTTTCGGTCGCCGAGGGCGAAAGCACGGCTGCCTGATCGGGTACTGGTCTCTGCCCGCCGCGCGATACGGCGAAAGATGCCTGGTGTCGGAACCAGGCGGAAACCGCCAGAGAGCGGTAAACCATCGTCGTCGGTCGAGCTCGGCCGCAGGCCTTCCACGAACTCCTCGTATGCCATCGACTGATGAAAGGTGACGAACTCGATCCTACCCGCCTCCGCGAGCCCTTGGTAGAGCTTCATCAGCTCCACGCGATCCGTCGGGGGCTCCTCGCCGCACAGTCGAACCGCCTCTTGGGCGCTGCGGTAGGTCTTGCCCGTGCCGGGAGGGCCGTAGAGGATGAGGTTGGTGGTCATGTTGGTTCTGTCCCGGGGAAAGGCTTCGCTCTGCTCTCGCTGATGTTCGACATCGTATTCGTCGGGCCAAAAGCCTATGTCGCGCTCGGTGTTGGAGCAGCTAGACAACAGTTCGTGGTGTTCCGTTGCCCAAAGTATCAATGCGTCGTTGATGGGCAGAAGGTCGTTCCCATCTGGCTTGAGGGGGGCGGGAGCGTTGCGGCGCAGGAACATCCGGGGAGGTGACCCGTCGACCACCCCGACGACCTCTTGCGCGTTACGGCCAAGTGGTCTGTTCCCATACCTCAGCTGGTAAGGAGGAATGTTTACAAAGTACCAATCTAGACCCGTTTGATGAATGGCCTGCACGAACGCTATAAAGGCCTTCTTCTGATCCCCGGACCATCGTTGTCGCGCCTGCTTAAATCCCTCGTTTACGTCAAAGTGGGAAAGGATATTGTCGTCGGAGTGCGGGTCCAGGTTGCGGTCACCGCATGTCGCGAGCACGAAGCCATGAACGTCCCATAGGTCACATGGTCTCCAGCCCCAACTAATCATCGCGGACCGAATCTGCTCCGCTAGGTCGAGCACGTCTCGGTACTCCGCGGCTGTCATCGGTTTGTCGGCTAGTAAGAAGCGATTGTTGAGCACCTTGCTTGCATTCGAATAGTATTGGTAACGGACGCTAATTGCCCGGTCGGGAGCGACCAGCGCCAGCAAAGTGGATGGGACGACGCGGGTATCCCGATGCGGCTTGCCGTCAGCGCTTGTTTGCAGCTGCGGCCAAAATTCCGAGTTGAAGCGCTCGATAGCGGATGGAGGGTCTTCGCTGCCCCCTAGGAGGTTTACCACGGCTTCGTCAAAACGCGCAGGATCGACGTCCCTAGCTCGCGGCGTGCGCCAGACGACGTCACCATCCATAAATGGAGACCGCATGCCGCGCGATTGCAGGCGGGAAGCTGCGAGTAGATCGTCGAGGATGGCTGCGGCATCGGTTCGATGTTGCGCGACTGCTGCGAGTAGTTCGTCTACTCGGATCCTATACCTCTCGCGGTAGGTCCCCGTAGTGGCTTGGAAACGGCCCAGCTTCTCGAAATCTGGATAAGCCCGCAGGAAACGAGTGCGCAGGTGAACCAACGCCATCTCGTTCTCGCCCGCGTGCGCGCTTGCCTTTGCAGCGATGCCGAGCCGCTCTGCGATCCGCTCATCCAGTTCGTAGCTGACCAGCTTGTCAGCACCAAATCGGAGATAATTGACCGGGCCTCCGCTTACTTGCTGCACGCGAGCTGGCAATCGGTCGACCAACATCGCCTTGGCGATTTCCTCGACCGTGGCGAGTTCTAGAGCATCCTCTGCCCGATTCGACGTACCGATCGGCTTCACGCGGAATGCTGAGCGGCTGTTCGTTCGGTTGTAGTTTCGCACCGGCTGGTACGACACTCCATCCCGATCCTTGAAAATCAGTTCGCCGCTCACCGTTCCTCATCCTTCGCGCCGTCAAAGCGACATTGGTGCCCAAGTAGAGGCCGGCCATACGGCTCGTCTAGCCTCGATCGCTCGCGGAACTGGTCACGTCCGCCGACTGCCAGTTCGTGTCGTTCGTAACCGATAAGCCAGGACGTTTAGTTCGTATTGTCGTGATCGCTGCGGCGCCCTGCAATTTTTCCTCTATGAAGTCAGCTACGCGCTGGGCAGCGCTGGCAACGTGACCGGCCGACGGCCTGACATAGCGGGAAGTCACGTCGTTCCTATCCTTCGCGTGGTTCAACAAAAGCTTGATCGTATAGGGGTCGACTCCGGCCTCAGCGCACGCGGTGGCGTAGGTGCGCCGCAGATCGTGCGGCCAGACGCCCGGGAATGCCCTCAGCTCTCGCATGTTCAGGACGTGGCCGCATGCGCTATCCGCTGGGAAGACCCACGGACTGGCGGAGTGGAGTTGCTCTGCCGCCACGCGCGCTTCCTCGACTATGTCTCGCATTTGTCGAGTGACCGGGAGATCGTAGGCTCGAGTGCGGCCACCCTTTGGGTTCGGGCGGTGGAGCGCGCCTTCGCCCACGTCCTTCCATTGGATCGTTGCTGCATCCGTCATGCGTAGGCCGGAGAACAGCAGGAGCTTCCAATAGGCGCGTCGAACCGGGTTGCACACTGAATGGACCTGGCCCCACCAACCAGGCAGTTCCTCCCAGGTCAGCATGCGGCGCGTGCCTCGCTCCTTGTAGAACTCCACGGCGACGCACGGGCTCGCCGGAAGGTCATCGGCCAATCGCTTGTCGGCATAGTTGTAGACGGTTCGCAGCAGACGGGCGCCGTGGTTGGCGGCAGTGGGCCCAATCGAACCCCATCCCTCATGCCAAGCTCGTACCTCGCGCCGTGTAAGGGTGTGCAGCTCGCGGGCGGCGTGAGGGGCGAGCATCTTTTTCCAGTTGTGCTCGTTGAGCGACAGCGTCTTGGGTGAGGCCTCCTTGCGCACCAGCGCCTTGGTGTACTCGGCGAAAGCGTCCGCAAGGGTTAGCCGCGCTTGCTCGGTTAGAGCCTGCTCTTTGATGATGTCACGCCCCTGGCGAGCCGCGGCCATGATCTCGACAGCCTTGGCGCGAGCGTCGCCAACCGCCAGTTCATTGACCCGGCCGAGCGTTACCTTCCGTTGGCGGCTGCCCACGCGATAGTGGACGAAGAAGGTGCCTGGCCCGTTCTTTCCACGATACGCGCCGAGCCCCCGCGACTCAGTGTCCCAAACGACCATCTGAGTTGCGCCTTTTTCGGGCTCGACCAAGTAGCGAGACAGGCTGGTGGAAGTAAACTTGAACCGTCGCACGCGCGTCGCTCCGCTGTAGCAGCTATGGAGCAGGCGGCGTCCAGCTCCATGAAGCTAGGTACTGCGTGTAGCGGAAGAAGCGAATACGGCTGAAGAGCTTGGGATACTTCGTCTAGCTCGGGGAAGCTAAAGGAAACTCACAGTTCCTGCTTGGGAAGCTGACGTTCTACCACTGAACTACGCCCGCGCCGCGCGGACCGGTAAGCCGCTGCGGTGACACTGTTGGCCACGAGCGCGACCATATCAGACCCGCACCCGTTGTCCACGGGGCCGGGCCGAAACCGGACCTTGCCGCGGAGGCGCGTTCACAAGGTCCGGGGTTTCCGCTAGGTTCCGGCCGCCTCGTCGGCGTGGATGGCGCGCTTTTCCGATGCGCGGCCTCAGCCGGCTGTCTCCACCCGCCCCCTCACAGGATGCCAACCTCGCGCATGACGGCCCGCACGTGACGACGATCGACGACACCTTGGTTTCGGGCCGGAGCGCCCGTCTCATCCTGGCCTCCGCCTCACCCCGGCGCCTCGCGCTCCTGCAGCAGGTGGGCATCGAGCCCGACGCGCTCCTTGCGGCGGATATCGACGAGACCCCGCGCAAGTCTGAAACACCGCGCGAACTCGCCCGACGCCTCGCACGCGAGAAGCTTGCGGCCGCCGGGGCCGCGGCGCGGCGGCGGGACGACTTGCACGACGCCTATCTCATCGCGGCGGACACGGTCGTGGCCGTGGGCCGCCGGGTGCTCCCCAAGGCCGAGTTGCCCGACGAGGCGGCCGATTGCCTGCGTCTCCTCTCAGGGCGCCAGCACCGGGTCTACACGGCCGTCTGCCTGCTCTCGCCACAGGACGTGCGCCGCGAGCGGGTGGTCGAGACCCGCGTCCGGTTCAAGCGCCTGTCCTCCCGGGAGATCGATGCCTACCTCGCTTCCGACGAATGGCGCGGCAAGGCCGGTGGCTATGCCATCCAGGGACTGGCAGGTGCCTTCGTGGTGAAACTCGTGGGCTCGCACAGTGCCGTGATCGGGTTGCCGCTCTACGAGACCGTCAGCCTGCTGGAGGGAGAGGGCTTTCCGGTTCGCGCCACCTGGGGGGAACCCGCATGAGGGATGTCGATGCAGGCCGCCGTCGCGCGGGGCCGTCCAAGCCCGACCCGTGCCCGATCTGCGGGAAGCCGCCGGAGGCCGCCTTCGTGCCGTTCTGCTCCGCCCGCTGCGCCGACATCGACCTCGGGCGCTGGCTCACCGACCGCTACGTCATCCCGACCGCGGAGGACGAGGACGAGGATGCTGACGGCGTCGGTTCCCGATCGGACCGAGACAGCTGAGGGCGTCGATCCGTCGGCGGAATCGATCGAAAAAATCTCTTCGGATCGAGGCTGGACAGCCTGCAATCCACCCCCTATACCCCCGCTCCAGCCGGTGCCGCTTACGCGAACCGGCCGAGGCCCAGGTAGCTCAGTTGGTAGAGCATGCGACTGAAAATCGCAGTGTCGGCGGTTCGATTCCGTCCCTGGGCACCATCGATTTTCCGGACTGATTTTCCAATCGAGCGCGTCGGTTAGGGTCTGCCCTCACCGTTGTCTCACGCGGGTTCGAACATCGGCTCGAACTTGACGGGTTCCACTGCGGCGAGTGCCGCAGGCGGATGATTTTCCGTTGGCCGATCGTCTACAGAGAGCCTCCCGAAGACTGGGAGCCGTCACCTTCACCCGCCCGGAGCAACCTGGGCGGGATTTTTTCGTCTGTTGCCGGATTGTTGCTGCGAATCGATCACAGATGGTGTGGGGTTCACGGGTTGAGGTCGACGCCCGATCAACCGTTAGGTCTCGCAACCACGCCCGCCCGGCTTCGGCCGCGGCGGGCTTCTTCGATTTCGCGGGCTTGGCCGAGGGCACGGGCGCCCAGTTCGGGTACGCCAGCGAGCGCTCACCCCTGGGTCCGCGAAGGATCGCCGGAACCTGGCCATCCATCTCGGTCCCGGCGATCGGGACCGACTTCCCGTCGGGTTGACAGAATTCGATCCGATCGCGCCAGTGCAGGGCACCCGCACGGATCCGGTGCCGGACGCCGAGGTCACGTGATGGGACTTCGCCTCGCTGCACCGGGTGCCGCAACCAGGATCTGACAGGTGTTGAAGGCGCTCGACCGAGGATCTCAGGGCCTTCTGTTCGTCGTCGTCGGAACTGCGCCTCTCCCGTTCGGCTCGATCGAGCCGTTCTGGACCCATCTGTTCCTCGTTCTGATCGCGGTCAGCTGCCTGACTGCGCCATGGGGCCGGATGCCGGATCACCTCCACCGATCGGCGGGCCGGATCGTCCTGGCGATCCTGGTCGTCGGCGTGGTCACTCTGCTGCAGTTCCTGCCCGACCCGTGGTGGACGGTGCCGGATCCGATCTGGCGTACCGTCGCGCCGCAGATCGACCGAATTCTGCGTCCGCGAGCCTCGAGCATCGCTTCCCCGCCGTGGGAAACCCTTGGCCCCTCGTTCCTGTTCGCCCTCACCGCGCTGCGGGCGCTGCCGATCGGAACCGATCGCGAGGCCGCCAAACGGCTGCTCCACGTCGTCGCTTGGTCCGGCCTTTTCTACGCAGGCTTCGGCATTCTCCTGCTCGAGATCGAGCCGGATCGCGTGCTGTGGGTGAAGAAGGTCGCGTATGTGGGGAACCTGACGGGTCCCTTCGTCAACAGGAATACGGCCGCGACCTATTTCGGCAGTGTCGCGGTCGTCTGGCTCATCCTGGCGCTCCGCGCCTGGTTCGGCTCGATGCGGCACCGCCGGCGCCTCTGGCGCGCGGCCACCCTGGCCGGATGCCTCACCTGCTTCGCGGCGGTGACGCTCACAGGCTCGCGCGCCGGCCTCCTGCTCACCGTCGCCGCCCTGCTGTTTACCCTCTTTCGTCTCCTTCCGAGCTACGTCACCCTCCGGCGCTATCGCAAGCGCGCCGCGCTCGCCGGCGTGGCCGCCTGTCTTGCCCTGGTCGAGATCTGGGGCGGCCAGGTCGGTCTTCGCATCCAGGCCCATGGCTTCGCCGATCCGGGCCGGTTGGAGATGTATCGGATCGCTCTCGAGATGGTGCGGGAACGGCCCTGGCTCGGCCATGGAGCCGGGTCGTTCGAGGCGGCGTTTCCCGCCTATCGCAGCGATGTCCTGGGTCTGTTCGGCGTCTGGGACATCGCCCACAGCACGCCCCTGGAGATTGCCGTCGAGTGGGGTGTGCCGGTCCTGGCCGTCCTCGGCGCGCTCTGGATCTGGGCCGCCCTCACGATCTGGCGCGCCGGCCGCATCAGGGGTCGCGATCGGTCCGTCGTCGTTGCGGCACTCGCCGTCGGAGGCCTCGGCACCCTGCATTCGATCGTCGATTTCTCCCTCCAGATCCCGGGCTACGCGGTGGTTTTCGCCGCCCTGGTCGGTTGCGGGCTGGGACGTTCCAGGCTGCTCACGGCACCGCGACCGGATGGGGATGCACGAAGGGCCCTGACGCCGGACGGGTTCGAAGGCGTTGCGGCTCCCGTGCCGGGCTCTCGGTGATGCGAGGCAGTCGCTCGCACGGGGAGGTCGCGATCGGGACGATGGCCCCGACGGCATGACGCACCATGGGGGCCGAACCGATCGGGCGGGCGACCGTTCCGTGAGAGACCTTGGCGAAGAGCGAGCACGCGCCTCCAGGCAGCGGGTTCAGCCTGCCGTCCGGGATCATACCGGGCGGTCGCGGTCCTTGGTTCGGCCCCAGTCCCGGAGCGGCGCCGAGGTCCCGAACCGTTCGGATCGGCGCGGTTCGCCGGTGGATCCGGGGCGCGGCGCGTTGGCGTTGCCGCGCACGATGTCCCCTTGGACGATCGCGTGCCCAGACGCCACGGCCAGAATCAGCTGGGTCGCATAGGCGCGTGGACCGCTTCCCTTCAACGACATCCCGGGTCCGCCCGGACGAAGCTTGCTGCCGAGGAGGCCCCAGGGTGGAGGAACCACGAGCCTCCGGATCCCGAGGCCACGGTCGATCAGGGCCGCCGCTTCCTCGACCTGTCCATCGAGGAGGAGGAGACCGGGCCGCGTGATGCGGAACGCGTAATTGCCGTCGTCGTCCACCTCCACGAGGGATACGAGCTTCAAGGACAGGGCCTGGCAGGCGGTCTCGACATTCTCACGGGTAAACTCGGCCTCGAGGGCCAGGGCTCCGAGAGGCGCCCCGGACGCCCGGCATGAAACCCGTTCCAGGAACAGGCGGCGTTTCGACGTCTGAGCCATGTCCCTCGCTGCCCGATCGCTCGCCCCGGGCCGATCTTCCGCCGGGCAGCTTGGCGCCGAGGAGGTTTCGGACTCGTTGCGAAGCGGCCGGAGTCTTCTCGGCTGGCGCAGCTCAAGACCGGGCAGCGGCCGCGCCGTGGCCGAAGGACCAGCACGCCCGTCGCCCGGTTGACGGCCTGTATGGGCGACCCCGACCTGGGCAGGCTGTCGAGCCAGCCGAGACCGACTTCACGGCTGCGGATCCGCTCCCTTGCTCTTTGCCGGGATTGCCCTCTGTGAGGAGGCAGGATCGCTCCGGGAGAACACGATGACGAAGCTGTTCATTGCCAAGATCAGGTCCGCCGCAGGGACGAAGCCACTGGTGACCGTGCGGGCCGCGGCAGAGGGCGAGGCGCGGCTCTTCCTCGAGGCCGCCTATCCGGAGGACGAGATCGTCGAGGTCGCGGAGCCGAGCGACTGGGCGAGCGACGCCGACACCGGGAGCCTGCCGGGCGACATCCGCGAGCATGCCGGTGTCGAGTGGCAGGCTCCGTCGAGCCACGCGGAATAGTGGCCGGGAACGTCGCGCGATCGATCCACCCGATGGTCGCACCCCCCGGCCTGATCCGCAGCAAACGCGCGCGGACCCGATGCGCCGTCTCTCGTCGGTCCGATCCGCAGGTTGGCCGCAATCCCGGTACCGGGCGCCGCGGGAAGGGTGGCGACTCCTAGGCGTGACGGCCCCGGCACGCTTAGATTTGATGAGGTGCGGGGGACGGAGCGCACGACGCGGGCGGCTCCGGCGACGGCGCCCAAACTCTCGGATGAGATCGGTTGCCGTCCGCTGGCACGACCAAAGGGTGCCCGATCGCTCGAAACCTTGCCTCAGGCCTCGACGCTCCCGGCTCGAGGGGCGAGGCCGGTCGCCTGATGCGGGCTTCCACGGGCGATCGATTTACCGCTCCACAGCCAGCCGTCCCGGGGTTCGAGCGGTGTCCTGCCTCAAGCCGACGGGCTTGGCATTCCTCTCAGCACGGCTTCGTGCAGGATTCTGAGCCAGTGAATGGCCTCCTTGGCCTTGGCCTCCGCGATCTCCGCCCGCCGCTCGGCGTCTGCCACGAGGGCCTTGCTGGCGTTACTGGCATCGACGATCGCCTCGATATTGGCCAGCGTGATCGACCAATCGAACTCATCGGTTTCCGCCTTGGCAGTGGGCTCCCCCCGTCGAGCCAGGGTATCGGTGAAGTTCTCGGGGATCAGACGGTTCAGATCTTCGCTCGAATGCGGAAACGAGGTGCTGAAAATGCTTCGGATCCGATCCGCCTCCTTGTCGAGCGAGTCCATCGGAACAGGCTTTTCGGCGGCTTCCATCACGCATGCACCCCATGTAGGACCGGGCTAGACTGCCTTCATAGAAACGATGTGCCGTAAAGATCTGATTAAAGGGCAAGAGATCAGCCGTTTGCGGAGATTGTTCCAGCCTGCCCCGGCAGGCTCTCGAGACCGAAGCGAATTCATGGCGATCCGGCCTCCGGTCGCCCCTCGGATGCGGCCGGACGAACGGAACATTGTCTGTCCGGTCGCCCGGAACCGTGAATATCTCGCCCGATCGTGTCGAAGTGCGATCAGCTTGATGCCCTTCGCCCGGTCGACTACCGATTGCATGATGGATCGGACGCACCGTCGAATCGTGATCTCCGGTACCAAACTCGCTGCCCTCATCCGCTGCCTCAGCCTCATCGCGGTCGCGGCGGCCCTGTTTCAGCTTCGAGCCATCTCGATCGCCCCGGACAACGCCGCCTCGGCGGCGATGTCGATCGTGCGCGGGCATCATTTCGACGTCGAGGCGCTCAGGGCGCAGGCGAACCGGCGTGACAAGGCCTCGCCGTCCTGCGCGCGGCGGCGGATGCGGCATTGGCTGATCGTCCGCTCCCAACTGGCGAGTGCGCTCATGCAGCGGGCGGACCTCGAAGCGATGGATGCGGCGATGGACGAACTCGACCTGCGCAGTCGGAACCTGCTGGCCTGCTATCCGCGCGACGGGCTCGGCTGGCTGACCCTGGCCTGGGTCGAGCTCAATCGCACCGGCATCAGCGAGGACACGTACCAGAAGCTGCGCAATTCCTATGCGTTCGCACCTCGGGAAGGATGGCTCGCTGCACAGCGCAACCGTCTCGTCCTCCAACGTTTCAGCCTGATGCCCCCCGATCTTCGCGACCGCGCCCTCGTCGAATTCGCCGATCTCATGGAGGGGCGCTTCATCGACGAAACCGTGGCCACGTTCCTGTCGGTGAAGCCGGCGCTGCAGGCCGAGCTCATCGGCCGGACGAAGGGGGTGTCGGTTCTGTGGCAGACGAAGTTTCAGCAGACGTTGAAGCGGTTCGGCATCGAGGTCCGCATGCCGGGCATCGCCGAGAAGCCCGATCGACCCTGGCTCTGAAGGAGCATTGAGGGACGGCCGGGAACCCGGAGATGCATCCTCACGCGGCCGACCCGGGAGCCGCCGTCACTCGGCGCGCGCATCGGCGACCCGCCCGCGCGCCGGCCCGAGAGCCATCCGCCGGGCCGACGCCGGGATGTCGAGCCAGAGATCCGGGTTTCCAGCCGCCTGGATCTTGCTCCAATGATAGTTCGTCTGCGTCCAGGCGCGGATGTCCGGGTGCAGGTTGTCGAGGACGAGGTCTGCGGATGCCTGCCGGACGACGAGGACGAGGTGTCCGACCCCCTCCGGCGTCACGACCACGGCCAGGGACAACGCCCCGATCGGCCAGCCGCGCGCGAGGAGTTCGTGCCTCTTCTGCAGGGCGTAGGTGTTGCAGTTCCCTTGTCTGGCGGTCAGGGACCACGCGCCGGCCTCCGGCAGGCCGGCTCTGGGAGCGATGCGCCGATTCACAGTCTCGTTGACGAAGGCGAGCTCCTTCAGCCGCGTCGGCGTGAGTTCGAGCGGTTCGTCCCGTCCATCCGGGGCGCAGTCCAGCGGCGCCCTTTGGCAGAAGCGGAGATAGGCGAACGGAGCGAAGGCCGGCCCGCCGGCGAGGATCGGCCCCGATGGGTTGCGACGGTCGCTGGAACTGTCCGGACGTTTCGAATTGGCGGAGGCTTCACCGGCATCGATCACCGCGAAGTTCGCGAGGACCAGTGCGGCCGACATCCGCCTCGCAATGATCCACCGAGCCGAGCTGCCACGCCGTACCAAGCTCGAACCTCCACCGATCGCGCAACGAAGCGGGGCGTGAAGGTCGATCCACACGCCCCGTAAGAGGGATCAGCGTAGGTCGGGACCGTTAAGAATCTTCGGTGTCGATGCCCGTGTCCGGGGCCTCGGACCGCCGCGGAGCGTCCCGGCGAGGTGGTTTGGGGCTGCCTTCCGCCTTCGGTGGTTCGTTACTCAGTCGGCCGAGTCCGGTGTGTCGGTCTCGGCCAGGACGAAGTCCACACCCCGTGCCACGACCGCCGGATCGTAGGCGTGCGGGCCGTCGTACTCGACTGCGGTGACCGCGTAGCCGGCCTCCCGCAACTGGGCGACGTGGACCCGCGCGCTTCGGTCGATCGGGATCTGCTCGTCGCGGGTACCGTGGGAGAGGAAGATGCGCGGCGCGCCCGATTGCAGATGAACGGACAGGAATCCGGCCGAGGAGACGAGGAGATGGGTGACCACGTGTCCGTTGGCGAGGCCGAGGGAGAGCGTGTAGCTGCCGCCATCGGAATGGCCCGCGAAGACCAGCCGCGTCGGATCGAGGAGGTAGCGGGTGCTGACCTCGGCCAGCGCTGCGTCGACACGCTCCCGGTCGGGCCCGTGCCCGCCGATCACGAGGTCCCAGGTCGGAAACAACGATTGGGGTGCGAGCAGCAGGAAGCCCCGCGCCCGGGCATGCGCCTCCAGCATCGGCAGGATCTTCTCCGCGCTACCGCCTCCGCCGTGAAACAGTACCACGAGGGGTGTCGGCCGGCGCGGCTCGATCCCCTCCGGCACCACGAGGATCGCGTCGCGCTGAGCGAACAGGCCGAGGGCGTGTCGGCCTGGGGACAGGGGTTCCCGCGTGGGGAGCCGGTGCGCGAAGGCGAGCCGGCCGGCGAGTCGGGGATCGATCATGCGGAATTCTGCTTATTGGGAATTTTAAAAGGGTGACCGGCCGTCAGTCGGCCTTGTCCGCCTGAAGCGGCTTGATCTTCAGCTGGTCGATCAGCCAGCGCCATCCGCCGTCGGCCTGGCGCCGTGCGGTCTCCGCCGAGATCGTCCCGTTCGGCAATCGTGCGAAGGTCATGGCGAGATCGCCGCTCCGGATCGCCGGAAGAGTCTCGGCGGCCGGAAAATCGGATTTGCGCGCCAGGAGATCCGCATAGAATTGCCGGATCTCGGCGTGCCCCGTGGCCACGACCTTGCCGGCGGCCAGCACCGCGTCACGTTCGTAGAGGGCAACCAACCCCTCCACATCCCCTGCGTTGGCGCGTTCGTTGAAGAGGCGGGCAAGGTCTTCCGGCTCGTGGGCGAGGGGTGCGTGGTGGCCGGACGCTTCGGGCGTTGTCGTCATGGCAGATCCTTCCTTGAACGAGATGGGAGGCTCAGGTCAGCAGCGTGCCGGCGCCGTCGCGGACCGAGACCGCGATGGGAATGCCGGCCTGCACACTCTCGGAGACGGTACAGAAGCGCTGGAACTGCTCCAGCACCCGGTCGATGCGTGGCACGGCGTCGGCGGTCGCCCCGAGGCTGATGGAGATTGCGATGCCCGTGATGCGCAGCCGGTTCTCGGCGTTGCGCGTGACCTCGCAATGCGCCTCGGCCCGGATGCCGCCGGCCTCCTGCTTGTACTTGCCGAGGGCGAAGACGAGACTGGCGCACAGGCAGTTCGTCACCGCCGAGACGAGAAGCTGTTCGGGAAACGGGCCTTCGCCTTTGCCGATCGGAACGGCCTCGTCGACGACCAGATGAGGGAGGATCCCGCCAAAATCGATCGCGAACTTGTAGCCTTCGATCTGCGTGATCGTGATGCTCGGGCCTGGACCCATTGTGCCTCCCCCTGCCGGTTCTCGTTTATCCGCGACGTGCCGGTCTGGTTCGAGAACGCCGTCACCCGGGCTCAAGCTCCCTTCGCCGGTTGATGATGGCACCGCGAGTTGACACCTCAGCGACGTTGGCATACCAAATACCAACGACTGTGACACCGAAAAAACCAAGTCCTCGCGACGCCACCGACCAGGCTCCAGCCTGACCGACAAGGAGAGGAATGTTCCATGCCGGTGGATGAGCATCATCCGACTCCAGCTTCGAGCCCGCCCGGTCGATGAAGCGGGCAGCGGAGACGACATCCGCGGCACGGGCAGGGAGATTAAGGGTCAGCGCATGACGAGCCCGATCGATTTTGCCGCCCTCGTGGCGGCGGCCGGCGATGCCGTCGTGGTGTCGGACCCGAGCGGTGCGATCACCGTGTGGAATCCCGCCGCGACGCGGATCTTCGGCTACACGGCGGCGGAGGCGATCGGCCAGTCTCTCGACCTCATCACGCCGGAGCGGCAGCGCCGGCGCCACTGGGATGGTTATGCCAAGACCATGCAGACGGGAGTGACCAAGTACGGCGCCGACGTCCTGCGGGTGCCGGCCATCCACAAGGACGGCCACACGCTCTCCATCGCTTTCACGGTCGGGCTGATCCACGGCCCCGACGACGCCGTCACGGGCATCGCCGCGATCATCCGCGACGAAACCCAGCGCTGGAACGACGAGCGCGACATGCGCCGCCGTCTGGCGGACCTCGAATCCCGCGTCGCCTGAGGGCGACGCGCGACACGCCGCCGGACTCTCGCTCGACGGGACCTCGGCCAACCCAGAACCCGGACCGACCGGGCAAGTCTCGAACTTCGACAATCGTCTAAGCCAACAGGGAGAACGCCACGATGAGCAAGCCGCTCGAGGGTATCAAGATCATCGATTTCACCCACGTCCAGGCGGGCCCGGCCTGCACGCAGCTCCTGGCCTGGTTCGGCGCTGACGTGATCAAGGTGGAGCGCCCTGGGGCCGGCGACGTGACGCGTACGCAGCTTCGCCACGTCGAGGGCGCCGACGCGCTCTACTTCACCATGCTCAATTCCAATAAGCGCTCCCTGACGCTCGACACCAAAACTCCCGAGGGCAAGGAAGTCCTCGAGAACCTGATCAAGCAGTCCGACGTCATGGTCGAGAATTTCGGCCCCGGCGCCCTCGACCGTATGGGCTTCTCTTGGTCGCGCATCCAGGAACTCAATCCGGGCATGATCCTCGCCTCGGTGAAGGGCTTCTCGGACGGCCACCACTACGAGGACCTGAAGGTCTACGAGAACGTCGCGCAGTGCGCGGGCGGTGCGGCCTCGACCACCGGCTTCTGGGACGGCCCGCCCACCGTCAGCGCCGCCGCGCTCGGCGACTCGAACACCGGCATGCATCTCGCCATCGGCATCCTCACGGCGCTTCACCAGAAGAACAAGACCGGCAAGGGCCAGAAGGTCGCCGTCTCGATGCAGGATTCGGTGCTCAATCTCTGCCGCGTCAAGCTCCGCGATCAGCAGCGCCTCGATGCTCTCGGCTACCTCGAGGAATACCCGCAGTATCCGCACGGCGAGTTCTCGGACGTGGTGCCGCGCGGCGGCAACGCGGGCGGCGGCGGCCAGCCGGGCTGGGTGCTGAAGTGCAAGGGTTGGGAGACCGACCCGAACGCCTACATCTACTTCACGATCCAGGGCCATGCCTGGGCTCCGATCTGCAAGGCGATCGGCAAGCCGGAATGGGAGAACGATCCGGCCTACAGCACCGCCCGTGCGCGCCAGGACAAGATCATGGACATCTTCGGCACGATCGAGGCTTGGCTCGCCGACAAGACCAAGTTCGAGGCCGTGGACATCCTGCGCAAGTTCGACATCCCGTGCTCGCCGGTGCTGTCGATGAAGGAGATCGCCAACGACCCGTCGCTGCGCGCCAGCGGCACCGTGGTCGAGGTGCCGCACCCGAAGCTCGGCTCGTACCTGACCGTCGGCAGCCCGATCAAGTTCTCCGACATGCAGGTCGAGGTGAAGGCCTCGCCGCTGCTCGGTGAGCACACCGACGAAGTCCTGCTCGACCTCGGCTACACCCAGCAGCAGATCGAGCAACTGCACCAGGCCCGCGCCGTCTGAGGCGACGGACCGACTGAGGTAAGACAGGGCGGTCCGTCTCCGACGAACTGCGAGCCCCAGCATGACGGCGCGCCGCGAGGCGCGCCGTTTTTGTTGGACGCAGAAAGGAAGGGCTCACCGTCGTCGGACCGCTCTCCAGGCTCGGATGCGCCCCGCCGCCGCAGGTCCACGGTTCGGACCCTTGCACCCCACACGGTGCTGAACGCGCCGTGGAGAGCCACCAGCAGAACATGATTCTCCTCCACCGCAACGGGTGGCCGACCTGCGACGCCCACCTGGTGTGAATCTCCCGGAACTCGGCTGGTGCCTCGACCTCTGGTTCGGCTACCCCGAGACACGGTTCTGGGACAGGATCGTCGAGGCCCTGCGCCTCCCTGGCGCGGCTTGGCCGGCCGCACGGGCGGGTTCCTCGTCTTCGAGCAGGCGAGCACCGATGGCACCGTCCCGTTCGCGGTGCTCGACGCGGACACGAGCCGCACGCTGGTCCGGGACGTGAGCGCCGAGGTCGGCATCGACACCGTCGCGAATGCGGACGGGACCCTGCGGCTCGGGTTTCCTGGCGGCCCGCTGGGGGCCTGCTCGATCCCGAAGTACGACGCCGCGTGCTGGGCGCGGATCGCCTGAGACGGGACGCTTCCGTTCGCCGTCGCGGCCCTGCCGGCGCCTGTGAAGATCTGCGCCGAGAGCTGTCGGGCCGGAAAGGCACCGACGCATACCTGTCTCGCTTCCTTGTCTCGCTTCCCGTTCGCCCCTCGGGGACCACCCCGCCCACCGTCGCGGCCGGTGGCCCCTTGCGCTGCGCCCCCAACCCGTGAGCGCACCCCGCATCGTCATCGAATCGTCACGCCGAGCCCGCATTCGGGACCATCGCATCCGAGGAACCACCGCATGATCTCACGCCGCCACGCCCTCGCCGCCGCCCTGATGGTGCTGTCCGTGCCCGCCGCGCGGGCCGAGCCGACCATCGGCCTCGCCGAGCGCCGGGCGATCGCGGCCTACCGCCAGGACCGCTACCCCGCCCTCGAGAAGGCGATCCAGGAGGCGGCGGGCTTTCCCGTGCCGGTGGAGGTGGCGTGGGACCAGCTCACGATTCCGGGCGACGCGAAGTATTATTCAGACCCGGGCTTTTTCGAGAAGACGATCTTCGAGCCCATTGCCGCCGGTCTGAAGGAGGTGGCCAAGGACACCATGGGCCGCGAGGCCCTGGCCCAGAAGCTCAAGACCATCCGCGTCCGCTTCGACGAGAAGACCGCTCCCGCCTCGAACTACCCCAACGGCCTCACGTTCACCGGCGGGATCCTCGACGTGAACTGGCGGCCGTTCTCCAACGTCGCCGACTTCAAGGACCGGGTCGAGGCCGTGGTTAAGGTGCTGGAGAAGGGCCTCTGACGGTGCGGGGGACGGCCCTCGGCTTCGCCGTCCTGCTGGCCGCGGGCGGGGCGACGGGCGAACCGGTGGCGCGGTCCGGCACCTACGACAGTCTGGCCCTGGCGGTCTCCGGGGACGCGGTGGCGGGGGTCTTCGCCGAGCAGCGGGGAGCGGCCGATGCCGGCGCGCCGCAATTCAGCTGCCTCTTCCTCCTGCGCGGGACCGTCGCGGGTGGCCGCGCCAAGGTCGAAACGTGGTTTCCGGGCGAGCCGGAGCGCATCCCGGGGGACCTCGTCTTCACCCCTGACGGCGCCAGCCTGACCCTCGCGGAGGATCACGGCGGGTGCGCGATGACCACGGGCACCATGGTGGGCACGCCCTACGCCCTGTCCCGGAGCACGGGGGGTCCCCCGGCCGACTGGATCGGCGTCGGCCTGGTGACGGCCAGGCGCACGGCCTTCCGGCCGGAACCCGGCCCGGCTCCGGCGCGGGCGCCCTACCTCGTCCGGTTCGATCCCGTCGCGGTGCTGGAGACGCGGGACGCCTGGGTCCGGGTGCGCTACCGGGGTGAGAAGGCCCCGGTCATCGGCTGGCTGCCGGTGGCCGACCTCGCCGTGGTGACGCCCTGACCCCCAGGATCGCTCGAACGGACCGGAGGCCAGGCCCCGATCAGGAGGATACCCGATGCGCCGATCCCTGTTTCTCAACGCCTTCCTCTCTGTGCCGGTCCTCGCGGCCGGACCCGCCTTCGCCGAGGCGCCCGCCGCGCCGCCGCGCCCGGCCACGACCTGGGTGCCGGTGGAGGAGCCGATGAGCGCGCTCCTCAACGGCGGCCACCGCATCGTCTCCGCCTCCGGTCCGAGCTTCACCCTGGAGCGGGGCGGCAAGTACGTGGTCTGCGAGGTGAGAGCGGCGGGCGGGATGCGCGGCACGGCCGAGACCACCTCGACCTGCCACCGCGTGAACTGAGGCCGGCGGGATGGAAGCCGGGGACGCATCCCTCCAGGCGCGGTTCGACGCCCTGTGGACACGCGCCATCGCCAAGCCCGGCGCGGCGGCGTGGCGTGCCCTCGACACGGGATACGGCGCGGCGGACCGGCACTATCACGGCTGGCCCCACGTCGCGGCACTGCTCGCGGGGCACGATTCCGTCCGGGCGCATCCCGATTTCGCGGGTCTCGACGGCGACGCCATCGACCTCGCCATCGTCTTCCACGACGCCGTCTACGACACCGCCCGCCCCGACAACGAGGCCCGCAGTGCCGACCTGCTCCTTGCAGAGGCGGGACCGGCCTCCGGGGATGCGTGCGTCCAATCGGCGGCCGCGATGATCCGGGCGACGGCTGCGCACGGCCCGAGCGCGGACCCGGCGACCCGGCTCCTCCTCGACCTCGATCTCGCCGTGCTCGGTGCGCCACCCGCCGCCTACGCGGCCTATGCGGCGGCGATCCGTCGGGAATACGCCGCCGTTCCCGAAACGGCATGGCGGCTCGGGCGCGCCCAGGTCATCGACCGCTTCCTTGCCCGGCCGCACCTCTACCAGACCGAGCTCTTCCACGACCTTTTGGAGGCGGCCGCCCGCGCCAACCTCGCGACGGAAGCGGCCGGGCTCCGCGCAGGACCCACGGAATAGGGACGTCCCACATGCGTCCCTCGCGTCTCGCCGCGCTCCTCGGCCTGTCACCCGTGCGCGCGGCCTTCGCGGCGGAGGGCCGGTTCGGCACCACGCGGTACCGCCTCGCCGGGACCGACGACGCCGTGCCCCACGCCTACGAGTTTTCCCGAGACGTCCACCTGCCCGGGCTCGATGCGCTGCCGGGGTCCGGCCGGAGGGTCTGAAGACTCGCTCTGGCGGATGCTGCCCGCCGCCGGGGTGGAGGAGGGCCTGACCGGCGCGAGGTCTCCAGCTGCAGCCACCTCGTCCACCGCGACCCGGTCGACTGGGGGCGCCTGCGCGAGGCTCGTCCTCCGAACGTGGCGGCTGGGCTCGCCCTCGTTACCGGCGCCGGGGTGGGTGACATCTCCGCGCCGGACGCCCATGCTCACCCGACGATGCGAAGAATCCGAACCGTGCTGACGATCCTGGGGCGCTCGGTCTCCCGATCCGCTGCGCCGGCGCCCGCGACGAGCCGGCTCACGCCCGAGCAGGCGGCGGTGATCGCCGCACGCGCCGCGGCGGGAACGAGCGCTGCCGCCACGGGCGTGGCCGTGCCGACCCGGACGGACACCGGCCTCGTCTGGGACGTCTGCGAGGTCGCCTACGGCGGCGGCTGGCGCGTATGCGTTGACGACGCCACCGGCGAGCCCGGCCCGGCCGGGCGCTGGGGCCTCCGGTGAGTTGGGGGACACGGGGACGTGCGCTCGGTGTGCTCGTTCTCCTCGGCCTGGCGGCCGGCCTCGTGCCGCAGGCCGTGCTGGCGGGCGACGCGGGCGCCTACCCGCTCCCCTGCCGCAACGTCCACGCGGATTTCGCCCGGTTGGAGCACTGCGCCCGGCGCGTGGGAGAATTCGTCCGCATCGACCCCGCCCGCCTCGCGCGCATGCCGTTCCGGGGCGGGGTGACGGAGATCGTCGTCGACGGGGTCGGCGCGCTCTGGTCGCGCCGCGATGGGCTGGCGCTGCCGGTGTTCCCCCTCGACAATGGGCCGGACCCCTTCGCGCAGGGATTGGTGCGAAGCTGGCACGCCGGCAAAGTCGCTTTCCACGACCAGCGCCTGCGCCGGGTCCTCGCCACGGATTTCGACTGGTCGTTTCCGTTCAACGCCCGCGGCGAGGCCCTGGTCTGCCGTGGCTGCCGCTCGGATGGGCGCCAGCCAGCCTCCATGGTCGGCGGCCGTTGGGGGCTGATCGACCGGCGCGGGCGGCTGGCGAGGCTATTGGAGGAAGGCCAAGACGCCGCCCGGCGCTACTTCGCCTGGGACCGATGAACGGCAGACGCCGAACCTCCCGGCCGACACGGCACGACGTGCGCGGGCAGGCAGGGTCGCCGGGTATCGTCGGCACCAGGAGGCCGAGTTGCTTAGGGGCTCGCTGGCCGGATCGCCTTCCGGACGAGAGCGAATGACACGGCGCCTCGATCCGGCTGGACATCGGTCTGCGCTCCTCCCGCTGGCTTACGCAACCACCAGGTTCAGCGCGCGGTCGGCCGGCCCGAGTTCGACCCGGCGGCCCCAGTCGAAGGCGATGAAGTCCTGCTCGATCCCATCGGCGAAGACCACGCCGCCCTCGTTCATGCGTGAGGTGACCGCGAGGACCGTCCCGGCGAGCTTGCCTGCCCGAAGGGCCGTGCCGGTGGCGACGCTCGGGAACGGCTCTCGCACCCAGTAGCCGACGGCGGGCTCCTCGGTCCCGATGCCGAGGGTGAGATGCGTCGCCTCCGCGATCGAGCGGGCCCAGCCGGTGAGGCCGGTCCCCGTCGCGACGATGAGGCCGCTCGACGAGTGGTCCTCCGCGTCACCGTCCGCCTCGATCCGGTAGCGCGCGGATTGATGGCTGCGGTGGCCGACGAAGATCTCGTTGAGCGCCAGCAGCTGCTCGCCGGTGTCGAGAACGGCCTGCACCATGGTGCGCCGTTCCAGCTGAGCCGCCCCGGCGAGGCTGGCCGGGAACAGTGCACTCAAGCGCTCCACCGCGATTCGCGCCAGCGCGCCGTCGTAGAGGTCGGGGGCTGGATTGACGCCGATCACGGGCTGATCGCGCAAATACTTCGCCACGTTGGCGACGAGGCCGTCCTGGCCCACCGTGACGACGATGTCCTCGGGGGCGAACAGGAAGCGGTCGAGGTCGGCGCGCCGTGCCAGAGCCTGCCGCCAGTCCGCCGGCACTGCGGCCCGCGCCAGCCCGAGCACGGCCTGGAAGCGGGCGTGGCGGTCCTCGACGTCGGCGAGACTCTGGCCTCGACTCTCCAGGAAGAAGCGGGCCTGGCCGCGGGTGGCGTGCCGGGCGAGCAGGACCTCGTAATCGGTCTCGCGGACGACGAACACAGCGCGCGGGGTGATGACCGACATGGGGGGGTGTCCTCAGCGCGGCATCGAGGGTGCCGCGACCGGCGGGGCAGCCCCGCGGAAAGCGCCGAGGGCACTCGCCAGAAGATCCGGCGTGACGTTGACGTGTTCGATGGTCTCGAGCTTGCCCGCGAGTTCACGGGCGGCCAAGCCGAGGAGGACGGCCGGCGGCAGGTCGCGGTAGATGGCGGCGCGCCGCTGCTCGGCCTCGGCCCGGGCGCCCTCGACGAGGCGGATGCGCTCCGCTTCCGCCGCCGCCTCCAAACCCTGCGCCTCGGCGAGCCCCGCGGCACGGTCGCGGGCGTTCTCCGCTTCCCGCGCGATGAGCACCGCTTCGCGCCGTGCGAGTTCCGTCCGCGTCTCCAGCTCGTTCTCCGCGATGGCCCGCTCCTTCTCCACGGCCAGGGCGCGTCGCGCGAAGGTCGCGGCATCGGCCTTCTGCTGCAGGGCCTCGAAGGTCGGCGTCTGGAGGGCGCGTTCCAACTCGCTCGACGGCGCGAGGTTGGTGAGCCGGACCGAGACCACCGCGATGCCGATCTCCGCCAGCGCCGGGGCCGCGCCGAGAACGGCTTCGAGGGCCAGGCGCAGGGGCTCGGGTCCTGCATCGAGGAGCGCGCCCACCGGATCGTCGCCGATCGCCTGCAGGACCGCCTGACCGGCGATGCCGCCGAGACGCGCTTCGATCCGCTCGATCGGCTGGCCCTGTGGCTTGCCGGTGCGAGGCCCGAGGGAGAAGTCGACCCGGCTCGCCAGCAGTTCCGGATCGACGACGCGCCAGCCGATCGTCCCCTGCACCACCACGATCTGGAAATCCCGGCTGCGGCCGCGCACGAACAGCGTCATCTCGCGATCGTCCATGGGCAGTTCGCTGATGCTCGCGGTTTCCGGCCGGAACCAGAAGACGAGGCCGCGCCCGCTCTGCCGGATCCGACCGTTGCGGTAGCGGATGACGTGGCTGCTCGCCTCGCTCCTGAGCTGAGCGACCGGGCCGATGGTGCGGATCGTAGCCATGGAACCCTCCTTCTGGGGTACGCTGGGATCAGGGCATTTCCTGGAAACGGTAGAGCTCGGCGGGACGGAACGAGGTGCCGCCCTCCCGCGAGCCCGTCGGTGCGAGCCAGCCCCGGTCGAGCATCCGGCGGCGGAAGGCGGGCTTGTTCAGGGACGTGCCCAGGATCGCCTGATGCACGTCCTGCAGCTGCCGGAGGGTGAAGACCTCCGGCAGAAGGGCGAAGGCGACGTCGGAATAGTCGAGCTTTCCCCGCAGGCGCAGGATCGCCACGGCGAGAATCTCGGCATGGTCGAAGGCGAGGCTGAGCGGTGTCGCCCTGTCGCGGTCACCGAGCGAGAAGGCCTCGACGATACCGCCCGTCGTGCCGTCCCAGGGCACGTCGAGGATCGCCGCCGAGAGCCGCGCGTCGCTCTCCAGGGCCTCCATGAAGGCGGCCTCCGGCATGAGCGCGAGATAGGCGACAGTGACGATGCGCATGCGCGGGTCCCGGTCCACTGCACCGAAGGTGTAGAGCTGCTCCAGGCGCGTGCGGGCCGCTTCGGCCGGGGAGAAGCCGGCCTTCTCGCGCAGGACGCGACCGGCCGCACCGTCCAGGGTCTCGTCGAGGCCTACGAAGCTGCCGGGCAGCGCCCAGCGACCGGCATGCGGGTGCTCCTTGCGCTCGATCAGGAGTACCGCCGGACGGCCCTCGCGCAGCCCCATCAACACGAGATCGACGGTCAGTGCCGGTCGCGCGAAGGCGGCGGGGTCATAGGCTTCGAGAAAGGCCTCTTCGGTCACGACAGCACCATATATCCGTTATGCACATAACTAAGATGCAGATCAGATATAAGTCAAGTGGTCTCATGCTCGGTCGTGACGTTGCGATCCCCGAGCGTCCGTTCCGAAGAGGCGCGACGAGAAATTTGCAGGTGTCCGCTCGATGGCCCGCGAAAACGGCTCTGACCGACCCATGAGAGCCGTGAGGGCGGCCGAAGCCGCTCGATGATGGAGACGTCAGATGCGCATGATCGCGATTCTCACCCTTGCCGGCCTGCTGGGCAGCGTCTGCTCCGTGCAGGCACAGGAGCCGGGCCGGGCCACGGGGGGCAACCCCGAATTCCTCGGCGTCGATCTCGACAACGGCGGAGTCTACTACAACGGCCGCAACTCCGGACGGTACTGCCTCTATCGCACCGTCGACGTGTTCAACCGGTACACCGGCTACGTCGAGGCGCGCCGTGTGCGCCGCTGCGGCCGCGGTCTCTACCTGCCGTAGGGCCGGCGCGATGCTGACGGTCCTCTCGCCGATCCACCTCGCCGTGCTCAGCCTCGTCGTCGGGCTGCTTGTCGGGTGAGCGCCCGGCACGCCATGGTCCGGCCGGATTCCTTCGCAAGGTCCGGCCGGGTAGAGCCCCGGCCTACGCCCCCATCATGACGCAGGGAGACGAGCGCATGAGGCCAGAAGCCCCCGTACCGGCGAGACAGCGGCACTTCCGCCGCCTACTCATCGCCATCCTGGCGCAGGTCGCTCCCTGGCTCGTCGCCTCCGGCCCGGTCCGGGCCGCGTCCGACCCGGCCGTCTTCTCCGACAACGCTGATTCCGTCGCGGTGGTGATCGGCAACCGCAGCTACAAGCAGACGGTGCCGGTGGATTACGCCCACAACGATGCCGAGGCCATGCGCGCCTACCTCGTCCAGCGGCTCGGCTATCGCGAGAGCAACGTCTTCGTCCTGAAGGACGCCACCCTCAACGAGTTCAATCAGGTCTTCGGGACCGAGCGGAACCCGCAATCGGGCCGCCTCTGGCGCAGCGTCCGCGAGGGTCGCTCGAACGTCTTCGTCTATTACTCGGGGCACGGGGTGCCGGATCTGGCCACCCGCCAGCCGTTCCTGCTTCCGGAGGACGGCAACCCCAACCAGGGCGAGAGCGGCTACAGCCTGGAGACCCTCTACCGCAACCTCGACCTCGTGAAGCGCAAGATCGGATCCGAGCGACAGCTCGTCGTGATGGTGGATGCCTGCTTCACCGGCGAGACCGGCCGCAAGGGCGAGAGCCTGCTGGCGGTTTCCGCGCCCGGCTTCGCGCCCGCCCGTCCCAAGGCCGAGAGCGGGATCGTGCGCCTGGTGGCCACCTCCGGCGCGACGCCGGCCAACTGGGACGCGACGAACCGGCTCGGCCTCCTCACCAGCCGCTTCCTGATGGGCGTGTCCGGCCTCGCCGACGGGACGGACCAGCAGGGAGGCGGCGACGGACAGGTCGCGTGGCCCGAACTGAAGCGCTACCTGCGGCGCGAGGTGGAGGAGGCCGCACGGCGCACCTCCGGGCGCGAGCAGGTCCCGGAGATCGACGACGCCCCGATCGTCCTGAAGGCGGCGCTGCCCGTGGAAGCGATCGCCAAGGGAGTGGCCTTGGTCCGTGACGAGGCGGCTTGGCGCCGGGCCGAAGGCCTCGGCACCCGCGAGGCCTTCGAGGGCTATGTCGGCACCTGCGGCGAGGTCTGCGCCTATCGCGAACGGGCGATGGAACGGCTGTTCACCGACCGTCGCCGGGATGCGGCGGCCCGGGACCAGGAGAACTGGGCCCGCCTCGGCCCAGCCAAGCGCTACCGCGACTACCTCGAGACCTGCGGTGAGGTCTGTGCCTATCGCGGCCTCGCGGAAGGATATCTCGGGGGCACCGGAGCCGGTGAGGCTTCGGGAGACCCGAACGTGCGCCGCTGCGACGAACTCGCCGCCGGCACCGACGATCCCGACCGGCCGCCGGGCGTGACGGGGGTGAAGCTCGGCCGGATCGAAGCCTCGACCGCCACCGAGGCGTGCCGGGCGGCCAGCGCGGCCCATCCCGACCTGCGCCGCCTCGCCTATCAGCTCGGCCGCACCCACGATCGCGCCGACCGCTACAAAGACGCCTTCGCCGCCTATGAGCGCGCGGCCAAGGCGGGCAGCATCTCGGCGATGAACAACCTCGCCACCCTCTACGAGAACGGACAGGGCGTGAAGCGGTCGCAGGCCGAGGCGTTCCGCCTCTATCGGCAGGCCGGCGAGGGGGGCAACATGATCGCCCTCGCCAACGCCGCTCGCATGCTGGAATACGGCAACGGCATCCCGAAGAACGAGGCTGCGGCCGTGGCGCTCTACAAGCGCGCCGTCGAGGGGGGCGACGTCGCTTCGATCTCGAAGCTCGTGCCGCATTACACCACCGGCGCCTACGGCTTCCCGAAAGACCTGCGCCAGGGCCTCGACCTGTTCCGGCAGGCCGCCGACAAGGGCGACCCCGTCGCCATGGCCACGATGGCGGCCCTGATCGACAATGGCTTCGGCCGCTACTTCCCGGGGGTCAGCGCCCCCGGCATGGTGCTGCGGGCCCTGAAGCGCGGCGAACTCGGCGCGGCCTCGGTCTCGGCGACCGATACCGGCGCTCAGAAACTGAAGCCAGAGACGATCCGCGCCGTCCAGCGCGCCATCAAGGAGGCCGATTACTATTCGGGCGCCCTCGACGGTCGCTTCAACCCGGTCTTCGTGCGCGCCCTCGACCTCTACGCCAAGGCGAACGAGACGGAATGAGCCTGGATCGGTTCGAGCGCGCGGCCCTGCCTGCGCCCTTTGCGCGAGCGGCGTCACACAATCTTCTCCGCCCCGCGGAGGGGAAAGGGAAGGCCGCGCGGTTCGGCCGCCCGCTCGCACTTCTGGGCGCCTTCCTGCTTCTCTCGACCCCCGCCCGTGCCGACCCCGGCACCGCTGCCCTGGCGCCCTTCCTCGACGCCGTGGCGGCCTGCGCCGGCCGGTCCGGCCTCACCCTGGCGGTGGTCGGCGTCGAGCCCGGCCAGACCGCCCTGTCGCGGGAACAGGCCGAGGAGGTTCGCCTCGCGGCCGAGACCCGGCTCCAGGCCACGGGACGGGTGCGTCTCGCGGCGGCCGCCGACGTGGTCCGGATCAAGGCACTGCGCGAAGGCACGACCGGTCTCTCCGGCGCAGAGGCCGAGGCCCAGATCCGCGATGCCTTCGCGGGCGATGCCAGCGTGTTCCTGGTGGAGCCCCGGCGGGCCGGCGGGACCGTGGCGTTCCGCCTCCAGGCGATCACTCGGAGCGCCGCCTGCAAGGCGACGAGCGAACCCGTCATCGTTCCGGTCCGGATCGGCCCGGGCGTCGCCGATGTCGACGCGGTCATGGAGCAGGCGGTGCGCGCCTTCGCCCAGGCCGCGCCGCAGGCCGGCGCCGTCGAGATCTGCCCCTTCGTGGCCGAGGGCGGCCACTCGACCTGCGCGGGCGTGCTCACCGACCGGCTCGCGATCGCGCTGGACGCCGAGGCACGCAGCGCCAACCGCGTGCTGAAGGGGGCGCGCCTCGATATCCGCCGAAGGCCCCCGGGAACCGCCTGCGAAGGGCCGGTGACGGCCCGGGGGCGCTTCCTGCAGGACCGCGACGCGGGGGGCGCCCCCCGGGCCTGGATGGAGCTGGAGTTCCGGCGCGACGGCGCGGTCCTGGCGCCCACCGGGCGCCGGCGCATCGGCGTCGAGGGACTCGGCTGCGATCCGACCCCGCGTCCCTTCCTCGACCACCTGGCGGCGACCGCCCGCACGGACGGGGGGCGCCTCGCGGTCTCGGCGACCGCCACGCCCTATACGGCCGGACAGCGCTTGGAGATGCGCATCGACTCGAAGGCGCGGCAGAGCCTGTATTGCTGGGTCGTCGCCCCGGACGAGACGGCCTACGTCGTCCTGCCGGTGCGCGGCAACGCCGCTTCCGCCGCTCCGCTGACCGCGGGTGACGTCCGGCGCTACCCGCGCGGCTACGGCCTCGACGAGGTCGTCGCGAGCGAGCCTTTCGAGAATCTCTTCACCTGCTTCGGAGTCGAGGGGGGCCTGCCGCCGGAACTCGCCGCGCGCTGGCTCGCAGCCGCACCGGGTGCGGAATCCGACGCGACGCTGCTGTCGCCCACCGACGTGCTCGACCTCGTGGAGCGGATCCGGGCCACCCCCGGCGTGACGGAGGCCGCAGCCCGGATCGTGGTGCGGTGAGGCGCGACGCCGTCGTCGCGGGCGACACAGACTGGAGTTTTCCCATGCGTATCCTCGTCTTCGCCCTCCTGTGCCTGGTAGCCGTGAAGGCCCAGGCCGAGGGTTTCGTGGTCCGCGACCTCACCACCGTCGCCGACGAGGCCAAGGCGGCGCTCGGCACCGGCTTCCTGGCGCGGGCCGAACCCCGGCGGCTCATCCTGTCCTGCCCGGACTGCAACGGCGCACCGATGATCGACCTGCAACTCGGCCGCCAGACCGACGGGACGGAGGAACGGGTGCGCTCGGGGCAGACGTCCCTCGACCAACTCGAAGACCTGTGCCGGGCGAGAAACCCGGCCTGCCGCCTGTCCGGCCTGTCCCTGGCACCGGCCCTCGGCTGGGTCACCAGCTATCCCGTGGGATCCGGCGCGGGAGCCACTGCCGTGATCCTGCGCGACGGCGACCTCCTGACGATCCGCGCCCTGGCGGGCAGCGGCGCGGTGGCCACAGGCCATGTCGCGGCACTGGTCCGAGCGGTCGCACCGGGCATCATCGGCCGCTGAGCATAGTTCGCCGAAGCGGGTACCGGTTCGGCAGAGAAAATGACGCACGAACAAGCATCCAAGCCGAGTTGCGCGCGGCAATCCCGGTCGGATCGGTCCGGGGTGACGCTTGTCCCGGCAGGCGCTAACCATAACCCCGTCGGGAACAGCGCGGAGAGGATCGGGCGGACACATGACCGGCGGATACGACGAGCGCTGCGCGGCCGATCTCGCCGCCGTCTGCGAGGGACGCGACCTGTCCCGGGAGGACCGAGCCTGGCTCGCGCGGGTCGTCACCGGCGCGGTGCGGCCGAACCGCGACAAGCCGCTCTGGGACCTCGCCCACGCGCTGGCGGCCCTCGCCCGTCTCACCGCCGCGACGGAGGGGCGCGACCTCGTCTCCCTGGCGCTCGATCCCGGCCTGGCGAGGCCGGCACTGATCGCGGCGCGCCTCGGCGAGGCGCGGGCAGAGGGAGCGGCCCTCGATACGCGCGGCCTGGTGCTGACGGGCGATGCCGGCTGGCGCACTACCTGGGCCGGGCTCTCGCGCCTGCTGGCGCTCGCCGAGTTCCTGCTGACGGCCGAGGATCTCGGCCAGTTCGCCACCGTCTCCGGCTGGTTCGGGGACCTGGCCGCCGCGCCCGACGGCGAGGCGGCGGCCTTCCTGGGCAAGCGCCTCGCGCGCCACCTCGCCGCCTACCGCAACGAACACCTGCCCCTGGCAACGCTGGAGCGGCGCTTCCGCGCCCTGTTCGGCCACCTGCGCGGGCGCACCGATTTCGAGGACGACGACATCCTGGCCTTCTGGTGCGCCGAGATGGAGGGGGGCGAGCGGCCGGGCTTCCGTACGATCGCCGAGCACTTCGTCACCTTCGAAGCTGCCGCGAGCCTGCGCGGAGGCCTCGACGGCCTCACTGGGGCCGATTCCCTGGAGGCGCATGCGGGCTGGGAGGAGCGCCTCGACGCTTCGCTCGCCGACTTCGTGGCGGACGAGCCCGCCGAGGCCCTGGTCGACCTCCTCGCTGGATTGGCGGACGGCCCCAAGATCCTGACCGGTGCCGAGCGCGAAGATCTCGGAGATTTCCTGCGCCTCGAACCCTTCCACCGCAGCCGGCCTCTCACGACCCTCCGGGCGACCAGCTTCGGGCGGGTCCAGTCCGGTCTCGCCAACCGCCTTCGCCGGGGCGGCGGCGGCCCCGACATCGCCGAGCGGGTCGCCTGCGCCGAGGCCGAGACCTATCCGGCCCTGGCCGAGAGGGTCGGATCACTCGCGGCCCATCTCGACCGGATGCTGCGCATCGCGGCGGCCCTGCGGGTGCCGGCGGATGCTGAAGGCCTCGGCCCGGAGGTGCGCGATGCCCTCGCCGCTGCCGTGGCCGATATCCGCAGAGTGCGGCGCGCCGGCTTCGACGATCCGGATCTGCTGACGGCGGGTTTCGCCCGCGCGGACGCCGCGCTCCTGCGCCTCGCCGAGGAGGTCGGACGCCTGCAGCGAGCCGTGGCGGCGCTCGCCCGGCAGCGTCCGCTGGCACCGGCCTTCGCGGCTGACCGGGACGTCTTCGCGCACACCTTTGCCCGCGCCTATGCGCCGGAGGCCGCCGCATGAGCCCCGAAGGTGAGCCCATGAGCGACGAGGCGGCCCGGCTCCTCGCCGAGATCCACGCAGCGCGCGGCTTGCTGCGCACGGCTCCGGCTTGCGTCCGCCCGAGTGCCGCCATCCTCTGGACCCATGTCCTGCGCGAGCCGGGCGCCCCGGTCGATCTGGCGTTGGTCCGGGCGATCCGGACCGATCCGGAGACGGCGCGGCGCTATCGCGCCCTGCTGGCCGGCCAGGCTTTGGCGCACGCCCCCCTCGCGATCGCCGCCGCGCACGGACCGGTCTCGTCGCGCCGCATCGGGCCCTTCGCCCTGCAGATCCTCGCCGAGACGGAGGATGCGCCGCCGCTACTGATCCTGCAGACCGTCGGCACCCGGCCGCCGCGCCTCATTGAGGCGATCCTCGGCGACGAGAGCCTGCGCCTGGCGCTGCCGTCCCCCGTCGACGGCGTGATCCTTCTCGCCTTCGATCCGGCCGTGCCGGAGGCGGCCCGCCTCGGGGACATGCTCCACGATCCGGCCTGCGCGGTCTTCCTGCTGTGACGGTGCGCCCGGCATGAGACCGGCCTCGATCCTGGTGGTGGTCCCGACGACGGGCGGTCCGCTGATCCTACAAACCCTGAAGGCCCGGCCCGGCTTGCCGATGTCCGCGGCCTTCGCGGCGGGCGATTACCGACCCTTGCCCTGGTCGGGCGACTACGCGCGACTCTCGGCCGAGGGCGGACCGCTGTCGCGTCTGGCCGGGCTGGATTCCGGCCCCTACGAACTGCGGCTCAGCGGTTCCTTCGATGCCGGACGCTCCTGGGAGGCGCCGGTCTGCCTCGCACACGGGCTCCTGGCACGGGGGCACGCGCTGACCCCCGACCCCGCCGAGGCCGAGATCGTGGTCTGGGCGACCGGCGCGG
The DNA here is from genome assembly GCF_979253015.1 of Methylobacterium sp. AC433. NCBI lineage: Bacteria > Pseudomonadati > Pseudomonadota > Alphaproteobacteria > Hyphomicrobiales > Methylobacteriaceae > Methylobacterium > Methylobacterium sp. AC433. The sequence continues at coordinate 32,159 of NZ_CEEDBN010000014.1, read as the reverse complement.
TCGATCTCGACCTCGCCATCCTTCCCGGCGCCTACGCCCTCGTCGACAAGATCGAGCGCTCCCGCGATCTCCTGGCGCGGGCGGGGCGGGCCGAGCTCGTCGTCCTGCTCCCGGCCGGCGCGGAGGCGGCGGAGGCCGAGCGGACCCTGCGCGAACTCGGGCGCTCACGCCCGCCCGTGATCCTGCCTTCCGGGTCCGTGATCGCGGCCCTCGCCGCCCTCGCGCACCCGGCGGTGCCGGCCCCGGTCGGACGACGCGTTCCCCGCCGGGCACTCGCCGCCGGCCTCGCGGGGCTTGCCGCCCTCGTCGCCGTCGGGCTCGCCCTCTCGCCCCTGGCTGTTCCGCGCGGGGCGGAGACGTCGTCGGCCGTCACCATGAGCGCCGACATGGCCCCGCCCGCCATCCTGGCGGAGGAACTCGTCGCGCCGGCGGGCTCCTCCTGCCGGCGGGTCGCCTTCGGAGCGGATCCGCCGGAGCGGCGCACCATTCCGGCCGAAGCGCCCGGAAAGCTGCGCGCGAGCCGCCTCGCGCCGGACCTGTGCGGCCTCGCCTTCCGCCCCGGGCGCACCGGTGCGCGCCTCGCGGTCGACCCTGCCCTGGCCGCCGCCACGCTGCCACCGATCCGGCTGCCCGATGGAGCCCAGGCCTACTTTCTGCGCGAGGGCGCGCGCCAGAACCTCGTCTACGCGGTCCAGGTCATTCCAGATGCGGGCGCCGCCGGGTCGTCGGAACGATATGAGCACGCCCTGGTGCGGTGAGCTTTGGTCTCCGGTTGGAACGGCTGCTTTTTGACGCAGCGCCGAGCGCCGGGCATAACCCCGGCGCCGAGAGGAGGACAGCGATGGCCGCACGCCACCGGATACGCCGCTCGAACCTGGGGGAAATCCGCCTGCGGGGAGCCTCCCTCGTGATCGCCCTGTGTGCCGCCGACGGCGCGTGGGCGCAGAGCGTCGGGTTCGACCCCGCCGATTACGGCCGGGCCCAGTTGCCCCTGCGCCAGACCACCGGCGATGCCGCCGCCTACGTCGACCGCAACAAGGGCGCCTTCGAGCCGATCGCGGAGCTGGACCCGAAGGACGGGCTCGCGGCCCTGGCCCGACCCATCGGCCGGGTGGACATCGTCCTGCGCAACAATCGCAGCGGCCAGCAGGTCGGGGCCTCCTGCACGGGCACGCTCCTGCCCGGCGATTACGTGCTGACGAACCACCACTGCCTGCCGCAATCGGGTGACCTGACTCCGGTCAAGGCGTCGATCCTGATGGATTACCTGACCCTCGACGGCCAGGGCTCGCGGCGCTTCGAGATCGATCCGAAGCCGGTGGAGTTCGACGCACCCCTCGATTTCGCCCTCGCCCGCGCCGCCGGCAACCCGACCGCCGCCTACGGCAGCGCCCGGCTCTCGGGTGAAGCGGTTCCGGGCAACCGTTCCATGCTCGTGATCCATCATCCCCTGGGCCGGCCCAAGGTGATGAGCCGCTTCCGCTGCTTCGCCGTGAAGGAGCAGGGCGAGGGCCCCGACCTGCGCCACCGCTGCGACACCCTCGGAGGCTCCTCCGGCTCGCTGATGTTCGACGCCTCCGTGGCGGGCGTCGCCCTGCACAAGGAGGGCGGCCTCGATCCGAAGGACCCGTCGAGCTTCAACAGCGCCACGCGCCTCTCGGCGATCCTGGCCAAGAGCCGCATCCTGGCTGAGATCGCCGCCGCGCAGGGACGTCCGACCGCCGCCGCGGCTGCCGCAGACTCGCCGCGCCCGGCGGCCTCAACTCCGGCGCCCGCTACCGCCGTGGACGGCCCCCTCGATCCCGGCCGGATGAACGCGATCCTGCGCGGCCGCTGACGCGATCCGAGAAAATCGATGCAACAGGCTGGGCCGGGCGACGAAACTCGCTCTGGACCGTCCAGGGACAGGGTGTGGGGGCCGGAGCAAGGCCCGGAACGTCGAGGAGAACCGACCCATGCGGATTGACCAAGCGTGCGCGCGCGGCCCCGCGCCGTCAGACATCGCGCGGAGTACCGGGACCGTCGCCCTGGGGCGTGCCGCCCAAACCCGCATCGGTCGCTCCGGCCTCATCCTCGCCCTTGGCCTCGCCGCCATGCTGGCCCAGGCGGCGCGCGCCAACCCCCTGACGGAGGTGCCGGGCGTCAGGCCGGAGGTGCCGGCCTCGCGCGACGAGGCCACCGAGCGGTCGGAAGGGCAGGCGCGCAATCCCGATGCGACCGCGATCATCCGCTCCCTGGCCCCCTTCGCCGACGGCAATCCCGGCGCCCCGGCCCAGACCCTGGCGCCCGATGACGACGGACCGGCTCTGCGCGTCGTCGCGGCGCGCTCCGTCGATCTCACCGTCTTCTTCGCCTACGACAGCGCCCGGCTGACGCCCGAGGCCCGCATCCAGCTCGAACCCCTGGGGCAGGCGCTCCGCGCCCCCGATCTCGCCGGCCACGGCTTCCTCATCGCCGGCCATACCGACGCGGCGGGCGCCCCCCTGCACAATCGCCGCCTCTCCCTGGCCCGGGCCCGCGCGGTGAAGGCACACCTCGTCGAGACCTACGGCATCGCGCCGGAGCGCCTGCGGGTCCATGGCTGGGGCCCGAGCCGGCCGAGGAACCCGGCCGCCCCCCTGTCGCGGGTGAACCGCCGCGTCGAGGTGAGCCTGATCGCACCGGCCCGCACCGGCGCGCTGCGCTTCGTCGTGCCGGTGGCGGAGACGGCGTGCGGCGGTCCCCTCCCCGATCCGCGCCTGCGGGTCGCCCTCGACCTCGATGACTTCGAGGCCGCGCCGACCGGGCTGCGCTGCGCCCCGTGACCCGCCATCCGCAATCCGGCTCGCCCGGTTCCAGACCCTCGCGTTTCAGGAGAGAGACGATGCCCTTCCGTGCCACGGTGCTCTGTACCGCCCTCGCCGCGGCGTTCCTGTCCGGCCTCGTCGTCCCTGCGCAGGCTCAGCCGAGGCCCAATGTCGTGGTGATGGGCGAGGATGCCGACGAGGATTCGGTGCCGCGCGGCAACCGCATCTTCCAGCGGGTGATCACCGAGCTCTCCGAGACGATGAACCTGCGCGGCTACAACGTCTACGACGAGACCGCCGTGGCGATGGGGTTCACGCAGCCCAACCGCGTACGCCGCCGCGACGCAGAGCTGATCGAGGTCGCCCGCGCCGTGCAGAACCCGCCGCTCGACGTGGTAGCGGTGTTTCAGATCTACGCCTCGGCCGCGAAATCGGCCTATTCCGACATCGTGCGGCCCGAGGTACGCATCCCCGGCCGGCTCCTCAACGTGCGCACCGGCCAGTCGCTCGGTGCTTTCGAGGTGGCCGGGGTCCAGTTGCCGCCCCTGCCCCAGGGCTGCGACCGCGAATGCCTGCTGGAGCGGGTTGGCGCCGAGGCGAAGGTGATCGCCGCCGACGTCGCCTCGGCGCTGACGGCGAAGCTCGACGGGGTCATCGCCACGCGCCGCGGTGCCGATGCGGGCGCGGCCCTGCCGGGCGTCGCGTCCCCGGCGGGCGGCGCCGTCGCGGCTGGCCCCACCGGAGAGGCCTGCAGCGGCCTGCCGACGGCCTACACGGTCAAGCTCACCGGTTTCTCGGCGCAGGAGGTCCAGGCGGCCGAGGAGTACATGGCGGCCTTCCGCTGCTACGAGCATCACCGCCCGGTCCGGGCCGGAAGCGCCAGCGCCGAGTACTGGTACGAGACCCGCGCGGACTCGGCCCGGCTCGGCCGCAACCTGCGCCTGATGCTCGACCACATGAGCGCGCCCGGCCAGGTCCAATTCTCCGGCAACACCTTCGTGATCAACCGCGTCGCGACGCGCTGATGCGCTCGGAGGACCGTCCCATGATCTTGATACGCTCCCGCCGCGCTGCCCTGCGCCTGTTGACCCTCCTGGGCTTCCTCGCAGTCCCAGCCCAGGCCGCCGAGCCGATCTTCCCGCCCGCCGGGGCGGTCGGCCTCGTACCGCCCCCCGGCATGGCGCCCGCCAAGACCTTCGCGGGCTTCGAGCATCGCTCAGGCGCGTCGATCGTCATCGTCGAGATGCCGGCAGAGGCCTACGGACAACTCGTGGCCAAGTTCACGCCGGACGCCCTCCGCGCTACGGGCTTTCGCGCCAAGGGCGGCAGCGAAGGGCTGCCCGTGGCGGGGGGCGAGGGCCGGGTCCTGCGCGGCAGCCAGGCGGCCAACGGGGTCACCTACGCCAAGTGGGTCGCGGTGGTCCGCGGTGAGGCCGGCACAGGCCTCGTCACCGTGCAGGTTCCGGAATCGGCCCGCCGGCAGGTGCCGGACCGGGCGGTCGAGGCGGCCCTGGAGACGATCGCGTTTCGCTCGCCCGGCAGCGTCGACGACCAGATCGCGGCCTTGCCCTATACGGTCGGCGACCGCGCGGGCTTCCGTCCCGTCCGCATGCTGATGGGCAATGCCCTCCTCCTCACCGATGGCCCCAAGGACGTCGATCCCGAGGGAACCCAAGCCCTGGTCATCGTCGCACCGGCCCTGGGGCAGGTTCCGGTCGCACCCGGACAGGAGAGCGCCTTCGCCCGTAAGGCGCTGGGCACCATCCGCGAGGTTCGGGACATCGTAGTCGCCGACGAGGACCGCGCGACCCGCGACGGAGCGGTCGTCGTCCGCCTGCGTGGGACCGGCAAGGACGTGCGCTCGGGCCGGGAGGTCGGCGTGATCCAGACGATCCGGTTCGCGGAGGCTGGCTACCTGCGCGTCATTGGCCTTGCGCGCGCCGACCGGCCGGACATTCTCGCGCGGGCCGAGCGTATCGCCGCCTCGGTGGCGCCGCGCGGCGGGCAGGCGGGCGCACCATGAAGCGCCTGGTTCTCCTCCCGACCACCGCCACGCCGGGGCGCGGAGTTCCGGGACATCGCGGACCCGGACCGATGACCGGATCGCGCCGCGGACCCTTGCCGCTCGCCGCGCCGGGTGCCTTCCGGTGCGTCACGCGATCAGCCCCGGCGCTCCTCTTCTTCTGCCTTGTCGCCTTCGCCGCTCCGGACGCCCAGGCCTGGCAGACCGCCGATGCACCGCCTGCGCTCCTGCAGGACTGGGCGGTCCTCAATTCCGCCTGCCGGGGCGGGCGCGGCGACGATCCGCGTACGCAGGAGGCCTGCGAGCGGCGCGACGCCCTCGACCGAAGGCTCGTCGCGGGAGGCTGGTGCTACGGGCGACCGGGCGATGCCGGCTACCAGCGGGTCTGGCGCCGCTGCGCGGACGGCCCGCGCGGCACGCGGTAACCCAGGCCGGAGCGATGCGCCGTGACGATGCAGAGGTGGTCCCATGACGCACGGGGACAGGCGCCCGCCGGACGTCCCCGTCGGATCGGGAGCCTGCTCCGACTGCTCCGCTTCCTGGTCACCGTGGGATGGCTCACCGTCCCGCTCCTGCCCCTGTTCGCGCTGACCGGATTCGGCGGGATGGTCAGCGGTGTGCGGGCACTCCTCCGGGCTTGGTCGTCGTGAAGCGGACCGTCCCCAGCAGGGCGAGGTCCGCGCGGACGGTGCTCCGGGACCCCGCGATCGTCCCCGGGGCGATCCATCCGGCCTCCCACGACGTGGCCGGAGACGCCAGCGAGCCGCATGACCGAACACGGAGTACGCCATGATGCCCACGATCCGCCTCGTCTGCGCCCTTCTCCCGCTGCTTCCGATCGCGGCGCCGGCCCAGGATATCGGCACGAGCATCCTCCAGGGCCTCCAGCAGCAGCAATTCCAGACCCTCGACGCGACGATCGGCGCCCAGTCGGTGAAGGATACCGCCCGGCCGCCGCCAGGGAATGCCGCTCGGCCGGCGGGGGCGTCCACCCTGTCCTTCGCCACCAGCGCGGACCTGCGCGCCGCCACCGTCGCCCGCCATATCCGCGAACTGCGCACCACCAACCCCATCGCGGCGATGGAGGTGGCGCGGGAGATGGCCAAGTACGATTACGACGCGATCTTCCGCAGCCTCGTCGCCGACACCGGACTGCGGACGGACGATGCCGGCGACGTGCTCACCGCCTTCATCACCCTGCAATGGATGGTCGCCAACGACATCCAGGCCGAGCCGGGTCCGGCGGCCCTGCGGGCGATCCGGCGGAAGATGGTCGAGCCGATGGCCGGTAAGCCGCCGCTGTCGCGGCCGGCCACCCGCGCCGCCTTCGCCGAACAGGTGAAGCTGCGCACGGTCCTGCATCATGCGGGCTGGCAGGCCGCCCGGCGCCTCGGGATGATGCCTGACTTCCTGGCCGGGCTGTCCAAGGACTTCATCCCGGTGACGTCGCTACGCGCCGTCGCGCTGACCGACGACGGGCTTGTTCCGAAAGGCCAGCGGACCGCGGCAGCGCCGAACTCGATCCGCCCGGACCCGGCACCGGCCGATGCCAGGGTGGCGTCGCCCGGGCGGGACGTCGACCCGCCCGCCAGCCCGCCTCAGCCCCTCGGAGAACCGCGCCACGCCGCCAACTGGTCTGAGGTCGAGGGCGTCTACTTCCGGGCCGCCACGGGCGTCGGGGTCGGCGGCATGGTCACCATCGACTACGAGCCGGTGATCCTCCTGCGCGACGGCACCAGCTACGAGATCGACGAAGCGGCGTTGGAGGATGTCGATCTGGCCGCCGAGCGGATCGCCGAGCCGCGCCGGTTCGGGCGCTGGACCCGCTCGGGCGACCGGTTCGTCCTGACGCGGGGCGGAGGCAAGCCGCAGGACGAGACCCTCCAGGGCGGCTCGTTCTTCCTGGCCTTCCCGGCCGAGGCCGGCGAGCGGACGATCGTGGGCGCCTACCGGCGGCTGTCCGGCGGCGGCACCAGCGCGATGGGCGGCGACGTGACGGTGGCGGTCTCGAATCGCTACGAGTTTCGCGCGGATGGCACCTACGGCCGGGGCGGCTCGGTGGGGGCGATGAATTCGGGAGCGACCTCCGGGGCCGGCGCGACGGTGAGCCGCCGCCACGCTCCCGAGGGCGGACGCTATAGCCTCGACCGCCACACCCTGACCCTGATCGGCGATGACGGGCGCAGCCGCCGGCTCTTCTTCGCCTTCGGCTCGCAGAAGACTCCGCCCCGGCCCGCCCGCGCGATGGCCTTCATCGGCGGCAGCGTGTTTTCGCGGCCGGACTGATCCGGCGCGTGAGCGAAGCCGAACTCGGGCCACCCGAGGGACTCGAACGGAGTTCACAGGATCCGGGCTTCGAGGGCTCGCGCAGCGTGCGATCGCTTCGCGGATGGCGGCGACATCGCCGCGCACGCCCTGGCGGGCTATCCAGCCGCCATCGGAGCCGTCGAGGCGGACGGTCGAGCGGCTACGGCAGCGCGCCGGCGCGGTCAGGCCGCACCTGACGGCGCAGGGCGAGGGGCGAGCCCGAACGGGACGAGGCCGCATTCTTGGAGTCCAAAGGCTTGAACTCTCCCACCTGGAAGTCCATCGCCGCCAGGTCCGGCCCGCGCCGGTACGAGGCGCCCGTCACACCGCGCGCCCGGGGCCGTGGGCCATCAGCGCCGCGAAGGCGGCGAGGGCCCCGAGCAGCAGCATCAGCAACGAGTAATACTGCATGGGGATCCAGAACAGCGTGTGCCGCGCGCGCAGGACGACGCGCTCTCCGGTGCGCGGATCGATCAACTCACGACCGGGCCGCCCGTTCAACCGCTTGCCGAGGGTCCAGTTCGCGAAGGCCGCGGCCAGCCAGACGAGGACGACGCCCGTCGGTGTCGGCACCCCCAGCCGCGCCAGAGCGGGATCGAGGAGGACGCTGATCACCAGCGCGGCGCCGCCGATCAGCGCCGAGAGCATACCCCAACCGGACCAGATGATCATGCGCGTATTCCCTTCGTGTCGGCTATGAATCCTAGGGCGGACCGCCGTCCGATCGTCCCGGCCGTGGCGTCGCCCGAGGCGACAGTGGCACGGCCAGACGCAGTCTCGCCATCGCGGTCTCGGGATTTGGCTTAGTGCGGAACCATCGAAGATATGCGCCGCTGATGCGGTCGAGGGTTGCTCCCCCGCTCCCAGGGCGGGTAGAAATTCCTGCCGATCGAAAGCCCGCGGAGACGTGCGGGTGTCCGGAACCCGTCTCGTCGCCGCGAGGAGCCACGATGCCCAGATCCCCCGATCGCAGCGCCGTCCGGCCCGGAATGCCAGCATGAAGGTTGTCCGTTCGACGCGCCTCCACCTGCGGGCGGGTACCTCCGACAAGGTCTACGAGGTGGATCTCGTCGAGAACGACGCGGTCCCGGCGCCCGAGCGCTTCCTGGTCAATTTCCGTTACGGGCGCCGGGGCGCGTCCCTGCGGGAAGGATCGAAGACGGCGCAGCCCGTCGCGCGCGAGGCGGCAGAGCGGGTCTTCGACAGCGTCGTCGTCTCGAAGCTCAACGGCGGCTACAGCCGAGGCGACCAGTTCGCGGCACGGTCGGGGGTGGCGGCCGATGGAGAACCTGCCGAGGGCCGCGCCGGAATCCTCCTGGCGCGCCTCGCCGGCTGCCGGCGATGGGCCTGGCCGGAGGCGGACCGGGAGCGCCTGCTCTGGCGCGTCGGTCAGCTCCGGCTCGCTGCGGCGGGGCCCGACCTCGTCGCCCTGGCGGAGGAGCGCGGCCCGGCCGCGGCGAGCTACGCCCTGGTCTGGGCCCTCGCCCGCGCCGTCGGCGCTCCGGCGGCGGCCTTGCTCGAGGCCGTGGCCGCGGGCACGCCCAGCGTCGTGGTCCGGGATCTGGCCCGGTTCGCCCTCGCCTCTCCGCTCATGGGGGACCAGCGGCAGCCGGCGGACGAGGCGGCCGGTCTACCCGCCGAGATCGCCCGAGTCGCCGGTGCCGGGGACGGAGCCGGGCTCGCCGCCGCGCTGACCGCCCTCGCCGCACAGCGTCCGGCCGAGGTCGGGCCGGCGCTGGTGGCGCTGGGCCGCTGCGCGCAGGGCGATTCCGTGCTGCATGGCGGCCTCTGCGCCGCCCTCCCCGTCCTGCCCGCGCGGCCGCCCTTCCTCATCGGCCTGCGCCGCCTCCTGAAACACGCCGAGATGGCCGACGATGCCGGCCTCTTCGCGGCGGCAGGCCGCCGCTTCGAGACCGCGACGGCGATGTACCGGTCCGGAGACAGCCACGTGTACTGGGCCAAGCGGATGATTCCGATCCGCGAGGAGCGCGGCACGCCGCAGTCGCGGATCGGCCTGTCCTCGGCGACCCGGCTCTACCTGAAGCGCCGAATCTGGCGGGGCCTGCGCAAGCGCGGCGAGGTCGGCGATCCGCATTTCGCCGAGATGGCCGCCGCCTTCCTGCTGGGTCTGCACCCCGGGGAAATGGGGCCGCGGACCCATGTCTATACCTGGACGCGCCAGCCCAACGGCAGCTGGGGCCGCGACCGGCGCCTGCGCGGACCGCTCTCGACCAACTGGACCGCCAGCCAACTTCTCTACCGGCACGCCGCGCAGGCCCGTCCGCGGCCCGGCACCCTGACGTTCTACCTCGCGGACGAGCCCGATCCGGAGAGCCGCGACGAGGCCTTCCCGGACTTGTGGAGCGCGCGACCGGACCTGGCCCTGCGGCTCGCGGCCGAGGGGCTGATCGAGCCCGTATCGATGCTGGGCCTGCGGGTGCTGCGGGCCGATCCAGCGGCCCGCGCATCCCTGAGCGCCGCCGATCTCGGCCACCTGCTCGGGGCGGCCTGGCCGGCGGTGCCGCGGCTGGCCCTGGAGATCGCGCGCGCGCGGCTCTCCGAGGGCGAGGCCGACCCGCACCTCCTGGGCGTCCTGGTTCGCGCGCCCGTCCCGGAGGCGCAGACGCTCGCCCTGCGGCGGATCGAGGCCGAGCCGGAGCTGCCGTGGTCGAGCCCGTCCCTGGCCTTCCTGCTGCTGACGAGCCCGGAGCCGGAGGTCGTGGAGGCCGTGGCGGTCCATGCCCGCGCGCGGCCACTCCCGCCGGCCAGTTCGGCCCCGCTCACCGACCGGCTGATCGCCTGGCTGCGGGCGATGCCGACGGACCTCGATGCCGACGCCGCCGCGGCGATCCGGGCCATGCGGGCCGGAATCCCGCTCCTCTGGCCAGGCGGCGACATGCCGGTTTCCGAGGTGGACGCGGCCGCCCTGGTGGCGCACCCGGTGCCCGAGGTCGCCGCGGCGGGCATCGCGCTCCTGGCGCAATCGGGAGTCGATGCCGACGGTTTCCCGGCCGAACGCTGGGACGCCCTGATCGGATCGGACTCGGTGGACGTTCGCGAGGCGGCGCTCGGCCTTATGGCCAGGCTCGACGATGCGGGCCTCGCCCGGCACGCCGAGCGCGTCCGTGCGCTGGCGATCGGATCGTCGCCGCCCCTGCGCAGGGCGGCACGGCCCCTGGTGCGACGGCTCGTCGAGGCCGATCCGGGCAGTGTCGGCGATCTGGCCCAGGCCGTCATCGCGGCCCTGTTCCGGACCGCGCCCGACGATGACTTCGCCGCCGACATGATCGCGCTGCTCCGGGAGGCGGTGCCGGGCGAGCTCGCGGCCCTGGATGCCGGCACCCTGTGGCGTCTTCTGCAGGCGCGGGCCAAGGGAGCGCAGCGCCTCGGGGCGGCCCTGCTCGCCGAGCGGACCCCCGATCTCTTCAGCGTGCGCCAGATCGCGCGGCTCGGCGGCCATCCACACCTGTCGGTCCGGCAATGGGCGATGGGGGCTTACGAGGCGGCGCCCGCCCGTTTTCAGGCCGAGGCGGCCGACGCGGTGCTCCTCGTGGACGGCGACTGGCCCGACACCCTCGCTTTCGCTCGGGCTCACTTCGCGACCTGGCCGGACGAGGCCTGGACGCCGGCGGCCCTCGCCGCCGTCACCGACAGCGTCAAGCCGGAGGTGCTCGCCTTCGCCCGCCACCTCCTGCGCACCCGGCTCCGGCCCGGGGACGCGGATGCGCAGGTCCTGCGCCTCCTGGAGCATCCCTCGCCGTCCATGCATCTCCTGCTCACCGAGCTCCTGAGCGAGCAGGCGGTGGCGGGCGAGGACGCCTTCGCCCGGCTGGTACCGCTCGCCCGCATCGTGATGTTGCAGGTGCTGACGGGGCGGACCGCCAAGGACCGGATGGCCGCTTTCCTGAAGGCGCAGGCCCTGCGGAGCCGCGCGCGGGCCGAGCGGCTCCTGCCGCTCTTCGCCGACCTGTCGCTGAGCGGAACAGCCCGGGACCGCAGCGCTGCCATCCTGACTCTGCGCGACCTCGCCGCCGCCTATCCGGACCTCGACACGCCGCTCGTGCGCCGGGCGCCGGCGGCGCGGCGGACGCCCGAACCCCGCACGGAGGGCGCCCAATGAACGTCGTTCACCGCTATCTCGGCGAGAGCCGCGCCGTCACGGAGGCGGGGGCGACCCGCCTCGGCTTCGTCCCCGATACCCTGCGCGAGCCGACCTACTTCACCGGACGGGTCGCGCGCCACCTGCCCTTCCGGGAGGCAATCTCGGCCCTGCACCACGTCGTGGTGTCGGACCTGCGCTTCAAGCCGAAGGACCGCACCGCCTACCTCGCCTGGCTGCAGGCCAACGAGCAGCAGCTCCTCGCGGAGGCGCTGACCGAGAGGGACACGATCCGCGCCGAGATCGAGGCCCTGCGCGGCGAGTTGAGGGACATCGACACCCGCTTCGGGGCGGTGATGGGCACCTTCTACGGCGCGCGCCAGCGCTACTTCGACCGCCTCTACAAGGAGGACCTCGACGCCTGGATCGTGCTCGACCCGGTGATCACCGTGCATCCCGACGAGATCTTCTTCGAGTGCTTCAGCCTCGACGAATCGACCTACGGGCGCCTGTCCTGTGACCACGACGTGTTCGAGCGCATGGGCGCGATGGCGTTCGGCACCACCAACATCGACTACAGTCACGCCCTCTACGACGAGTTCCAGAAGATCCGCAGCGACCGGGACACCGACCTGTCGATCGATCCGGAGGGCTTCACCGTCGCGACCTCCGGAGAAGCGGAGTTCCGCGAGGACAAGATCGATCTGCCCGATTCCTGGGTGCGGGGCTTCCTCCAGGTCTCGAGCGCGATGGCCCAGCCGGCGCACATCGTCGACCTGCACCCGGTCGACATGCACGCGATCCTCACGCGCCTCGCCGCACGTCGAGAGCGGCACGGTCCACGCTCCCTGCGCTTCCTGCTCGAACCCGGCCAGCCGGTGAGCGTGCTGATCGAGCCCTGGAACGAGCGCCTGATCTTCCGCCGCTCGATCTATCGCGGCGCGACGGGGGCCGAGATCCGGCTCTGGGGCCGGCGCCGGCTGGCGATCCTCGGACGCGCCCTGCCGCTGGCCCGGTCCGTGCGCCTTCACCTCCTCGGCACCGGCTTGCCCGCGTTCGCGGTGGTGGATTTCGGGGGCCTGCGCTTCACCCTCGGCCTCTCCGGATGGACCGCCAACGACTGGTCGCGCGCGGGGCAGTTCGACCTCCTCGCCCCCCGCACCGATGTGGATGCGGCAACCGCCGCGGGAGTCTTCTCCGCACTGGGCCGCCACCACTTCGCCGATGCCGGCCGTCTCGCCGCCGAGACGGGGCTCGACCGGGGGATCGTGGAATCGGCGCTGGGAGGCTACGTGCAGGCCGGCCGCGCCATGTTCGACCTCGACAAGCGGGTGTACCGCCTGCGCGAACTGACCCGCGAGCCGCTGGATGCCGGCGCCCTGCGCTTCGCCTCCGAGCAGGAGGCCAAGGCCGACCGCTTCCTCGCCGCCGGGCTCGTGACCCTGGGTCCCATCGGGCGTGCCGACGGCCGGCGCAGCCTCACCGGGACGGTGATGGACGACGGCCGGTCGCTCGCCCCCGCGGTCGCGATCGACGCGGACGACCGCATGGTCGACGGCCGCTGCACCTGCGGCTTCTTCATCCGCAACAGGCTGGCGCGCGGCCCCTGCGAGCACATGCTGGCGCTGCGCCGGTCCTTCCACATGCAGGTCGAGGGCAAGCCCATGGGGAGGCAGGCATGAGCGGCCGGAAACGATTGCCGCCCGTGGTCGGATATCCTACAGTTTCCGCCCAGAGGGGCGCCGGCCGGAGCGGACCTTGCACCCTGGGCGGCGCTTCGCCGTCCCTGCACCCTGCCCGGCAAAGCGTCACTGGCCCGCTCTTCACTGGGCCGGCACTGACCTCCCCCGCGCGCTTTCGGTTTGGGTTCCTTGAACCCAAGCGCGCGGGGGAGGTCGTGCCGGCATCGAGTGGACCGGGCCAGTCCCGAGACTTGACGAAGGCTTTCCGGCCGGCGTCCCTCGCTCAGCCGGCCGCACGCCCATGACGGTCCGGCCCGGCTCGCTGACACGCCAACAGCTCTACGACCGCATCCGCGAGAGCTCGAAGGACGAGGTCGTCCTCGAGGAGATGATCCGCCTCGGCTACTGGCCGGACGGGGTCGACCAGCCGAATCTGCCCGACGACCTGATCCGCCGTCGGGGCGAGATCACGCGCGAGATCGGCGACCTGCACCGGCGCGAGGCCCTCTGGCGCGATCCGGAGGCGGCCCTCAAGGCGATGCACAAGCGCCGCAAGAAGGCGGCCCTGGAGCGGCGGGCGGAGACCCGCCTGCGCGGCGCCCGCGACCGGCACGACCGGGCGCTCGCCTGGCACGAGCGGCGGAAGTCCGAGATCCTCTACCTGGGCGAGGGCGTCTCGGCCGGCCTCTCCGCGCAGGAGGCAGCCCCCGTATCCCCGGCGAACGGCCTGCCGCCGCTCGTCAGCCCCGCGGCGCTGGCGCGGGCGATCGGGATCAGCCTCGGCGAGTTGCGCTTCCTCGCCTATGACCGGGCGCTGACGTCGGTGAGCCACTACCAGCGCTTCACGATCCCGAAGAAGACGGGCGGCGTGCGGGCCATCTCGGCGCCGATGCCGCGCCTGAAGCGCGCGCAGTACTGGGTGCTCGACGCGGTGCTCGCCCGGGTGCCGGTGCACGAGGCGGCCCACGGCTTCGTGCCCGGCCGCTCGATCCTGACCAATGCCGCCGCCCATGTGGGTCGCGACGTGGTGGTCAACCTCGACCTGAAGGACTTCTTTCCGAGCCTCGACTACCGCCGGATCAAGGGCAAGTTCCGCGGTCTCGGCTATGCCGAGCCGGTCGCCACCGTGCTCGCGCTCCTCTGCACCGAGCCGGACGTGGACGCGGTCGAGATCGACGGGCAGCGACTCTACGCGGCCCGCGGCCCGCGGCGGCTGCCGCAGGGGGCACCGACCAGCCCGGCCCTGACGAACCTCGTCTGCACCCGTCTCGACGCGCGGCTCTCGGGCCTCGCCCGCTCGCTGGGCTTCGCCTACACCCGCTACGCCGACGACATGACCTTCTCGGCCTCGGGCGAGGCGGCGGCCAAGGTCGGCCCCCTACTGAAATACGTGCACGAGATCGTCACGAAGGAAGGCTTCACTGTGCATCCCGACAAGACCCGGGTGATGCGGCGGGGCCGCCACCAGGAGGTCACCGGACTGACGGTCAACGAGCGGGTCGCGGTGCCACGCGAGACCCTGCGCCGCTTTCGTGCGCTGCTGCACGGAATCGAGCGGCATGGACCCATCGGCCGGCGCTGGGGCCGGAGCGCGGATGGCTCGGTCCTCGGCGCCGTCCTCGGCTTCGCGCGCTTCGTCCGGATGGTCACACCCGAGGTCGGCACGCCCCTAGTGGCACAAGCCCGAAGGCTCGCCGAACGGCACGGGACGCAGCCGGAGCAGGCACGGCCCCGGGTCACCGCGTTCCGCGAGCGCTCCGCGCAGGGCGTGCCGCCACGCGAGGGCTGGTGGGTTCCGGCGGAGCCGCCCGTCCCGCACCCCGATCCGCGGCTGGTCGAGGCGGAAGCGGCCCAGGCCGAAGCCGCTCGCCGTGCGGAGGGCGCGGCCGACAGGCGCGTGGTCCCGCCCATCGGTCGCCAGCCCCCGGCGCCGCAACCGGTCTCCGGGCAGGCGACGGACGACGCCGACGCGGCCGGGATGCGGCCCTGGATGGTCGTCGTCGGCGTGTTCGTCCTGTTCCAGGCAGCCGCCCTCCTGCATCCCGGCCTCGGCCTCTTCGTCCTCGCCGCCGCCCTGACGATCGGCCTCCGGCGCTGGCTCCGCCGCCGTCGCGGCAAGTAACGGCTGGCTGTCCGGGAGGTCTGGGAAAGCGGGGATCTGCGGTCGCTCCTGCCGCTTCCCGACCGGCCATGTCGGGGTGGCGCGTCACCGACGGCCGGTCACGACCTCACGCGAGACCGCCCCATCAGGAGCATGAGGAGACCGAGGTCCGCCAAGACGACCGGACGCGAGGTGATCGACTTGGATGGCGGGGCACCCCGCCATCCAGACCAGCACCGAGACGAGCAACGCGCCCCCTGTGGTGGCGGCTGGTCGAGAAGGACGGCATCGGCCATCTGCGATGTCGTCATGACGGAACGATCGATCGAAATCCCCGAGACGATCGCCAACACCTTAAGCGGATCGGTTCCGGCAAGACGACCATCGGCCGGATCCAACCGTCCGACATGCGAGTTCCAAGGCCCGGCCTCTCCGGGCTTGGAAGCCCGCGAACACCGCCCCGTCTGGCGTCAGCCCTTCTTCTTGTAGGCCTGGATCGCGTTCTGGCAGCCCGGCGAGAGCTTCGACATGTTCTTCTGGAAGCAAGCCTGCGTCTCGGGGCCATCCTCGGGCGGCAGGCCGGCGCAGAAGGTCGTGAAGTCGCCGGCGCATTGCTGCTGCAGGGCGGCCTTGTCCTCGTCGCTCATCGGTGCCGCCATGGCAGCGCTGGCCGCAGCGGCCGCGAGGACGAAGCTCAACCCAAAACGTACCAGCATGATCTGCTCCCATGGCCCTCGGAAGTTGCGGGCCGCGACCAGGAACGTCGGCGCAGGCTTAACCGTTGCACCCTCAGGCACGAAGTCCTCGGCGCGTCACACTGGAGAGGATCATGACCGAGAAGAAGGGTCACGGCAGCGAGACCGCCAGGAAGGCGAATGCGAAGGCCAGTCACGAAGGCAAGTCGAACCCGCGCACCTCCTCGTCCGCCCAGGCAGAGCTCGGCAAGAAGGGCGGCAAGAGCAAGTAAGGCGATCACGCTCGTTCATCGCCCACACGCGCTCGATCATGTCCGCAACGTTCGCGCGATCCGGATGGAGCACGCTCGGCACGCGCCGCGGCTCAGGACGTGGAGCCGGTCGGGGTCGAGGTTCCGTGCAGCGAACGCCTTCCGTCGCGACAGGGCCGGGGCGTCGGCGCGGGCCGACATCGCCACGAGCACCAGAGCTCATACCCGCGCCGGCGCAAGGCACGCGAGCTCGCGGGTGACGTCGTATTCCATCGAAAACCCGCCCTGAGCGAACCGCGCGAACGACGGGGTCTGCCTTGTACTCGATGCTCGCCTTCCAGGTGAGGTCACCATGCGCGCCTTCACCCAATTCCCGCAGATCGGCGACAGGGTGGTCCTACAGAATGGCATCCGTCATGAAGACCGGAATCAGGAGGATGTTCAGGCCGGAACAGTCGCCGTCATCGGCTGCGGGCGCATCGCGTCCGACGTGAGTGACGGGACCGAGATCACGGACGGGGCCGATCGAGAGGCTCCCGCGCCTGGGCAGCCATCGGTCGCCGGAGGCGAGATCCGAGACGGCGGCGGGCGCGAGCGGCAGTGGGGCGTCCAGGCTCTCGCCCCCCCGGCTGCGCCGAACGCGCTCCTCGCACGCCGCCTCCCTGCAGCGCTGCGGCGGCGCCGTGAATCGGCGCAGTCTCATAGGATGATGAATGCCGCCGCGATCGGCGATCCCCTCTCGTTTGCTCCTCATCGCGACGACGGAGACGCCCGACCGATGGTTCGGGCTGGACACGGGATGCCTCCTGCCGGCCGTCACGTCGCCGAGGTCGACCGCTCTCACACCGTCGTCCCGGCGCTCGCCTCCTATCGGATCATGGAATGCGATTTTGCGGGTCGAAGCCAGCCGCCACAAAGATTCGTGCGGCCGAGTACGTAGTGTTCAAAAGTCGAATCTCGGATTCCATGGTCACAACATGAGGTAGTTTTCCTACTTTTCGAAGAAATCCACAGCTATGAATGCTATTTTTATAACATTTGAATATTTATCTTGAAAAAAAAGATGATAAATTGATAGAACTTGGTAACTTACGTTAAGATTCGAAATCTGTGTGGCGTCAGCAGTCCGACGGATATGGCAAATCATCTCATCCAAAAGATCGAAAGCCGTTTTGCGCTCGCCGACAGCGATAAGACTGCGCTCGTCAGCCTCACATCCAACACACGCACCATCGAACCGCGCGCGACACTGATCCTCGAAGCGTCTGTTTCGGAAAACGTTCACATCATTCAGAGAGGCATCGCCTGCCGCTATAAGATCCTCCCCGACGGCACGCGGGCGATCTTCGCCTATCTGATCCCGGGCGACATCTGCGACCTCGGCATGCCGGTGTTCGGCGGCATCGATCATTCCATCAGCACGTTCGGAGCCTGCGAGGTCGCGATCGTTCGCCGGGAAGTCCTCGACGATTGCATCGCGACCCATCCGACCCTGGGTCGCGCCTTACGCTGGGCTGAGTCCCTCGACGAAGCGATCCTACGTGAATGGGTCGTACGCAAGCGTCGCCCCTCAGCAGAGAAGCAGGCTGCTCATCTCTTCTGTGAGTTACTGGCTCGTCTCGGCTTGGTCGGACTAACATCGAGAAACAGTTTCGACTGGCCAATCACGCAAGCGGATTTTGCGGATACACTTGGCCTGTCGGGAGTCCATGTAAATCGCACACTTCAGAAACTTCGCGGGACCGGCTTGATCGAAATCAGGAGCAAGCGAGTATCGATCCCAGATCCGCAGGCTCTACAAAACTATGCCGGCTTCAATTCTAATTACTTGAATATTTCATATTCACGAGCGTGATTTATGCCCGTAAGACCAGAAGATCTCTTTGCAATATAAATATATATCGTACAAGAAAATCTGATTTGACAAATCCGCGCAATCCTGATTCATGGCAGGGTCCAAACGGTGATTTGAACACATCTTTAAATGTAAAAATTTAAGCTTCATGGGTCCGCAGAGTTGAATGCCTCGATTTTTCTTTGACATCACTGATACCATCTCGATGCGTGATGAAGAAGGAATGGACTTTCCCGGGCCATCAGAGGCCGTGGAAGAGGCCAAGAAGTTCCTGCCCCTCGTCGCCTCGGAGGAAGCGCCCGGGGGCGGCGATATCCAACAGTTCAGTTTGACGGTGCGTGACGAGACGGGCCGGGCCATTTACTCCGCGGTCGTCTCCTTCACCGGGACTTGGCTGGCCGCCTAGTCTTCCGCGCTGATCGCATGATGTTGAGGCTCGCGCCTCCGACCTGCTTCGGTGCGTCTCGGCAATCTGAGACAGTCCCTGGCATAGGCCTGCCCGAAGCGCGTCTCGAAACCTGGCCCTGCCCACCCTCCATGCCGTGCGGGTCACGATCGCGTATCCTAATCCGGTTCTTCGCGGCTTCGGGCATTCCGCGCCCGATCCCATCTCGGATCTGGCGTTCCGGCTATCCCATGGTCACCGCCACGCGGCAGCCTCCCACTCGGCCCGGTCAAATCGCCGGCAACGGCAAGTCTTGACGAGAAGGCAGGATGGGAACGCGAACCCCATCGATCGCGCCAGCGGCCGGGTGCCTGCCGGGAACCCGAGCCTCGGGACGGGGTGGGGGCATCCAGCCGTCGTCGCTCAGCCGCGCCCATTCCCACAGCGCGCGCTCCAGGATCTGCAGGGTGACGCCGCAGCGGAGAGCGATGTCGCGGCAGAATCCGAGGTAGTGAAGGTAGAGGTCGAGGGGCAGGGACGCCTTCGCGCCGATCTGCAGGGGGCCGCAGCCGAGGGCCTTGAGGCCGCGGGGATCGATGACGGTGTAGTGCTCGGGCCGGATCGCCGCGAGGATCGCCGAGGCGACGGGCACCGCGACGCCGGAGAGACCGGTCAGGACCGAGACGGCCACGCGCGGGGTCGCGGCCAGGAGCGCGATGCGCAGGGCGTCGGCGACCTCCTCGTCGCTGTTGCGTTGCGGGCGGCTCCGGCCGCGATCGCTCACCTTCCACGTCAGGATCGGGGCGAGGTTTTCGCGGGTGCAGTCTCCGTTCCGGATGCGGGCACCGGCCGCGAAGGCCGCCCGTTCCTTCGCGTCGAGGCGGTAGCCCGACGCGAGACGCGCGATCTCCGAGGGCGGGAAGGGCAGTTGGAGGGGAGGCGCGGCGCCGCACCCCGGTCCGGCGGCCCGCCGGGCGTTATGGTCGCGTCTCATCGGGTCGAGTCCCTGGTTCGTGCCACCCGTCCGGCCGGTCGCGACGCCCGCGTGACGCAAACTCGTAGAAAGATGTTATGACCCCATCAATATGACGCAAGCATCCGATACATCGTCCCTGCACATCGACCTCGGCCTCGGCGGCACGATCACCGTCGGGTCGCACCGAATCTCGGTCTCCGAGGCGGTGATCGTTCTCGAGGCGATCGCCGCAACCGGGTCGGTACAGGGCATCGCCACCGCGCTCGGGCTGTCCTACCGGGCCGCCTGGGAGCGGCTTCGTGCCCTCGAGGCCGGGCTCGGACATCAGCTCGTCCAGAAGACGCGCGGGCACGGCAGCGCGTTGACGCCGACGGGCCAGCTCCTGCGGAAGGCCCTGAGGGCTGCCGCCGGCAGCCTCGCCGAGCCGATGGCCCGCGAGGCGCGCGCCCTCCGCGCGCGCCTGGGGCCGGTCCTGTCCGAGGACCAGCGCCCCCTCACGCTGGTCGCGAGCCACGACCTCCTCCTCATGGAAGTCGCCGCGGCCTGGCCCGGCATCACCCTGACGGTCGCGGGCAGCGAGGACGCGGTGGCGCGCCTGACCGAGGCCCGCGCCGATGGGGCGGGGTTCCACTGCGGTGCCCTCGACTGGGCCGCCGCCGGCCCAGCCGTCGCGGCGCTCGCGGCCGATCCGGGCTTCCGCGTCACGCCACTGTTCGAGCGTGAACAGGGGCTGATGCTCGCGGCCGGCAATCCCCGTGCGATCACGGATGTGGCCGACCTCGCCGCGCGCGACGCCCGCTACGTCAACCGGCAGAAGGGGTCGGGCACCCGGGTCTGGTTCGACCGTCTCCTGGCCGAGCACGAGATCCCGGCCGAACGCATCCGCGGCTACGCCACCGAGGAGTTCACCCATCAGGCCGTCGCCGCCGTGATCGCCTACGGGGCCGCCGATGCCGGCCTCGGCGCACGGGCAGCGGCCGACCGCTTCGGCCTCGATTTTCTCTCCGTGGGCTGGGAGCGCTACTACCTCGCCACGTCCAGTTCGCTCGCAGACGCGGCCTTCGATGCCCTCGCCGAGGCCCTGGCCGAGCGCGCGGGCCGGACCCCGGGCTACCGGCCCGCCGCCCCGAAGGACGCGGGCTGATCCGGCAGGATCGGCGCACAGACCGCGTGGGCGTGGCCCGGCAGCGGCACCACCGCGACGGCGACGCCGTAGATCCGCGCCAGGGTCGCCGAGGTGATCGTGGCGGCGGGCGTGCCGAGGGCGATCAGGCTGCACTCGTGCAGCAGGGCCACGCGGTCGGCGCAGAGGAAGGCGTGGTCCGGGTCGTGGGTCGAGAGGATGACCGCGATGCCGGCCCGCGACAGGCGCCGGATCTGGCCGAGCACGCGGGCCTGATTGCCGAAATCGAGGCTCGCGGTCGGTTCGTCCATCACGACGATCCGGGGCTCGCCGGCCAGCGCCCGGGCGATGAGCACCATCTGGCGCTCGCCGCCGCTGATCTCGGTATAGGTCCGCTCCGCCAGGTGCCCGATCTCCAGGGTCGCGAGCACCCGCTCCGCCACGGCGTGGTCGGCCGGGCCAGGGCTCGCGAAGGTGCCGAGCCGGCTCGCGCGCCCCATCAGCACCACGTCGCGCACCCGGAACGGGAAGTACGCGCCTTGCGCCTGGGGCACGTAGCCGAGGCTGGCGGCGAGCCGGCGACGGGGCCAGCGCGCGATCTCGGCGCCGTCGAGGCGAATGCGTCCACCCAGGGGCGGCAGCAGACCCAGCAGCGTCTTGAACAGCGTGGTCTTGCCGCCGCCATTCGGCCCCAGCAGGCACAGCACCTCGCCGGGCTCCACCGTGAAGTCGAGGCCGGAGCCGACGGGGCGGCGTCCGTAGCCGAAGGCGAGGTTCTCGACGCTGAGCATCAGGCCCAGCCTCGCCGGCCGCTGGCGAGGAGCCAGAGGAAGAACGGCGCGCCGATGAGCGCGGTCAGGATGCCCAGCGGCACCTCGATGGGGGCGATGGTGCGGGCCACGAGGTCGACGGCGAGGAGGTAGCCGGCGCCCAGAACGAGGGAGGCCGGCAGCAGGCGCCGGAAATCCGGGCCCACGAGGAGCCGGGCCACGTGCGGCACCAGGAGGCCGATCCAACCGATCACCCCCGTCACCGAGACCGAGGCGGCGGTGACCAGGGTCGCGGCGGCGATGAGGACCGGGCGCAGGAGGCGGGTCTCCACCCCAAGGGCGCGGGCCTCCTCCTCGCCGAGGCTCATCAGGTTCATGCGCCAGCGCAGGAGCACCAGGGGCACGAGGCCGAGGCCGATCGCCGGCAGGATCGCGCCGAGATCCGCCAGGGTCGTCGAGGCGAGGCTGCCGAGGAGCCAGTAGGTGATGGCGGGCAGCTGATTGTAGGGGTCCGCCAGCACCTTCAGGAGCGAGATCGCCGAGCCGAGCACCGCCCCGATGGCGACCCCGGCCAGCACCAGGGTCAGGACCGGATCGTGCCGGCGCACCGCCGCGCCGACGGCAAAGACGGCCGCGACCGCGCCGAGGCCGCCGGCGAAGGCCAGCCCCTGGATCGCCGCCACCGGCAGGGACAGGAAGATGCCGAGCACGGCGCCGAGGCTCGCCCCGGCGGAGACCCCGAGGATGTCCGGCGAGACCAGGGGATTGCGGAAGAGGCCCTGGTAGGTCGCCCCGGCCGCCGCGAGGCTCGCCCCCACCACCAGGGCGGCGAGGACGCGCGGCAGGCGGACCTGGAGGATGACGGTCTGCATCGCCGGGTCGGCCCGCGCGGGCAGGCCGAGGAGCCGGGCGCCGAGGATCTCGACCACGTCGCCGAGGGGAACGGCGAAGCGCCCGGTGGCCAGCGCCAGCACCACCAGGGCGAGGAGCCCCAGCCCCGGCAGGAGGACGGGCCAGATCCGCGCCCAGGGCCGGCGGCGTACGGCCTGCGGCGGGGCGAGGGCCTCGGTCTCGGGGGTCAAGGCTTCGGACCGGCCGCCGCGCCGGAGAGGAGCGTCGCCACCTGCCCGTCATCGAGCTCGACATGGTAGAAGCGCCGGTAGAAGTCCCGCGTCGCCGCCTCCAGGGCGGTCGGGAACAGGTCCGGGTAGAGCACCTGCGCCAGCCAGCGGACGCCGATCAGGCGATTGGCGCCGGGCGGGGCATCGAACCAGCCGAAGGGCAGCGCCGGCACCTGGTAGACCCGTCCCGCCCGCACGGCCCGGAGGCCGGACCAGAGCGGATCCTGGCCGATCCCCTGTCGGAAGCCGGCGTCCTGGGTGAGGATCACGTCCGGGTCCCAGGCCAGCACCTGCTCCGGCGAGACGGTGGCGATCCCACCGGGGCCGGCCGCGGCCGCGACGTTGCGGGCCCCGACCACGCCGAGGAGCTCGACGTTGATCGACCCGCCGAGGCCGGTCTCGAGCCCCTTCGGCCCGCGGGCATAGTAGACGCGCGGGCGCCGCTCGTCCGGCACGGTCGCGACCACCCGCGCCACGTCCGCCACCGCGGCCTCGGCCGCGCCCGCGAGGTCTGCGGCCGCCGCCTCCAGGCCGAGGAGAGCGCCGAGGCGCCGGTAGGTCTCCGTCGTCCGCTCGAAATGCCCGTCGAGGAGCACGTAGGGAATGCCGGTCTGGGCCTGGACCCGGTCGGCCAGCGAGACGTAGGTCGCTGCGGTGCTGCCGACATCGATGATCAGGTCCGGCCTGAGGCCGAGGACCGCCTCGACATTGGCGGTCCCGCCGCGCCCCGTGAGACGTCCCGTGGCGGGCAGGTCCCGGGCCGCGGGGGCGAGATAGGGCTTCTCCGCCGGAGTCGGGCTGCGGATCCAGCCGATCATCCGGTCCGGCGCCAGGGTGTAGAGCAGGACGGAGGCCGGCGGCCCGGCGGCCAGGATGCGGGTCGGGCGCTCGGGCACCTCGACGGTGCGGCCGGCGGCGTCGGTGAAGGGCCGTGCCGCGACGGGCAGGGCGAGCGCAAGCCCCAAGGGCAGGACCACGGCGACGCGGCGGAGGATGGATCGGAGCCGAAGGCCGCGGCGCGGGAACGATGCCGTGTTCACAGTCAAAGAGCGATCCCCAGCCGAGCCGGCCCCGGCGCGCGCGCCACGCGAGGCCAGTCTAAACGGTCCGGCCCAGCGCGCCTATGGAGTGGTGGGTCCGAGCGACCGCGTCGGCGCGGTCATGGCGACGCGCTCCGGGTCGCGGACACGGTTTCCGGAATGCGGCGCGGCCGGTGGCCGAGGGTCACCGCGGGCACCGACCGCCGGACTGGCTCCGGGGCGCCAGGCCGACCGAGCTGCGCCTTGATCGTCCGGTCCGCCTTGAACGAGACGATGCGCTTCTCGCCGACCTGCACCACCTCCCCCGACGACAGGTTCCGCCCGGGGCGCGGCGCTCGGGACACGGCCGAGAACACCCCGAGCCCCCGAAGCTCGACCCGGTCGTTCACCGCCAGGGCGTCGCCGATCCGCGTCAGGATGGCGTTCACCACGGCGTCCACCTCAGCGACGTCTAGACGGGGATGCAGCTCCGAGACGCGGGCGATCAGTCCGGACTTGATCATGCTCAGAACTCGCGGGGTTCCGAAGGGTGTGCCGTCAGGGTTTGGTCGTGACGGAGACGATGCGACGTGGATCGCGTGGGACGGCGCGAGGCGCCGCGCCCGACAGGCTGTCCGCGCGGCCTCATGGGACGCCCGCCCGGCGGGCCTCGACCGCGCAGGCGCTCGCCATCGGCGCGGTTTCGTCGCCCCCGAGGGTCCGGGCCACCTGGCGGCCGATGCCCACCAGGGCGGCCACCATCGGGGTCGCGGGCTCGCGCTGCGGCACCACGAGGCCGATCGTGTGCCGGATGTCGGGCTCGACGATGGGGATGGCCCGCAAGCCCGGCATCGGCCCCAGGGCGTCGGCCAGGACGGCCGGCATGATGCTGGCCCAGTGCAGGGTGCGGACATGGCTCATCAGCACGATCATCGAGTTCGACTCGAGGGTCGGCGCGGGTTCGCTTCCCGAGGCCCGGAGCTGCTGGTCGATGATGCGCCGGTTCTGCATGTCGGGCGTGAGCAGGCAGAGCGGCGTCCGGCTCACCTCGGCCCAGGTGATGCTGGCGCGGTCATCGTGGCGACCGCCGATCGCCGTCAGCAGCTGGTAGCGCTCCTGGAACAGCGGAATCGCGGTGACCCGGCTGAGGGGCTCGTTGTCGAGATAGGTGAGGCCCGCATCCGCCTCCAGGTTCTCGATGAGGTCGAGGAGGCTCGCCGAAGTCGCCGACAGGACGCTGAGGCGGACATCCGGGTAGCGGAGGTGATAGGGCGTGGTTAGCGCCGCGACCATCGGCAGGACGGTCGGGATCGCGGCGATCCGCAGATGCCCCGCCGGCCCCCGCCGCAGGGTCGCGACGTCCTCGCGCATCGCGCGGGTGTCGGCGACGATCCGCCGTGCCCAGGTCAGCACCCGCTCTCCCTCGGGGGTGAAGCCTTGAAATCGAGAGCCGCGCTGCACCAGCCTGATCCCAAGCTGGTTCTCCAGACTCTTCACGCCGGCCGACAGGGTCTGCTGCGTCACCCCGCACGCCTCCGCGGCGCGTCCGAAGTGCTGCTCGCGCGACAGGGCGAGGAGTAGATCCAGCTTGTCGATCACGGCCTCGGACGGGGAAGCGCGGCGCCCTCAGGCGCCGAAGCCACCGGTGGTATACATCCGATCACAGGCCTTCAATAAGAAGAACTCTTCCAGTGGCCAGACAGCACGGATGAGCGCAACCGCTCGCCGCGGGGAGAGTACCCACGCAACCGGCCCTCGCGGGTCACCTTCACGTCCGGGCGGTTCCGCTCCCTCGCATGGACCGTCTTCTTGAAAACCGAGATCGTGCGTCGTGGAAGCTCCACAGGATGTCCGGCCGCACCGTGCAGTCGTGCCGCGCCCCGAAGTAGAGGGGCCACCGTCCCGCTCGTCATGAGGGCGGCCTTTCGGTGGATCGGCGCGGCGAGCCCTGCCCAAAGCGCGCGGCCGCTCGCAGACGCGAAGTCGCCCCGGCGGCCTCCACGACCCGCTCACGCGGAAGACCTCGGCGAGTCGCCGCTCGTCGCACGCTGAAGACACCACCAGGATGGTGACCCAGGACGGGGCGGCTCGGACCGATCGGGGCGGCGTGCCGGTGAACCCTTCAGGCGACGAGGGGCATGACGGCCGGGGGCACGCTGGTCGGGACAGGTTCGATCTCGAGCGGCGGACTTGGCCGTAAGACCTCGGCCCCGTCCACGCCCATCACCGCATAGCAGGTCCGGTTCCGGCCCATCGCCTTGGCTGAGTAGAGGGCGGCGTCGGCCAGCTGGAAGAGATCGGCCGGGCCCCCGCCCAGGCGAGGCAGGGCGAAGGCGAGCCCGATGCTGACCGTGATCCGGCCGACATCGGTGCCGTTCGCCGCGACGATCAGGCGGGCGACGGCCGCGTGTACCTGCTCGGCGAGGTGAGCCGCGTCCTCGGGGTCGATGTCGGCGAGGAGGTGGATGAACTCCTCGCCGCCGACACGGGCGACGAGGTCGCCCGGCCGTTGGACGCACGTGGAGAACGCGCCGGCGAGCGCCTGAAGCACGCGGTCGCCGCCGGCATGACCGTGCCGGTCGTTGTAGCTCTTGAAGTGGTCGGCATCGATGACGAGGAGGGCGAGCGGTGCGCTACGCCGGCGTGCGTCGGCCCAGGCACGCTCGAACGCCTCCTCGAAGGCGCGCCGGTTGGGCAGGCCGGTCAGGGCATCGGTGCGCGACTGGCCCGCCAGTTCGGCCTCGGCCGCATTGCGCCGCTTGAGCTCCCAGGCGACGAGGAGCGAGAGCCCGACCGTGATTCCGCACAGAGCCAGCACGAGTGTGCCGATCACCAAGGCCCTGAACCGCCACTCCGCCTCGATTTCGCGGGTCGAGAGCGCGACGTTGAGGATGAGCGGCAGATTGCCGACCCGGGTGAAGCTGTAGAGGCGCTCGATGCCGTCGGACTGGGTTGCGGCGACGAAGCTGCCGCGGCCCTCGCGCTGGAAGCGCAGGAAGTTCGGCGCGTTCGCGAAGTTGGGCGCTTGTCCAGGATCGGGCTCGGGATAGCGCACGATCCGGGTGCCGTCGCCGAGGAAGAGGTTGATCGTGCCGGCTTGCCCAAGCTCGAGATGCGCGAACAGCCGATCGAAGTAGGACAGGGACAGGCTGCCGAGGACGATCCCGCTGAACGAGCCCCCGGGCAGGCCCGTGCGGCGGCTGAGGACGATGACCGGCTTTCCCACGGACCGGGACATCATGGGTTGACTGATGCCAAGCCCGAGATCGGGATCGGCCTGATGCGCCTTGAAGTAGGCACGATCGGCGTTGTTGAACGATCGCGCCGGCCAGCCGGCCGCGTCGTAGATGCAATTGCCGTACTGGTCGAGGACCAGCAACGCGTTGAGATCCCTGGCATTGATGGCGCCGTCGAACAGGATGCGCTGGCGGAACTTCGGGCTGAGTTCTTCGAGATCGTACATCTTGAGGTTCTCGACGAGGCTCTCCAGGGCCCGGTCGATGATCTCGATGTTGCGGTCGATGTCGCGCTCGATCACCGTGAGCAGGTTCTTCGCGGTCTGCTCGGCCTTGTCCCAGGCATCCTGGCGCAGTTGCAGCAGCATCACCGAGCAGGCCGCGACCATGCCGACCGGTACGAGAATGCCGAGCCCGATCCAGGTGCGGGGCGAGCGGATCCAGCGATGAAAATGACCCGCGAACACGCTCATGCATCCTGCGGGAAGTGCGGGACGAAGGCGGCGGCGACCGGCCGGAAGGCATCGACGATGGTGGCGTCGAGCCGCCCCGTCATGCTCTCCAGGATCGCGAAGGCCTTCCCGCTCGCCATCGGCGCCTTGTAGGGCCGCCGCTCGATCAGCGCTGCATAGATGTCGCAGACGGTCAGCACCCGCACGAGGTCGGGGATCTCGGCCGCCTTGAGCTTGTCGGGGTAGCCGGAGCCGTCGAGCATCTCGTGATGGGAGCGCACGACCTGCAGCATCTCCGGCTGGAAGCTCTGGCCGGCCAGCATGGCGTGGCCCATCTCCGGATGACGCTTCATCACCGCCATCTCGTTGGCGTCGAGCTTGCACGGCTTGTTCAGGATCGCGGTGGGGACGTGGATCTTGCCGACATCGTGGAGGAGGGCGGCCCTGGTCAGGCGGTGGCATTCCTGTTCGCCGAGACCGATTGCCTGTCCGAATGCGGCGGCGAGGCCGGCGACCAGCAGGCAGTGCTGGTGGGTGATGTCGTCGAAGCGGCGCACAGCCCGGATCCAATCGCGGATGCCGGTGTCTTGGATCGCCTGCTCGATGAAGGCGCTGCCGGTGTCGACGACGGCCGGGGTGAGCGGTCGGTCCGGCACGAACACGGTCGTGAGGAAGTTGCGCGCCTGGTAGGCCACCTGGAGGGCGCACCAGGGTACGGGGTCGGCGTCCGGGGCGAGCGCCGGCCGTGCCAGGGACGCGCGCAGGCGGGGAATGTCGAAGGGCGGGCACAGAGTCCGGGTCGCCCCGAGCGCCAGGGCCAGCATGCGCCCGCGCGGATCGTCCTTGTGCAGCAGGACGACCAGGGGCGCGCCGCGTGGCGTCTGCGTGAGAACATGCCGGAGGCGGGCAGCCGTGTCCGGGCGCAGATCGAGGACATCCACGAGGAGGGTGGAGGCGGGTTCGGCCGGGATCGACGGGTCGTAGAGGTCGAGCAGCGCGAACGGCGCACCGGCGGCCAGGTCCTGCGCCAGACCGGCACTGCGTCCGGTGTCGTCCGTGATCACGAGCATGCAGCCCCTCTGCATGACCACCTGCGCAGCCTCAGCCGAACATCGCGTCGACGGCATCCTGTGAGACAGCCGCCGTACCCGGAAGGGCGGGTCCGTTCAGGAGCCCGTCCTCCTCGCCGCGCCGATGCGTCTCGGCCCCAGGCGCGGCCGGCCGCTTCGCGACGGGCGTCGCGACGGGCTTGGCGACCGCGGGCGCCTCGCCCGAACCGGCCCATAGGCGCAGCATCTCGGCCACGCGCTCCTCGACCAGGACCACGGTGCGCACCACCTTGGAGATGCGCTGGCCGGTCAGGTCCTGGAAGTTGCAGGCCTCGAAGACGGTCTGCATCTGCGCCTGGATCGCCTCGGCATCCGCCCGGGTCGCCGCGTCCTCCGTTCGGCCGGCGATGCCGCGGGCGAGGGTGTCGACGGTCTCCGCTGCGGTCAGGATGGTGTCGGTGGCCCGCTCAGTGCTCTGGACGACCGCGTGAAGCTCGTCGCGGGTGCGGCCGGCCTCCTGCTCCTGACGCAGGTCGGCGATCTCCCGGCGCGTCTTCACGATCGCCTCCGAGATCGAGACCAGATGCTGCTGCAGGAGAGCGGTCTGCTGTTCGAAGAGAGCGGACATGGCCGGACTTTTGGTCATGAGGGGTGTCGCTGATCGGCATTATTCACTCAGTCAGGCTAACCCAGATACATTAAACAAATCAGAATTTGAAAATGTCCATCGAAAAGGGTTAACTTCTCTCTTTGCGATGGTTATTGAGCCAATAGAAAATTCGGCTCAGTCATTCGCCTGTGCGGTGCCACGCCCGGTACGCCCGAGGAAAACGCGACGCAGCTCAAAGGGGTCCACTGCGAGACCGTCATTCCCAGGAAGTAAGATCGAATTTCCGCATGGCGGTTCGATCTTCCGAAGAAGATCTATGAAATACCTTCGACGATGCAGCCGGGTCCGCATCAAAGGATCGCCGTTGTTGAGCGGCGCTTGATATCGCGAGACAGTCGGTGAGCTCGGCGTTGAGGGGCGCGGACTGGGGAGATAGCTCGGAGGGTGCCCCGAGCACCTCGCTGGCCGCAGGACCCGTCCCTTCGGCGGAGTTCGGCCCACAAGCGATGGCACCGGTCACCGCGCTCGCGCGGGCCGTGCCTGGCGCGAGGTTAAGCACGTTCAGGCCGGCCTCGATCCCGGCCATGGTCTCCCGCAGGTGGCCGAGCGTGTTCCACGGGGAAAGCGAGTGGGCGCGGATGGGGGGCCGAGCGGAAGCAGGAAGCCGCCTCGTCCGCAGGGCTCAGAGCCTTGCTGCCGATATGAGTCAGGACGGAGTTGCCGCGCGGCCTGCCCTGACGCCGCCCTCGAGAGCGGACGGGCCGGAAGGCGGATCGCGCGCCTCGGCTTCCTACAGCGCACAATGTCTGGGCGCGCGAACCTCAATCTCCGCCGATGCCCGCACTTGCATCGCTCAGCGTTGTACGCATCTAACCAGCTTTGCAGAGAATTTATCCTGACAATCTCTTGTCCTAGATATTTGTTAATCTTCAAATGCTAAGTCTTGGAACCTCCCTCAGGAGCCATCTCGTGCTACGCGACATCACCCTCCGCGCCAAGCTCATTGCAGCATTCGGCTTTCTCACATGCTTTGTGCTCATCCTCGGCTTTCTGGGGGCGCGAAGCGCGGCAACGATCAACGACCTTCTGCTGGAGACAGAGTCGAAGGATCTTCCGAAGACACAGACGATCGGAGAGCTCAACGATTGGGCCGGACGCCTGACGATCAGCCTCTTCCGCTACACCCTGAATGGAACTGATGCGAAGACGGTCAAGGACGTCGATGGCGAGATCACCGCGCGGATCGGAGAAGTCGGGAAACTGGCTGCACGCTACGAGCAATTCGAGAAATCCCCCGAAGAAGCCAAGGTCTTCGAAAGTTTCAAGAAGAATTGGGCTAGTTATGTCGGGTCGATGCCACCGCTTCTGGCAGTGGCACGCACGGGCGACATCGACGTCGCCCGCAAGATGATCGACACGGACGTGACCCCGCATCGCAAGCGTGCCTTGGACGACGCCAAGCAGCTCAGCAATTTCGCCAAGGTGGCGGCGACAAACTCCGCCGAGGTGGCGGCCGCAACCTACGATCGTACCCGCAACGTCGCCATCGGCGCCTCCATCGTCGCGTTGCTCGCATCGATTCTCGTCGGCAGCCTGATTGTGTGGAGCGTCGGGCGCAGCTGCGCAGCGATCATCGGCCCGATGCAGGCTCTGGCCGGCGGCAACCTCTCGACCGAGGTGGCGGAACGCGGGCGTCCGACGGAGTTTGGCAAGATCGCCGACGCGGTTCAGGTCTTCAAGGACGGCATGATCCGGATGCAGGCTCTGGAGATCGAGACCGCTCAGGCGCGGTTGGCGGCCGAGGAGCAGCGCAAGGCGGGCATGCGTCAGTTGGCGAACGCGTTCGAGGCGGCGATCGGCGGAATCGTCGGCGAGGTGTCGTCGTCCGCGGGCGAGCTGCAGGGCACGGCACAGACGATGACGGCGACGGCCAGCCAGACGGCGGGTCAGTCCACGGCCGTTGCAGCGGCAGCGGAAGAGGCGGCATCGAACGTCAACACGGTGGCGGCCGCGGCCGAACAGCTGGGGGCGTCCGTTCTCGAGATCGGGCGGCAGGTCTCGGGATCGGCCGATCTGGCCCGGATCGCGGTCGGCGAAGCCGACCAGACCGCAGCACTCGTCCATGAACTCACCACCACGGTCTCGAAGATCGGCGAAGTGGTGGTGATGATCTCGGGGATCGCCTCACAGACGAACCTGCTGGCCCTCAACGCCACCATCGAGGCGGCGCGAGCGGGCGAAGTGGGGCGTGGCTTTGCGGTGGTGGCAGCCGAGGTGAAGGAGCTGGCCTCGCAGACGGCCCGGGCCACGGAAGAGATCGGCCGGCAGATCGGCCAGGTTCAGGGGGCGACCGGTCAGGCGGTCACCGCGATCGGCACGATCAGCGTGCGCATCCGCGAAATCAGCACGATGGCCGCCTCCATCGCCGCGGCGGTGGAAGAGCAGGGCGCCGCCACGCAGGAGATCGTGCGCAATGTCGGGCAGGCAGCGGTCGGGACCGGTGAAGTGACGGCCAACATCGCGGGCGTTGCGAGCGCAGCGGAGGAAACGGGCGCGGCGGCCAGTCAGGTCCTGGCCTCAGCCTCCGCGTTGTCGCGCCAATCCGAGCACCTGTCCACCGAGGTCGACCGCTTCCTCGCCACGGTCCGCGCCGCCTGATCCCGCTCCGGAGCCGAGATCGAACCCGGCCCCGCCCGCAAGGGCGGGGTTCTTTCGCGAAGGGCGTGTGCCCGGCTTGGCCGGAAGGTCAATCGGCGATCCGGATTGTTGGATCACGGTCATACTCGTCACGGACTGCCCAGCGATCCAATCACAGGGATATCAGCGACCTTCAGGACGGGATCGTGAATTGCAGAGAATCAGACAAATACATCGGAGCAGATGAATGCAGCGAGTAGAGGGCATTGTGGCAAGCCGCTCACATGCGGCTCGAGCGCCAGACGATCGAGCCACGAAGGCTTCTAAGTCATTGAGATGTTTGGTGGGTGCACAAAGGCTCGAACCTTGGACCCGCTGATTAAGAGTTCTCGCAGGCACAGGGTAAGAGCGCCTACCTTTGGGTACTTAGAGCGCCTAACAGAACCGTTTGATCTGGTTGAGTGTGATGAGGCTGGCCGCGAGGCTTGTGAAGGCCTCGTAGATGTCGGTGCGTCGTTCGTAGCGGATGGGCAATCGCCGGACTTGGTTGAACCAGGCGTGGGTGCGCTCCACGACCCAACGGTGACGACCGAGTGTCTCGCTGTTCTCGATGCCCCAACGCGCGATGCGCGGGACGATCCCCCGTGTCCGGCACTCCTGACGGCGGGGTCTGGCATCGTAGGCCTTGTCGGCATGCAGCTTGTCTGGACGGCGTCGCGGTCGCCCGCGCCGACCGTTGCGCAGGGGCGGGATGGCATCGAGTGCCTCCGCCATCATGACACTGTCGTGCCGGTTGGCCCCGTTCAGGCAGAAGCCGAGTGGCGTGCCCCGCGCATCGGTGACGAGGTGGCGCTTCGTGCCCGGCTTGCCCCGGTCCGTCGGGTTCGGGCCGGTGGCAGGCCCCCCTTTATGGATGGCCCGCCCCTCACTGGGCTTCACTGCTAGGTTTGCAGTGTGGCTCACACGAGGGATGGAGCGGACC
>NZ_CEEDBN010000013.1:102173-152262 GCF_979253015.1 Methylobacterium sp. AC433 | reverse complement strand
GCATTCCGCCAGACTCGCAGGACAGGCCTCAAACCAAAACCCCACGCGGACTCAACCGTCAGACCTCAACCACTAGGATCGGAGCATGAAGCCTGGGCACGGGACGGCGCTCGGCCGGAGGTTCAGGAAAGCCTCGCGCCAGACCTTCGGATAGGCGTGACAAGCTTGGCCTTCGGTGAGGCTGACATGGGGTCTGGCGGTTGATACAGGCCGGACGGGTGATATAGAGAGGCTGTCACCCGCGCTTTGCCGATGGTTTCCAGGTCACCGACCGCTAGCACCTCATTGAAAACCCCAGCCGCGGCTTCCTCGACGCCGCGTGCATATCGATGCAGGGCCAGATATATGGCCGCAGCAAGATCGATTTGCTGGAAGCTCGCTGGATCGCCTTGTATACATTGATTATTATTGAAATTGAGCCGGAGACCGAGTTATAGGTCGGTCCAGGGTTAATGTTTAACTCTAATTGGCAAAACCGGCTACGGACAAACTCTCTTCAAACTTGCACAGGAAGACCAGAGAGCCCTCCTGATCCGATGACCTAGGATCTGGCTTCACGGTCGACTAGTTCAAGAAGCTGTCGAAAAGCGAACTTGCGTCGAGACAAAGCTCGAGCCTCATACCGATCCAATCGCTCAATCTGCATGGAAGTCTCTGTAAAAAATTCGCGCAGGAAGCTTTGCTCTGCCACGGCTTCTGAGGCTGTTTCTACTACGCCACACCTTAGACGTGCAATTTTGTATGCCTGTACGCGTTGGAAATATACCTGTGCCTCAGCAGCATTACGGGCCGCCTCCACAATGCCCTTGGCGATGCCGTAGCTACCGGCGATGAGTTCGGCCAAATGCTCGATCTCCGCCTCCATCTTTGGATTGAGATCGACGCTTGAGAGGCCGTGCTTGCGAGCATTCTGTTTCGATTGTGCCTTCCCAATAGGTGTTCGGGGTCCTGTGCTCCTTGCGGAATTGCGATGATTGGCATGGCTGGCGCGCTGAGACGTCATCACTGCCTCGGATTTTGATGGATACGATTCATCGCTCGCCGGTACGCACGACGTCAAGCACATCCGCGGCAACTTTCCGAGCAAGCTGGCCGAAGCCTTCTCGCTTGCGCTCGATTTCGCGGAGGAGGGAATCTCGACGTTGGTCAGCCAACGAGGCCAATCGATCGATTCGCTCAATAGAAGGCAGATTTAAAAGGAAGCCATGTGCAGCGACATTTTCTGCCGTGAGTCCACGGTCGTGAAGAAGGGCGTCGACTTGGGCGCGCGGCTCCGCGTCGCCAGCCATCCAGCCTGCGGCGAGGCTATCAGCCGATGGCGCCATGAACTGGTTCAATCCCATGGGATCCGCGTTCTGAAGTGCAGGCCGGATCAAATCCCCGGCTGCTTGTAGCTGAGCTTGAACCAGAATTTGCCTACGCCAGCCCCGGATTCGATTGGCCTCCCAGATTAGGTCGGTGATGTTCTTGACCCAGATCGCCTCGATAACGTCGGCAGGGCGGATTTGATGAACGATGCTGCGAAGAAGAGTCTCGTAATGATCGGGCTCTTCGCCCGGCAGCAGGGGACGGTCGCTGAACAAAAAGTCGAGGTGGGCGGGGATCGCAGGAAGGACGTCTCCTGACGTCGCGGCATCCCCTTCGCTAACGCTCGCCAGTTTCGCCTTCGATGTCGTTCGGTTCGCCATTTGATCCACCGCCTCTGACTCGCTCTTGTTATCCGAAAGCATCCCCCGCGGACAAAGGCGTTCGGTCAGATTGGCCACGGGATCCACCACGATCGGCGTTGCAGCGGATGCTTCAGTATCATCGATCGCGCGTTCAGACCCGACACATTCGATCGGGCGGCGAGGTCGTGCATGCTCATCCCGACGGACAACCGTTCCATCGACCTTGCGCTTCAGAGCAGAACCTCGTGACCCAGGCATCGGACGGGTGACAACCGCTGCCCCGAGATGGCGAACTTTTTGTCGCTTCGCCTCGGCAGCTCGGGCATGATCACTTCGCGTCTTCTCACGCCCACATGCCTCATGCGCTGGCCCAAGGTTCTGGATCTCGTCCGGCCCACCGAGTTCGAGAGCGCGTATATGCTCGACGATCCAGCGATCCCGCGCACCGTCGATGCGGCGCTCGCAAACCACGCAGGTCCCGCCCGTCCTCTCCCAAGCCTGAAGCCGACGGCGATTCGACATAGCCCCGCGTCGCGTTGTGCCAACGTCCTCAAGCGCGACGTACGGCATCAGAGCGCCCACTTTTGAGAGTCGGACGATCAGCGAGCGCCTTCAGAGCCTGGAAGGACAGCTGCTCCCAGTCGCAAAGGAGTTGCTCATATCGCTCAATCAACGCCCTGAGCTGTTCATCCTCTTCACGGCCTACGAGTCTCACCTGGAGACCTAAGGTAGCCACTGTTGGACGTGCAGGATCAGCCGCGCGCTGACACGGTTTATTGTGGGGCATTGTGGGCCTCCGGCTGAGGTTGAATTAGTGATACGATCGCGCGGCCAGGAGGGTGGGCCGTTTAAAGCGGTGAGTTCAGCCGCAAATTCAACTTAATCCAACGAACCTACTTCGCGTAGAATTTCGGTGAACGGATCTGTAAAAATAAAAAGCAGATGGAAGTTGTATTCGGCCAGATACAAAGACGTTTATTCTGATGATGCATCCAATGTGAAGCGAGTATTTTCTATGCGTACCTCCGGAAGCTTCGATTAAAATCCGGTGAAGACGGACATTTCACTCCTGTCTGCAACGCAGCAGCTTTGTTGTCGTTTGGCCGACTGGCGAAGCGCTTTCGCTGCTGCCCAAGTTCCTCGAAGTGCGGCGGAGATGCACGCTCGCCAGGTCTCGCCAGTCGCTAAGCGCCTTGCGTTTGCAGCCACCGCAGCCAAACGCATGATGGTACGTCGATCGTAAGCTCCGAAGACAATCATCGGATAATTATGCGCTAGCGCTTGTGCGCGATGGAAAGCCAGCTTAGCGAACGCCGTAGCTTGTAGGTGAAGGCGTCGTTCCGCCGGCGGCGTTTGCACTCGGTCAGCTCGCAAACTCTGAAGCGCAGAAGACCATGAGATTGATCGACGAGATGACATAAGCGCCTCCGGGCTTTGATGCCCTGAGTATCACTTTGCCGCCCACTACTGTCAATACCTGAGGCATCATTTAAGCCTTGAGGAACCGAAAAAATGCACACGCTGACTAGCGAAATGTTGCGCGCGGCACGTGCTCTCATCAGGTGGGAGCAGAAGGATCTAGCTCTCGCTTCAGGGGTTTCGTTGCCAACTATCAAACGACTCGAGGCGAAGCCTGGCGATCTCGGTGCTCATGGGCCAACCATATCGGCTTTACGGCAAGCACTTGAATCGGCCGGTATCGAGTTTATACCTGAAAACGGCGGAGGAGCCGGCGTTCGATTTCGTCAAAAGCGCCAGGCAGAAAAACAGCCCTTTGACACAAATTGAACAATGGATAGCTGCGCTTCTACGGTCGTATCAACACCGGCTTGATTTAATCGGTTTAATAATAATTTTGTAAAAAATTCATCATACTTTATGGATTTGATATCGGTAATACCAGCACCTCATCCGAAATATAAGATGTTTCTCCAAATACTCGGCTAATTATTATTTGATCTTTAGATGCATTCAGCGGACCGTAATCTTGCTCGATTTTACTACATAACCGATCTGTTCTCTCACTGTCTTCTTCTCCATCACGGCAATGTATAATGAAGGAAAGCCCCTGCCGACACATGGCATGCTCTAAGCGCCGTACACGACGTCCGTAGGCCTTTCGATTAGTCACAAGCCGTGCCTCTCCTCAAGATGCGCAATACGCCGGCTGAGCTCTTCGTCCCCCAGCGCCTCGGCATGAACACCCACGAGCTTTGCAAGCTCATTCGCTTCCTGAAAATTTATCGTGCCGTTCGCTGCAGCTTGCAGGATAGCGTAGGTTGCTTTCGGAAGATCCTTAATCGTGGTGATTTCGGGCAGCACGAATCCCGAGGACCGCAAACGCTGAGCCGAGAGCTCTCCAAGGCAGTACCGCATCATCCCAGCGTCACCGCCAAGCGCCATCTCGACAGCCTTATGCCTCAGCGCACTCTCGGCTGCCTCCATGATATCTTCTGCACCGGACGGGTATACACGGAGCACTTCGTTCTGGCTCGAACGAGCAGATGGCGTTGAACGCCTTGATGTTGATCTGACTTTGTCGGACGGCACTGCCGTCGCAACTCGCATGGTTCGTGGCATCACACTCTCAGGATTGCTATCAGCCCGGTCGCTTAGCGAGAAGCGGGATCTAGCGCAGGCTCAGAACTCACGTCCAAGCCGAACGCGGCGTTGATTAAGACATACGCTCGCACCCTTTCGGCTCGCGGCCGTAAATGCAAGAACGAATCGGCAACATGCCCGAGCAAGTTCGCTATGCTCCGGGAGGATGGCAATCAAAACGGGGGGCAAAAAACTTTCGTGAACACCTACCAGTGGGTGCGATGATTCGGCTTTAAGCTGAAAGCTTACCGGGCGTGGACGATGCGAGGTTTAACTCAAAAACGCGCGGTACTTCCAAATTTAGTCATATTAGCAGTAATAATCTCAGATTTCATATTAATATTTCAAATTAACTCAATGTTTGAAAAAATATGCTTACGGTCTAAATAAAAATGATCTCGTTTAATTAGTTTTTACATAACATATCAACCGTTGATGGACATTGACTCATTCTGAATAAATAACATTCAGATCTGAATCATCTCGGTGGTGCAGACATGTAGCATCATCTTATACCAATGCATAGAAAGGTTGTGCCAGAAGAGCGCCCAGCGATTTGAGCCCAAGCGAGCCGAAGGCGACGTTTTCGCAGAACGAACCCATTTTTCTGGACGGCAGGTTTCGAAGCCTGACGCAGCACAGATACGTAAATAAGCAAAGCTGGCTCAGCGTATCGGAGACGTCCACGTCGAGCAAAATATTAGGGATGGTCGCGGTGGGCGGCTCAAGCCACAGCTTTGGGCGTCTCGAGCAATGCCCGCTACTAAGCTTTCATCTGTTTATTTGATGACTCGGAGTTCCGAAAGCCATTTGAGCAAGCTCCAATCGCATTTGGCACGGTCAGAGCGTGGTCAATTGGCATCAGTCGGTTTGACTGATGAACAAACCTGAGCGCCATGGATGATTGC
The DNA here is from genome assembly GCF_979253015.1 of Methylobacterium sp. AC433. Taxonomy (NCBI): domain Bacteria; kingdom Pseudomonadati; phylum Pseudomonadota; class Alphaproteobacteria; order Hyphomicrobiales; family Methylobacteriaceae; genus Methylobacterium; species Methylobacterium sp. AC433. The sequence continues at coordinate 147,083 of NZ_CEEDBN010000013.1, read as the reverse complement.
AACGACTCAGCATCATGATGGGCCGACATCGCTCGTCCAAAAAGGAGAGGTTCAAAACGTCAGCGATCGAGTCAGGAGATTGGCTGGGGCGCCAGGATTCGAACCTGGGAATGGCGGTACCAAAAACCGCTGCCTTACCACTTGGCGACGCCCCATCGCGCTCGGCGGAGGTGTGTCTAGACGCAGTGTCGGGTGCTGGCAACAGGGGGAGGGGGCGCTTATGGCTCTCGCGGGTTCGGCGGGAGGGATCGGGACATGAGCGGGCGGATCGCGGTGGTCACGGGGGCGGGGTCGGGGATCGGGCGGGACGTCGCCCTGGCGCTCGCCGCGGCGGGTTATGACCTGGCCCTGGCGGGGCGGCGCCTCGCGCCCCTCGAGGAGGTGGCTCGTCTGGCACAGGCGGCCGGAATCGTTGCGGAAGCCGTGGAGACCGACGTGGCGGATGCGGACTCGGTGGCGCGGCTGTTCGCCCGGGTGGGCGAGCGGTTCGGGCGGCTCGACCTCCTGTTCAACAATGCGGGCGTGTTCACGCCCGCGGCGGCGATCGACGCGGTCGCCCTCGACGACTGGCGGCGCTCCGTGGACGTGAACCTCACCGGCGCGTTCCTGTGCACGCAGGGCGCCTTCCGGATGATGAAGGCGCAGGATCCGCGGGGCGGGCGCATCATCAACAACGGCTCCATCGCCGCGCAGGCGCCGCGGCCGCACTCGGCCCCCTACGCGGCCACCAAGCACGCGATCACCGGACTGACCAAGGCGACCTCCCTGGACGGGCGCCCCTACGACATCGCCTGCGGACAGATCGACGTCGGCAATGCCGAGACGGAGATGACGGCCGGCATCGCCAAGGGCGCCCGGCAGGCGGATGGCAGCATCCGTCCCGAGCCCGTGATGGATGCGCGGCACGTGGCCGACGCGGTGGTCTACATGGCGGGCCTGCCGCTCTCGGCCAACGTCCAGTTCCTCACCGTGGTCGCCACCGCCATGCCCTATCTCGGACGCGGCTGAGTTTTGCGCATCGCGCCCGAAACGCCTACAGAACAGCCCTTCGTCGCTTACCCGTCGCGAACGCAAAGCCGCCAGGCGCGGACCCGGAAATATTTGCCCGCCATGCTGATGCAGTCTGAGATCAAGCCGCCGGAGGCGAAGGCCGACCCCGTCGCCCGCCGCCGCACCTTCGCGATCATCTCGCACCCGGATGCCGGCAAGACCACGCTGACCGAGAAGCTGCTGCTGTTCGGCGGCGCGATCCAGCTCGCCGGCGAGGTCAAGGCCAAGCGCAACCGGGTGTCGACCCGCTCGGACTGGATGGGCATCGAGAAGGAGCGCGGCATCTCCGTCGTCACCTCGGTGATGACGTTCGAGTACGGCGACTGCGTCTTCAACCTCCTCGACACCCCGGGCCACGAGGACTTCTCCGAGGACACCTACCGCACCCTGACGGCCGTCGACTCGGCCGTGATGGTGATCGACGCGGCCAAGGGCATCGAGGCGCGCACCCGCAAGCTGTTCGAGGTCTGCCGCCTGCGCGACATCCCCATCGTCACCTTCATCAACAAGCTCGATCGCGAGGCACGCGACCCCTTCGAGCTTCTGGATGAGATCGAGAAGGTGCTGGCCCTCGACGTGGCGCCGGTGACCTGGCCGATCGGGCGCGGCCGCAGCTTCGCCGGCACCTACGACCTCGGCAACGGCCGGGTGCGCCGCCTCGATGCGGCCGACGATGCCGGCACCGTGGCGGTGACCGGCGTGGAGGATCCGCTGTTCGACCAGCTGCTGACCGAGGAGGGGGAGGCGGCGACCTGGCGCGAGGAGGCGGAACTCGCCGAGACCGGGCTGAAGCGCTTCGATCTGGCGGCGTTCCGGGAAGGGCACCTCACGCCGGTGTTCTTCGGCTCGGCCCTGCGCAATTTCGGCGTGCGCGACCTCATCGACGGGCTCGCCCGCTTCGCGCCGCCGCCGCGCGGCCAGGATGCCGACAAGCGCCTCGTGGAGCCGACCGAGCCGAAGATGACCGGCTTCGTCTTCAAGATCCAGGCGAACATGGACCCGAATCACCGGGACCGCATCGCCTTCATGCGGGTCTGCTCGGGGCGGCTGAACCGGGGCATGAAGGCCAAGCTGGTGCGCACCGGCAAGCCGATGTCGCTGTCCGCGCCGCAATTCTTCTTCGCCCAGGACCGCGCCATCGCCGACGAGGCCTTCGCGGGCGACGTCGTGGGCATCCCGAACCACGGCACCCTGCGCATCGGCGATACCCTGACGGAGGGCGAGGAGATCGTGTTCCGCGGCGTGCCGAGCTTCGCCCCCGAGATCCTGCGGCGGATCAAGCTCACCGATGCCATGAAGGCCAAGAAGCTGAAGGAGGCCCTGCAGCAGATGGGCGAGGAGGGCGTGGTGCAGGTCTTCCGCCCGCATGACGGCTCCCAGGCCATCGTCGGCGTCGTCGGTGCCCTCCAGCTCGACGTGCTGAAGGAGCGCCTCCAGGCCGAATACGGCCTGCCGATCGATTACGAGCCGACCCGGTTCTCGATCTGCCGCTGGATCACCGCCGAGAAGGAGCCCGAGCTCGACAAGTTCATCGGCAGCCACGGCTCCGCCATGGCGAGCGACCTCGACGGCGCCCCGGTCTTCATGGCGACCACCGCCTTCTCCCTGCGTTACGAGGAGGAGCGGGCGCCGGAGGTGCGTTTCAGCGACATCAAGGACTACCAGAAGCGCGCGGTCTGATCCGCGGCGCGAAACGTCAAGCTTTCGCACCGCAAGATCAGTATCCGAAAATCTTCGCCTTCGGACTTACACTCTGAAGACAGGATCGCGAAAAGGGATTAGCGTCGGGGACATCCGCTCTCGGCGCCATCACGCCCGGGCATGCGCGGCAGGAACCGCCCGGATGGGCGCGATCTGTCGAGAAATCGCTTGGGCGTCGACGTCGTGAGCTTTCCTCCTGCGTGAGGGCTTGAGCCATGACGACCCTTCCCGTCCACGATTTCGGCCACAGCATGGCCCGCCCGGTGGTGAACGCCATCGACGGGCACGACCTCTCGACGGCCCTGCGCCGCGGCGTCGACGACTTCCTGACGATGCCGACCCACGCCCTGTTCATCGGGCTGATCTACCCCATCGTCGGCATCGTCCTGGCCACCGCCGCCTTCGGCACCGAGGTCCTGCCGCTGGTGTTTCCGCTGGCGGCGGGCTTCGCCCTGATCGGCCCCTTCGCGGCGATCGGCCTCTACGAACTGAGTCGCCGCCGCGAACAGGGCCTGCCCACCGACTGGGCCTATGCCTTCGCCAACCTGACGCGGCCGGCGGCGGGCGCGCTCGCCGGGCTCGGGCTGCTCCTGGCGGTGGTCTTCGCCTGCTGGCTGGTGGCGGCTCAGGGGATCTACTGGGCGCTCTACGGAGCGAGCGTGCCGGATTCCATCTTCGCCTTCGCCCAGGACGTGCTGACGACGCCGCGGGGTTGGGCCCTGATCGTCATCGGAAACCTCGTCGGCTTCGCCTTCTCCCTGGTGGTGCTGGCGGTCAGCGTGGTCTCGGTGCCGATGCTGGTGGACCGGGATGTCGACATGCTGACCGCGATCGAGACTTCCCTCGCCGCCTTCCGGCGCAACCCGCGCACCCTCACGGCCTGGGGCTTCGTCGTCGCCGGGCTGCTCATCCTCGGCTCCCTGCCGCTCTTCGTCGGCCTCGCCGTGGTGATGCCGATCCTCGGTCACGCGACCTGGCACCTCTACAGGCGGGTCATCCCCGCCTGAGACGTTCGCCGCCGCCGGCGCCTCGATCGGCGAGGGTTCGCCCGTCCCCGTCGATAAGGCCCGGGTGCCTGGACCGATCCGGCCTGGCGCCGGATCCGAACGCCTGAGAATTTTCCCTGTTTCAGAACCTGCCCTGTTTCAGAACTTGCCCAGCATCGGAAAATCGATGCTGATCGCCGATTCGGTAGCGAGCGGCGCCTCGCGCCGGCGCGGCTTGCGGTTGATGACCTGCTTCAGCTTGGCCTTCAGCACCGACATGTCGAAGGGCTTGAGGATGAAGGCGTCGGCGCCGGCCTGGTGCGCGAGGTTGATGTCCTCGAAATCGAAGGACGCCTCGGTCAGCAGGAAGGGCGTGTTCATCAGGGCGTCGTCCGCCCGGATCTCGCGCAGGAACGAGAGTCCGTCCATGGGCTCCATGTCGAGATCCGAGATCACGAGGGCGTAACGCCGCTGACGCATGCGCTCGAGGGCCGTGACCGCGTCGGTCACACCCTCGACGTCGGGAAAGCCGAGCCGGTTCATCAGCAGGATGACCAGCTTGAGCAACTTCTCCTGGTCATCGACGATGAGGATCGCGGGCGTATCGCTCATGGAATTTCACGGGTTCTCGAGAACGGCGCGAGGACGGCGCGCCAGGCGACCGCAGGATCAGACGAAGAGGTGATCGATACCCTGCTTGGTCATCGACTCCGCCTGAAGCGTCGCCGCGAGGGCATGGATGGCCATTCCCTTCGGGGTCCCGCGCTGGAACATCGGGAGCAGGTTCGCCTTCTGGAAGATCGCATCGTTCACCGGGCCACGGATTCCGGTGGTGAAGGAGTTCACGAACTCCCGCTTCAGGATCTCGCGCCACTCGACGATCTGCACGTCGCGATGCCGCGAATCGTTGCTGATCCGGGCGAAGGTCTCGCTCACCGACGTGCGCTCGCCCTCGATGACCTGGGCGGCGAAGTTCTGCTCGATGACCAGGAAGCTGGTGATCACCGAGAATTCGTTCTTCTTCTGCGCCTGCCGCGTGATCTCGCCGATCTGCCGGGTGCGCGTGGGCGCATCCGCCGCGAGGTTCAATCGCGAGAAGTAGATCAGATGGACGAGGGTCGACCGTTTGGCTCTCATGATCGCGATCCAACACCTTGGTCCGGCGACCATAGGCGGGACGACGATAACGCCGCGTAAACGTCCGCCTCCGCACCGGTCGACCCGGCAAAACCTGCCGTGTCGCCACGCGATAGGCGGTTCCTGCCGGGTCTACGTTTGAGAAAATCCATTGAAAACAGTCACTTGTCTCTGGCACACCGATTGCTCGACGGCCCAGGGACCCGGGCGGGAACGCGCCGGCACCGCCACCGTGACGCAAGGTTCTCGGCCATGGATGTCTTCACCGCGATGCAGACGGCCGTTTCCGGCCTGAAGGCGCAGTCCTTCGCCCTCGACAATATCTCGGGCAACATCGCCAACTCGCAGACGACCGGCTTCAAGCGGGTCGATACGAGCTTCGTCGATCTCGTCGCCGAGCAGCAGACGCCGAGCCGGCAGGTCGCCGGGACGGTCGCGGCCAATTCCCGCCAGACGACCACGGTGCAGGGCAGCCTGAACGCCACCGACATCGGCACCAACATGGCGCTGAACGGCGAGGGTTTCTTCGCCGTGACGTCGAAGTCCGGCGACGCCAACGGGCAGGCGAACTTCGCGAGCGGCGACACCTATACGCGCCGCGGCGACTTCGCCCTCGACAAGGACGGCTACCTCGTCAACGGCGGCGGCTCCTACCTGAAGGGCACCAGCCTCGACCCCGTCACCGGGCAGGCGACGAGCGAGGGTCCGATCCGGGTCGCCAACACGATCCTGCCGGCCCATCCGACCTCGACCATCACGTATTCGGCCAACCTGCCGAAGACGCCCGCCACCACCAACGCCAAGGCGAACGTGGCCGGCTCCGAGCTCCTCGGGACCCTGGCCTCGGGCGCCAACCCCGCCATCCTCTCCGGCACCGGCGCCGCGACGGTGTCGGCCGCCGATGCGTCGAGCTTCATCAACGGCAGCATCGCCGGCCCGTCGCTGACCGCCTACACGGCGAGCGGCGGCCCCGTCGGCATCCAGACCCGCTGGGCCAAGGTCCAGAACGCCGACACGGCGAACGGCACCAGCGACGTCTGGAACCTGTTCTACGCCAACCAGAGCACCGTCACGAGCACCGCGACCCCCTGGACCAATGCCGGCACGGCCTTCCAGTTCAACAGCAGCGGTCAGCTCACATCGCCCTCCGCCACAGGCGTGACGATCCCGGCGCTGACCGTGGACGGGGTCAACCTCGGCAACATCCAGCTCAGCTACGGCAGCGGCGGCCTGACCGCCTACACCGCGGCGGCCGGCACGGTAACGACCAACACGCTGACCCAGGACGGCTACACCTCCGGCACGCTGAACAACCTCAGCATCACCACGGACGGCAAGGTCTCGGGCACCTACAGTAACGGCAACACGATCGCGCTGGCCAACATCAAGGTGGTGCAGTTCACCAACTCGGACGGCCTGAAGGCGAACTCGAACGGCACCTACCAGCAGACCCTCGAATCCGGCACGCCCCTCGTGGGCCTGAATGGCACCACCGTCGTGGGCAGCAACGTGGAGCAGTCGAATACCGACATCGCGAGCGAATTTTCTAAGATGATCGTAACCCAACAGGCGTATTCGGCCAACACGAAGGTCATTTCGACCTCCCAGGACATGATGTCCGCGCTGATCAACATCATTCGCTGAGGACGCCTGACACCGGACGCGATCCGACACCCAGGGGAGGGGCTTCGTGAGCTTCAACGCCATCAACACCGCCTCCGCCGGCCTGAAGGCGACTCAGGCCGCGATCGGCGTCGTCTCGCAGAACATCGCCAATGTCGGCACGGTCGGATACACGAAGCGCACCCTCGACTCGGTCTCGACGGGCGTCGGCAATTCCGGCGTCTCGGTCGGTACGATCGGCCGGGCCCTCGATGCGGCCTCGCTCAAGCAGCTGCGCATGGAGACCTCGGGCGCCGCCTATACGGGTTCCCTCTCGGCGGTGCGGACGCAGCTCGACCAGCTCTACGGGACACCCGGGACGGCCACCGCCCTCGACGGCGTCGTCAACGACTTCGCCCTGTCGCTGCAATCGCTCGCCAGCGACCCGACCTCGGCGCCGGCCCGGTCCACGGTGGTGACGAAGGCCGCGAACCTCGCCTCCACCATCGGCACCATCGCGCAAGGCGTGCAGGACCTGCGCTCGGCCACCGAGAGCCAGCTCGGCAGCGATACCGCCAAGGCGAGCGAGTACCTCGCCTCGATCGCCAAGCTGAACATGCAGGTCACCGGCACCACCGACGAGGGCGCCCGCGCAAGCCTGCTCGATCAGCGCGACCAGGCCATCACCGGCCTGTCCGCCTTCCTCGACGTACAGACCGTCGACCAGCGCGACGGCACCGTCTCGGTCATCACCACTTCGGGCATGACGCTGGTCGACCGCGGCGCGGCGGCGATCCTGAGCTTCGACGGGCGCGGCACCCTGTCACCCGATTCGGAATTCACCGACAACCCGGCCACGCGCGGCGTCGGGACGATCACCGCGACCACGCCGGGCGGCTCCCGGATCGACCTCATCGCCACCAAGGCGATCCGGTCGGGCTCGCTCGCGGCGGGGGTCGAATTGCGCGACGCGGTCCTGCCGCAGGCCCAGCGGCAGCTCGACGAACTGGCGGCCGGCCTGTCCCGCTCCCTCTCGGATCGCAGCGCCGCGGGGACGGCGGTGACGTCGGGGACCTCCACAGGCTTCGACATCGACCTCGGCGGGCTCAGCGCCGGCAATGCCGTGACGGTGAGCGTGCGGGACGCCGCCGGCACGCAGCGCAACCTCGTGCTGATGCCCTACACCTCGGACCAGCCGCCGAGCATCGACCCGGCGGACACCAACGATCCGACGGCGACGATCCTCCCGATCAAGCTGACGGGCACGGCGACCGGGCTGCGCGACGCGATTCAGACCGCCCTCGGGTCGAGCTTCAGCGTCACCAGCCAGCCCAGCGCCGGCACGGGCGGCCTGCGCATCCTCACCAATCCGACGGGCGGGGCACCGACCCTGCTCGGTGTGAGCGCCAGCGTCACGCAGCCCCAGACCACGGCGGACTTCCAAAGCGGGCAGCTGCAGATTCCGCTCTTCGTCGACGGCGACGGAAAGGGCACTCTCTATACGGGTTCCTTCGACGGCGGCTCTCAGCTCACCGGTTTCGCGCAGCGCATCAGCGTGAACCAGGCGGTGGTCGGCAACACCGCCAACCTCGTGAACACCTCCTCCAAGACCCTGGCTTCGGACGCGTCGCGGCCGCAATACCTCTACCAGGCCCTCACCGGGGCGAGCCGGACCTTCGCGGCGGCGAGCGGCATCGGCGGCGTCGATGCGCCCTACACCGCGAGCGTGCAGGATTTCGCCCAGCGCATCATCGACGCGCAGGGCGCCGGCGCGGCTTCCGCGCAGAATCTCGACGAGGGTCAGGGTATCGCGCTGGCCACCGCCCAGTCCCGCGTCGCCTCCGTGTCCGGCGTGAGCATCGACGAGGAGATGTCGAAGCTCGTGCAGCTCCAGACCGCCTACAGCGCCAATGCGCGGGTGCTCACGGCCGCCCGCGACCTCCTCGACACCCTGCTGCGGATCTAGGCCGAGACCGCCATGTCCGGATCCCCCCTGCGCCGAACCCCACCGAGGCCCCCCACGCTTCAGAGGCATCGATGAGCATCGCTCCCTTCAACGCCAGCACCTATCTGGGCGACCGCAACACGGCCAACCTCGTCGGGCTGAAGAGCCGCCTCGACACGCTGACGAACCAGCTCTCCAGCGGCAAGGTCGCCGCCACATATGGCGGCCTCGGCACCGGCCGGACCACCAGCCTCAGCGCGCATGCCGCTCTCAGCGCCCTCGACGGCTACGACGCGGCCATCACGAACGCCACCACCCGGGTCACCCTCGCCAATGCGAGCGTGACCCAGATCAACACCCTCGGCGCCGGGCTGCAGCGCTCGCTGACCGCCAGCAACAACTCGACCGTCGCCAACACGCCGCAGATCGCCCGCAACAGCCTCGACGCGGCGGTGGACGCCCTCAACGTCGATCTCGCGGGCCAGTACATCTTCGGTGGCCGCGCCACCGATTCGCCGCCGGTGGTCGCCTCGGATACGATTCTCAACGGCGACGTCGCGAAGGGCCTCGACGGTCTCAAGACTCTGATCGCGGAGCAGAAGAAAGCCGATCTCGGAACCGGCACGGGACATCTCAGCGCGAACGTGACCGGAACGACGGGCCAGACCGTCACGATCAGCGAGGACGGCACCGGGGCCGCCGGGACTGAGACACGCGCCAATTTCGGCTTTCGGCTGCTTTCGGCGACGAGTTCGAACGCGGCGGCGATCGCCGCGAGCGCGACCACGCCCGCGACCGCGCCCGCCGTGACCTTCACCCTGGCGAAGCCGCCGGCCGAGGGAGACCGGCTCCGGATCGCGGTCAACCAGCCGGACGGAACCCAGAGCTTCGTCGATCTGACCGCGAAGGCGTCCGCGACCCCGGGTGCAACCGACACCATGCCGGTCTTCGCCACGGCGGCCGAGGCACAGACCTACCTCAACGACCGCTTCAAGACCGCGAACGTCGCCAGCATCCAGGGCCCCGCCGGCCTCGGGGTTCAGGCCGATTTCGGGACCGGAACGCCGGCCTCGCTGACGCTGGGCGTCACCGGAACGCCGGTCGCGGGCGATACGGTGACGGTGAGCGTCGCCCTGCGGGACGGCACGACCCAGACGCTGACCCTGACGGCCGCCGCCACCGCAGACCCCGCCTCCGCCACCACGTTCTCCCTGGCGGGCGATCAGGCCGCCGTCGCCAAAAGTCTCAGCAATGCCGTCACCAACGCCCTGAAGGGCGCGGCCTCCACGAGCCTGGCGGCGAGCTCGGCCTCGCGCGCCGCGCAGGATTTCTTCGCCGGATCGCAATCCGCCGGGCTCGCGCCCCGCCGCATCAGCGCCGACGGCAACGGCTATGCCGAGCAGGCGAGCACCAAGACCGTGATCTGGTACACCGGAGACGATACCTCGGCCGATCCGCGCGGCACGGCCACGGCGCAGATCAGCGGGAACCGGGTCCTGAACATCGGCGTGCAGGCGAACGAAGCGCCGATCCGCACCGTGCTCGCCGGGCTCGCCATGATCGCGGCCGATGCGGGCACCACCGCCGTGAGCGGAACGCCGGAGGCCCAGCGCTTCAGCGCCCTGTCCGATCACGCCCGCACCCTGCTCGTCTCGGACAACACGACGGGCGGCGTGCCCGGCATCGCCAGCGACCTCGCCCTGGCCGCTAGCACGCTCTCCGACACCAAGACGGACAACCGAACCAGCCGCGCTGCGCTGCAGGGATCCCTCGACGGCGTCGAGAACATCTCGGCCGAGGACGTGACCGCGCAGCTGCTGCAGCTCCAGACCCAGCTCCAGGCGAGCTACCAAGTGACCTCGATGCTCTCGAAGCTCAACCTCGTGAACTACCTCAGCTGAGGAGCGTGACGGGGCGAGCGTTGGTCCGGCGGCCGGGATGGCCTAACCAGGGCCGGTTCGAACGCGGGAGCCGGGTCATGAAACAAAGGATGCGCACCGCACTGGCCGTGTTGGTGCCGGCAGTCTGCGGCGGCATGAATGGAGCCGGCGCGACGGAGCGGCCTCGGCCGCAGGTGCAGGGGGAGACACGCCTACCCTGTCCGAAGCAGGGGGCCGGCTTCGTTCGCGTGCCGGGCTCGCCCACCTGCATCCGCCTCAGCGGTCGCGCCGTGGGCGGGATCGCGATCGGCGGCCACGGCGCCGCGCCGGTCACCGCGGGACAGCTCTCCATCGATACGCGCAGCGAATCCGAACTCGGGCCCGTGCGCGCCTTCGTCCGCATGGGCCACGGGCGACCCTGACTTCGCGCGGATCGGCTTTCCCTCCGCGCGGCGCAGTCGTTCAGAGGCTGCGCGACAGCACGAGGGGCTGGCTGCGCGCGACCCCGCTGCGGCTATAGGGGGAGGGCGCCTGTGACGGGCGGCCATAGACGGTCGGCGTACGGGTCCGACCGATCTCGTCCGCCAGGGTCTTCACCAGGCCTTCCGACACGGTCCGGGCCGTGGCCAGCACGGCCTGGTTGGTCTCCAGCGCCTGGGTGAAGCGGGCATGGGCGGCCTTGAGGGTGGCGATGCCCTCCGGCGCGAAGCGGGCGAGCGCGATGGCGTTGGCCTTCGTCGCCTCGAGACCCTGGAAGTAGGCGGCGGCGAGGGCGGATTTCCGCTCCGTCTCGGCGAGGCCCTCCCGCAGCCGGCCGACCCGGATGTGATCGCTCTCCCGCGCCAGTACGGATTCCAGCGCTTCGAGGCTCGCGATCACGCCCGCCACCAGGGCCGTCGCCCCGGCCCGGTCGGACACGCGGGGCGGCGGGGCGTCAGCTGACCTTTGCACCGGTGCCCTCCTGCATCTTCATCATCTCGCGGAACACCTGATCGGCGATCCCGACGCCGCCGCTCTTCACGATCTGGCCGGCATATTCCTTGGTCAACATCGAACGATAGACGCCGCCGCCGGTGCCGTTCTCGCCGAGCGGGCCGTCTGTGCCCTCCGATTGCGACAGGCGGTCGAGGGACTGCTCCAGGAACATCGATTCGAAATCGGTCGAGGCCTTCTTCGCCTTCGCCTCGGCGGCCGACTTGGCCGCGGAGCCGGCGCTGGAACCGACCGCGCTCTGCACGGTCTTGGCGATGTCGCCGACGATGGCCTTGCCGACCCCGAGGGCGGCGCTGGCGGCGAGGGGCGCGAACAGCATGGGATCAGCTCTCCGTCTGAAAATGGGGGAGGGTGGCGGCGATCATCACATCACCTCGATGTCGGCCTGGAGGGCACCGGCGGCCTTGATCGCCTGCAGGATCGAAATCAGGTCGCGCGGGCCGATGCCGAGGGCGTTGAGGCCGTCGACGAGTTCGCGCAGGGTCACGCCCTCCTTGACCAGGGCGAGCTTGTTGCCGTCGCCGGTATCGACCTTGACGCCGGTGCGCGGCACGACCGTCGTGGTGCCGTTGGAGAACGGGGCCGGCTGGCTCACCTGCGGCTGCTCGGTGATCGTCACCGTCAGGTTGCCCTGGGCGATCGCCACCGTGGAGACCCGAACGTCGCGGCCCATCACGATGATGCCGGAGCGCTCGTCGACGATGACCCGGGCGGTCTGGTCGGGCTCGACCTTGAGCTGCTCGACCTCGGTCACGAGCCGGATCATGTTGCCGCTGTAGCGGGCCGGGATCTGCAGGGTCACCGTCGCCGGGTCGGTCGGCTCGGCGGTGTCGGCGCCCATGAAGTCGTTGATCGCGGCCGCGATGCGCTTCGAGGTGGTGAAGTCCGGATTGCGCAGGGACAGCCGCAGCGAACGCATGTCGTTCATCTTGAACGCCATCTCGCGCTCGATCATCGCGCCGTTGGGCACGCGCCCGTTGGTGGGAACGCCGCGGGTGATCTTGGCCGCGTCGCCCTCGGCGGAGAAGCCCGCGATGGCGACGGAGCCCTGCGCGAGGGCGTAGACCTCGCCGTCGGCGCCGAGCAGCGGGGTCACCAGCAAGGTGCCGCCCTGGAGGGACTTGGCGTCGCCGAGGGACGAGACCGTGATGTCGATGCGGTTGCCCTGCGTGGCGAAGGGCGGCAGGCTCGCCGTCACCATCACGGCCGCCAGGTTCTGCGTGCGCATGGTGGCGCCGCGGGTGTTCACGCCGAGCCGTTCCAGCATCGCCTGCAGGGACTGCTTCGTGAACGGGATGTTGTTCAGGGTGTCGCCGGTGCCGTTGAGCCCGACGACGATGCCGTAACCCACGAGCTGGTTCTGGCGCACGCCCTCGACGCTGGCGAGGTCCTTGACCCGTGACAGGGCGGAGGCGGGCGTCGCCTGGCCGACCAGCATCGCCCACCCTGCCAGGATGCAGAGGGCGAGGCGCCGGATTCGCGTGGGGCCGTTCGGAGCGTCGGTCATGGAGCACTTTGCGGCGGGAAGGTCTCCCAACAGTCTGCCAGGGCCATGCCAACCGGACGATTTCGCCAATGCGTTGGTTTTGAACGATCTTTTTTGAAAGTACCGGCACCTGTCCGCTGCGCGACAGGGTCGCTTCGTGCCGGGTCGGCAGGTTCTGCCGGGTCGTTTACGACCGGTTAACCAGGGCGGACGAATTCTGCCGGAGCCGGGCGGACCTCCGCCCCGATCGGTCCCACCTCATGCGCGTCGACACCCGCTTCGTCACTGCCCCTACCAGCCCGAATGCGGGACCACGCCGGAGCGAAGGCGCACCGGCCTTCGCCGTCGCAGGTCCGGCCCCCCATGCCAGCGGCCCGGGCGCGACAGCGGCGGCGTCGCTGGCCGGCCTCGACGCGATCCTCACTCTCCAGAGCAACGCCGACACGCCGGAGGAGCGCCGGCGTCGGTCGGCCCGGCGCGGCAACGATCTGCTCGACGGGCTCGACCGGCTCAAGGCCTCGCTGATCATGGGCCGCGTCTCGACACGCGACCTGCAAGCCATTGCCGGGCGCCTGGCCGAGCGCGGAGGCAGCAGCGGCGACCCGCGCCTCGACGCTCTGATCGCCGAGATCGAGTTGCGGGCCGCCGTCGAGCTCGCGAAGCTGTCCGCCGCCCGCGCCGCCTGAGGCGGGAGAGGGACCGGCGCGCGGTCCGAATTCAGCCCTTCTTCGTCTTGGCGCGCGGCCTGTCGTCCGCCTCGTCGCCGGACTCGCTGCCCTCGGTGTTGATCCGCTCGGCGATCTGGCTGAGCAGTGCGTCGGTCTTCTTCTCTTCTTCGAGCGTCTGCTCCAGGAGCTTGGCGGCATCCGCGTAGCCGAGCTGGCGCGCCCAGGTCTTCAATGTGCCGTAGCGGGCGATCTCGTAGTGCTCGACGGCTTGGGCACAGGCCGCGAGCACCGCATCGGCCGCCGGACTGTCCCCGAAATCTTCGAGGTCCTCCTCCATCTCGGAGGTGATGCCCTGCATCGCCTCACAGGTCTTGGCGCGGGCCGGCTTGCCGATGATCTCGAACACCTGCTGCAGGCGCTCGACCTGCTCGGCGCTCTCCTCCGCATGGGTCTCGAAGGCGCTGCGCAGCTCCTCGTGCTCGGCCGCCTTGGCCGACTTCTTCAGGGCTCGCACGGATTGCTTCTCGGCGTAGTAGACGTCCTTGAGCGTCTCGTAGAACGCGTCGTGAAGGGTCTTGGCCTTGGCTGCCATGGGGCGGTCTCCTGATCGAGGATGGTGCGGAAGGGGCGCGCTCGCGAGGAGGGTCCCGAACGGGGACCCGCACGCCGTAGCCAGCATCGCCTCGGGTGAACCGCACGGCTCGATGCCTGTTCCCTCGGCTTCGTCGACCGATCGGAGGCGATCGCAGGAATCGATCAAACTGTAATACATCGAATAATTCGACTGTCGTCGACCAAAGTAAATTGATCCCAGAAAGATAACACAGTCGAATTCTCCGGAGATTTTACTTGAGACATATCGCTCAGATCAACCTCATGTAAACCGCGGAATTCTGCGCGCCGGGGTACCTCGGCGTTTCGGGGCGACGGACGGCCCGCCGCGATCGCTTGGACACCTGCAATTTAACGCAAGGCGGAAAGTGAGTGACAAAGCAGGGCCAGTGTTGCAGTGCACAGCGTTCAGTGGCGTCTTTGCAGCCGTTGCGTGTTTGCCGCAGCGCGCAAAACATCCGAGAGGATTGCGGTGCGCAGGGACGACGATGCGTTGTCGTGGCCTGCCCCCTGCATTATAGCCACGCAAAATGATCGCCGCGGACCGGCTGCAAGAGGCGCGAATGGCGAAGGTCACGATTGAGGACGGGTACGTACCGAGCGAGAGCGAGCCGTTCATGAACGATCGGCAGCGGGAGTATTTCCGCCGCAAACTGCTCGGATGGAAGTCTGATATTCTGCGCGAGGCTCAGGATACGCTGGTCGCGTTACAGACCGAGAACGAAAATCATCCCGACCTTGCGGATCGGGCCTCGTCCGAGACCGACCGGGCGATCGAGTTGCGGGCCCGCGACCGGCAGCGCAAGCTGACCGGCAAGATCGACGCCGCCCTGGCGCGGTTGGAGGACGGGTCCTACGGCTACTGCGAGGAGACCGGCGAGCCGATCTCGCTGAAGCGCCTGGATGCCCGCCCGATCGCGACCCTGTCGCTCGAGGCGCAGGAGCGCCACGAGCGCCGCGAGCGCGTCTACCGCGACGACTGAGCGGAGCCACACCGCGGCGCGGGCCTCGAACCTCGAGCGCCCGCTCCGAGGCTCAGAACGGCAGCAGCACGTCGACCAGCTGCTGACCGTAGCGCGGCTGCTGCACGTCGGTGATCTGGCCGCGTCCGCCATAGGCGATCCGCGCCTGGGCGATCTTGCTCGAATCGATGGTGTTGTCGGATTCGATGTCCTCGGGCCGGACCACGCCGGCCACGATGAGTTCGCGCACCTCGAAGTTGATGCGGATCTCCTGCTTGCCCTCCACCACGAGATTCCCGTTGGGCAGAACCTGGGTGACGATCGCCGCGACGCTGGTGGTCACGGTCTCGTTCCGCTGAACCGACCCGGCGCCGTCGCTCGAGGTGGTCGAGGTGGCGTTGAGGAGCTTGTCGGGGGTGATCCCGGCCGCCGCCACCCCCTTGCTGCTCTCCAGGCCGAAGGCGTTGGGCAGGCCGAAGCCCTCGGCGTTCGAGCGCGAGCGCTTGGTCTCGTTGTTGAGGTTCGCCTTGTCCGTGACATTGACCTTCACGGTGACGAGGTCGCCGATCCGCGCAGCCCGCTGGTCCTTGAAGAAGGCGCGTGAACCGGTCCGCCACAGCGAGTTCGGGGCGTAGGAGACCGGCTGGATCTCCGGCATCGGCAGGCGCACCGGCTTGTAGCCGGCCTGAGCGGTCGGGTCCTCGATGGCCGAGAGGGCCGGCGTCGCACCGATCTGCGAGAGGCGGTCGGCGGTGTTGCAGGCACCGAGGCCGGTGCAGAGCAGCGCGACGGCGAGGACGGGGGAAGCGCGGTGGGTCATCGGGACCGGACCTTTGGCAAACCGGAAAGGGGCGCGGACGAAGCGGATCAGCGCTGCAGCGCGGAGCCGTCGAGGGCGGCATTGGCCTGTCGCACCAGGGGCGCGGGGCCGACGGAGACACGGCCGGGTCCGGTCACGGTGGCGGAGAGGATCTTCTTCGAGACCGGATTGGTAACGGTGATCACGGCACCGAGGCGGCCGCTCTCGTTGGCCTGACCCCGGAGGGAGAGATTGAGGCCCGGGGAATCGAACACGATGGTCACGGCCTCGCCCCGGGCCACGAGGTCGGGCGGCGCGAGGTCGCCCGAGCGCAGGATCGCGCCGGCGCTGAGGCCGCGCTGGGCCACCTGCCCGGCGAGGTCGCCCAGCGATCCCTGCGCGTCCGACGGCGTCGCCTCGCGGGGGCGGCGCTCCAGGGAGAGGTCGGCGGCGTTGATCGTCTCGCCGCGGTTGAGACTGCGGCCCAGGATCGCGACCTCGCGGATCTCCATGACCTGGCCCGAGACCCGAAGTGAGGCCTGCCGTTCGCCCAGGGTGATCAGACCGGCGATCCGGCGCGAGCGTGGATCGTAGCTGAGGTCGAGGGCGACCGCCTGGCCGTTGAGCTCCAGGGGCGCCAGCAGGGTCGGGGCCTCGCCGTCGAGACGGATGGCGAGGTTGCGCGGATCGACGCCGAAGCCCGATTCCAGGGCGCGCTTCAGGGCGGCCTCGATCTCGGGCTGGGTCACCCGGCGCGCGGCGCGCTGGACCGAGACCTGGACACGACCGCCGGTCTCGACCGGGCCGAGCCCGAGGCCGGCAACCGCGTCGGCGATGCGCCGCGCCTGGATCGTGCCGGTGGCGCCGAGGGCCGGCGCCCGGAACAAGGGACGCTGCGCCGCCTCGGGCGCCGCCCCCTCGACGAGGTCGCCGAGGGTCAGGACGTCGCCGCCCGCGGTGACGTCGCCGCGCAGGCGCAGGCTCGCGGCGCCGGACCGGACCTCCTGCGCCAGCACCTGAAGGGTGAGGAAGGAGAAGGCCAGCACGGCCAGCAGGGTCCGGCCGACGACGGAGACGCTCAGGGTCGAGACCCGGGGCCGGCGGCGAGGCGTGATCTGTCTGAGGGCATGCATGGTCAGGACCCCGGTCAGCTGCGGAACATCTGGGAGGTGGTCGAGAGCATCTGGTCGGCGGCGGTCACCACCTTCGAGTTCATCTCGTAGGCGCGCTGCGCCGCGATCAGCGACGAGATCTCGGTGACGGCGTTAACGTTCGCCTCCTCGAGGTAGCTCTGCTGGAGGTTGCCGAATCCTTCCGCACCCGGCAGCCCGTTGATCGCCGGGCCGGAGCCGGCGGTCTCGATGAACAGGTTGTCGCCGATCGATTCGAGGCCGACCTTGTTGACGAAGCGGGCGAGCTGGAACTGGCCGAGCGCCTGCGGCGCCGTCTGTCCCGGCACGGTGGCCTGGACGGCCCCCTGGGCGCTGATGGTCACCGAGGTGGCGTTGTTCGGCACGGTCACGCCGGGATCGACGAGATAGCCGTCGCGGGTGACGAGCTGGCCCTGGGCCGAGAGGTCGAAGGATCCGTCGCGGGTGTAGGCGGTGCGCCCGTCCGGCAGGGTCACCCGGAACAGGCCCTCGCCGCGGATGGCGACGTCGTATTCCTTCTCGGTGGTGGTCAGCGTCCCCTGCGACATCACCCGCGCGGTCGAGGTCGTCTTCACGCCCGAGCCGATGGCGAGGCCGGCGGGAAGCTGGGTGTTCTGGTCGGAGGTGGAGGAGCCGGCCCGGCGCAGGTTCTGGTAGAGCAGGTCCTGGAAATGCGGCTGCTGGCGCTTGTAGCCCGTGGTGCGCAGGTTCGCGATGTTGTTCGAGATGACCTGGACGTTGAGTTCCTGGGCCGCCATGCCGGTGGCGGCGGCGTAGAGGGCACGCATCTGCGGAGCTCCTTACGCGACGTCGGCGAGACGGCGGATCGCCGTGCCGCGCAGGTCGTCGAGGCGCGAGATCACGCCCGAGACCATGGTGTAGGTGCGGTTCACGTCCATGAGCCGGGTCATCTCGATCACCGGCTTCACGTTCGAGCGCTCCAGGGCACCGGCCTCCACCCGGCCGGCGAGACCCGCCGCCTGGGGTTGCGCGGTGGAGGCGTAGAGGTTCGCGCCCTCGTTGGTGAGAGCCTGCGGATTGGCGAAGGTGACGAGGCGGACGCGGCCGCGGATTCCGAGATTGGTGGAGACCGTGCCGTCGGGGCCGATGGCGATCCCGGTCTCCTGCTGGCCGATCTGGATCGGACCCGCCTCGCCCTGGACCGGGTAGCCGTCGCTGGTCACCAGGGTGCCCTGCGCGTCGGTCTCGAAGGCGCCGTTGCGGGTGTAGCGGTCGCCGTTCGGCGTGCGCACCACAAGGAACGCCTCGCCGCGCACCGCCACGTGGAGGGGGTTGCCGGTCTGCTCGATCGGTCCCTGAGCGAGGTCGAGAGCGGTGCCCTGGTCGATCACGTAGGAGACGCGCCGGTCCGGCTTCTGGAACGAGTCCGCGCTCGCCACCGGCATCAGGTATTCCTGGAAGCGGCTGTTGCGCCCCTTGAAGCCGTTGGTGGAGATGTTGGCCATGTTGTTGGCGATCACGTCCAGCTCGCGCTGGAGCGCGACCTGGCTCGAAACCCCCACGAACAATGCGTTCTGCATGACACTCTCAGCCCCGACGAGCGACGACGCCTCCATCTCCGCACGGGCCGTGCCATTCCATCACGAAACGAATCACCATTCGATTTCATGGATTTACGTCTGATTCCGCTGGGCGGCAGCGCCTGCCGGTCCCGGCCGCGCGGCAACTCCGACCCGGCAGCTTTTGCCGCCTTAACGACACGTTAACCCTGTTCGCCCGATACCTTCCGGAGTGCCGACATCCTGAGATGCCGACGCCGTCGAGCGGCAGTCGCTCACCCCACCGCGCAGTCCCGAGGTCCAACGATGGCCAAGAAGCCGAAGAAGGCCGCCGCCGAGGGTGAGGAGGGCGCCGAAGGCGAAGCCCCGAAGGCCGGCAAGAAGAAGCTCGTCATCATCGGCGCCGTGGTGCTGGCGCTCGCCGGCGGCGGCGGTTTCTTCTTCATGAAGAAGAAGGCCGGCGACGGACACGGCGAGGCGGTCGCCGAGGTCAAGAAGCCGGTCGTGTTCCTCGATGTCCGCGAAATGATGGTCAATCTGGCCAACGAGCCGGGCCAGGACCGGACCCGCTTCGCCAAGATCAAGGTCGCGATCGAACTCAAGGACGCCAAGGTCGAGGGGGAGGTGAAGCCCCTGATGCCGCGCATCGAGGACGCCTTCCAGGTCTACCTGCGCGATCTGCGCGCGAGCGATCTCGCCGGGTCGGCCGGCATCTACCGCCTGCGCGAGGAATTGCTGCGCCGGGTCAACGTCGCCATCCAGCCGGCCCGGGCCGAGGCGGTCCTGTTCAAGGACGTGGTCATCCAGTAGGCGGCCGCGGCCTCGTGCCGGGATGTTTCGAAGTTTTACAGGTGACGAGAGTCTGATGGCCGGACCGGACGACGAAATCGACGAGGACGACTGGGCCGCCGCACTCATCGCCCAGAACGGCGAGGGCGGTGAAGCCTCGCTCGCCGACGAGTGGGGCGCGGCGCTGGCCGAGCAGGGCACCACGACCCATGCCAGCGACGTCGCCGCCGAATGGGCGACGATGATCGAGGACGGGGAGACCGACAATCTCCCCGAACTCGCCGGCAACGACCGCATCCTGAATCAGGACGAGATCGACGGCGTCCTCGGCTTCTCCCTGCGCGAGCTCTCGGCCTCCGGGGCGGGCGGCGTCCGCGCCATCGTCGATTCCGGCGTCGTCCAGTACGAACGCCTTCCGATGCTGGAAATCGTCTTCGACCGGATGATCCGGTTGTTGTCGACGAGCCTGCGCAACTTCTTCCAGGACAACGTCGAGGTGACCCTCGACAACATCACTTCGGTGCGCTTCGGCGACTACCTCAACGCGATTCCGCTGCCGACCCTGCTCGGCGTCTTCCGCGCCGATGCCTGGGAGAATTCCGGGCTCGTCACCGTGGAGTCGAACCTCGCCTACTCGACCCTGGACCTGCTCCTCGGCGGCAAGCGCGGCGGCTCGTCGACCCGCCTTGACGGGCGCCCCTTCACCACCATCGAGATGCAGCTCGTGCGGCGCCTCGTGGAGATCATCCTCACGGACCTCGAGCTCTCGTTCCAGCCGCTCTCGCCGGTGCGCTTCGCCATCGACCGGATCGAGACCAACCCGCGCTTCGCCACCATCACCCGACCCGCCAACGCCGCGATCCTGATCAGCCTCAAGCTCGACATGGACGGGCGCGGCGGCCTGCTGCAGATCCTGTTTCCCTACGCCACCATCGAGCCGATCCGTGAACTGCTCATGCAGAGCTTCATGGGCGAGAAGCTCGGCCGTGACCACGTCTGGGAAAGCCACCTCGCCACCGAGATCTGGCAGGCCGACGCGACCATGGAGGCGGTGCTGCACGAGATGATGCTGCCGCTCAAGAAGGTGCTGTCGCTCAAGGTCGGGGACACCCTGATGTTCGATACCAAGCCGTCGGATCTCATCGCGGTCCGCTGCGGCGACTGGGCCCTGACGCAGGGGCGGATCGGCCGGATCGACGACAACATCGCCGTGCAGCTCACCCGGCCCCTGCGCCGGTCGCGCACCACACTCCAGGCCTTCGAGGCCTCCATGAACAACCGCAACGACGGGTGACGCGACCAGCCATGAGCCTCCTCGTCACCCTCCTCGCCGACGGCCTCGTCGCCGTCCTGCTCGTCGCCAGCATCGTCTCCTCGATGCGCCTGAGCGGTCGCATCACCAAGCTCAAGGCCGACGAGGCGGCCCTGCGCCAGACCATCGGCGACCTCGTCATGGCGAGCTCCACCGCGGAGCGGGCCATCGTCGGCCTGCGCGCGACACTGGACGAGTGTGACCGGACCCTGGCCGACCGCCTCGGCACCGCCGAGCGCTACGCCACGGATCTCGCCGCGCACGTGGCGGCCGGCGAGACGGTGATCGCCCGCATCGCCTCCATCGTCGCCCAGGCCGCCCCGGCCCGCGAGATCGCGCGGACCGCGAGTCCGGCGCCGGTCCCGGAACCGCGCGATCTCGAGCGCGTGGTTCCGCCCGTCCGCGTCGCGCCGCCCAGCCCCAACGGCGAGCGCCTCGGGGTCGCGGCCGCGGCCGCTCTCGCCATGTCCGAGCGCGCCCTCGGCCGGCTGCGGAGCAAGGCCGCGTGACGAAGCCGGCGCCCGCCAGGCGATCCAACAGCTTCGTCCGGTTCCGTCAGACGCGGCCGCTGAAGCTGCGCCTGATCGATGCCGTGACCCTCGCGGCCGCCGGGCTTCTGGTGCTGAAGGTCGCGGCCATCGCCGTCGAAGAATCCAAGCCGGATCTCACGGCGCCGCTGCCCGAATTCGCGCGCGTCCTCGCCAAGGCCCGCACGAACTACGAGCCCGCCGATCCCTCCACCACCGGCTCGGTCACCCCGAAGGAGACGGAGAAGCCACCGCCGGAGCCGGAGAAGCCGGCCCCCCGTCCGCCGCCGCCCCCGGAGCCGATGCCGGCCTCCGAGCGCGCGATCCTGGAGCGGCTCGCCGCGCGGCGGGACACCCTGAAGCAGCGCAGCGACGCCCTGGACCTGCGCGAGCAGCTTCTCGGCACCGCCGAGCGCAAGCTGGAGGAGGGCGTCGACACCCTGAAGCAGGGCGAGGACAAGGCCGAGGGCAGCGGCTCGCAGCGCGCGGAAGCCGAGCGAGCCGCGCTGAAGAACATCGTCACGATGTACGAGACGATGAAGCCCAAGGACGCCGCGCGGGTGTTCGACCGGCTCAGCCTCGACGTGCTCGTGCCCATCGTCCTGGCGATGAACCCCCGCAAGATGGCCGAGGTGCTGGCCCTCATGCAGTCGGAACCCGCCGAGAAGCTCACCGTGGCCCTGGCCAACCGGGCGCGCGGGCAAGGCGGCGGCCCGGCCGCGACGGTCGCGGCCGGCCTCGGTCCCAACGAATTGCCGGCGATCGACGCACCGATGCAGCCCCCGCCACGGCGCTGAGCCTTGCAGGCGCTCGTCCACCGGGTTGTGCCGCCGTCCATTGCGCGTTCGGCCGCGCCCGACTAGGGGCAGGCATCCCGGGCGGGTCAGGTCCCCGCCGCGCGGGTTCGGGGAGCCAAAGCACGTGCCGTCCACCAGCCTGATTCGATTCCTCGCCGCTTTTGGCCTCGCCCTCCTGGCGACGGCTCCCTCCCGCGGGCAGGACGCCGAAGTACCAGAGGCCGCCGAGGCGCCGGCCAAGCCGAAGCCGCGCAAGCCCGCACCGCCGAAGCCGGCGCCCGCCAAGCAAGCGGCGCCCAACCCGACCTCTGCCGCGACGCCGGCGCCCGTCGCCGGCTGGCCCGCGGGCGCGACCTCCCTGAGCGAGGTCTATGGCGACTGGACCGTGACCTGCGCCAGGGAGGCCAAACCCGAGGCGAAGGCCGAATGTGCGATCATGCAGGCCCAGGGCGCCAAGGGCCGGCGGGAATTCGCGCTGGAGATCCGGCCGCCGAGCGACGGCCGGGCCCAGGGTTTCATCCTGATGCCCCTCGGCCTCGCCATCGAGCCCGGCATCTCGTTCAAGCTCGACGAGGCCGTGCTCGGCAAGGGCGCGCCCTATCTGTCCTGCAGCCAGGAGGGATGTCTCGTCCCGATCAGCCTTCCCACCCTGGCGACCGACACGATGAAGACCGCCAAGAACCTGCTGGTGTCCGGGATCAAGCCGGAGGCCAAGGACCCGGTCACCATCACGGTTCCGCTCGAAGGTTTCGCCAATGCGCTGGCCCGCGCCGCCGCCCTGACGAACTGAGCCGGACCGTGGCGGGGCCGAACCCGAGGAGCGTACCCGTGAAGAGATCGGCCCTGCTGACCCGAAGCCTGACCGCCCTGCTGCTGGCCGGATCGCTGGCGCACTCCGCGCGTGCCCAGGAGGAGCAGCCTCCGGAGAAGCCGCCCGGCCCCCCGCCGACGGCGGCCGAGGCCAGGGCCGAGCGCCAGAAGAACAGCGCGGCCAAGCTCGCCGGTTTGCTCGCATTCGTGGAGACGTCCTGTCCGAATCTCAAGCCGAACACCGAGCGCTTGAACTCCGTCGTCTCGGGCCTCGGTGTCGCGCCGGACGATCTCGCCCAAGGCGACCTCAAGCTCCGCAGCCGGGCCTATACGGAGATCTACGGCAAGGACGTTCCGGCCAACTGTGCCCGCGCCGCCGAGAATTTCGGCGAGACCGGCCGGACGATCCCTGGCCTGATCGCGAAACGTTAGCGGTCGGGACAAAGCCGCCCGGCGTCTTAAGCGCCCGTTAGCCTCGACGGGCGAGAGTGCCCGGACAGTGCGGCGTAAGGCGAACCGGCTCGGGTGCGAGCGGGTCCGTCCCATGGGTTTGGCGTATCCTGCGATGGCTCTCGGTGCCGGAATTCCGACACGACGGCGTCGGCTTCGGGCTGGCCTCGCCGCGATGTCGATCGTGGCCGTGACCCTGTGCGGGGGCACGGGCGCGATTGCCGCCCGCCTCACGGCGATCAAGGGCGCGCAGATCGAGCGCTACGGTCGCCTCGTCCTGACCTTCGACGCCCCCGTTTCGGTCAAGGCGCGGGTTTCCGGGTCAGTGCTCGTCCTCGGCTTCTCGGAGAAGGCGAGCGCCGGCCCCGAGCGGATCGCCGCGGAGATGCCGGACTACGTCTCCGCCGTCCGACGCGATCCCGACGGCCTCGGCCTGCGCCTCGCGCTGCAGCGTCCCTACCGCATCAACGTCCAGGACGCCGGCGAGACGGTGTTCGTCGACCTCCTGCCTCAGGATTGGACCGGGCTGCCTCCGGCGATGCCGCCGGAGGTGGTGGCCGAGCTGTTTCGGCGGACCCAGGCGGCGGAAGCGGCCCTGCGCGCGGCGAGGCCGCCCGCCGAACCGAAGACCCTGCGGCTGGAACTCGCCCATCTTCCGACCCTGACGCGCCTCAGCCTGCGGGCGCCGGCATCCGCCGCGCCGCAATTCGGCGCCGTCGGCCCCGCCACCCGCCTCGCCATTCCGGGCGCGTGGCGGATCGACGATGTCGCCACCCGGGGGCGCCTGAAGCCAGCGATCGAAACCCTGGCGGTCGAGGGCGACGAGACCGGTGCCCGCCTCCTCGTGACCCCTGCCGCCGGCTACGAGATCCGGACCTTCCACGACGAGGACGGGGCGACCCTCGACGTCGTCCGTAAACCCGCCGAGAAGCCGAAATCCGCCGCGGCAGCGGACGCGAAGGCCGGGGAGGGGGCGATGCCCGCCGGCGAGGCCAAGGTCGTCGACATCAAGCTCGACGAGATCGGGTCAGCCGACCCCAGAACCGCAGAAGCCAGGTCCGACAAGCCTCCGGTGCGCATGCCGAGCCGGAGCGCGGAGCCCGCCGAGAACAAACCGACGGCCCCCGCTGCGGTGGCGGTCCCGCGCCCGAGCGGTCCGGGCCTCGTCTTTCCATTCAAGACCCTGCCTCCGGCCGCCCTGTTCGAGCGGGCCGGCATCGCGAACCTCGTGTTCGAGACCGCGGAGGACGTCGGGGCGCCTCCCGGCGATCCGATGCTGACGCCCCTCGGCCCACCTCAGCGGACCGGGCGCGTCGTGACCTTGCGCTTTCCCGTCCCGCGCGACCGCCTGTTCGACCTCGTGCCCGTCGGCCCGGCCGAGGCGCCGACCGGGTGGGAACTGGTCGCCGGTGAGAATCTGTCCGCGAGCGAGGCCCTCGCGGCGATCCGGATCACCGACCCGGCCGGTCGGATCGGCATCGGCGTACGCCTGCCGAACCCCGGCGTCGCATCTTGGCTCAACCTCGACGGGGAGCGCATCGCCGTCGTCACCGGTCGCGGCCCGAAGCCGGCGGGCATCCCGAAGCGACAGGCCTTCGTCGATTTCGAGCTGTTGCCGAGCCGCCAGGGCGTCGCGGTCCTGGCGCAGGCCGACGACCTCCTCGTACGGCCGGATCTCGACGGGGTCGCGATCGGTCGCGAGGGCGGCATGGCGGTCTCCGGCGTGGCGCGCCCGGCCGAGGTCCCCCTCACGACTCTCAGCGACCTCGCCGTCGACCGGGGGCCTTGGGAAGCTTCCCAGCGCGGGGACATTCGCGAGTTGATGCGCGACCAGCTGCAGGCCGCCGCCGAGGCGCCGCGTGCCTCGCGCGGCCCCCTCCGGCTGATTCTGGCCCGGACCATGCTGGCCAATCGGCTTTCGTTGGAAGCCCTCGGCGTCCTGAAGAGCATCTATTCGGACGATCCGGTCCTGGCCGGCCAGCGCGACATTCCGATGCTGACCGTGATCGGCAACGCCCTGATGGGGCGCACCGGCGACGCGCGCGCAGGCCTCGCCGTCGACATCCTCAGGAACGATCCCGAGGCGCGCCTGTGGCAGGGTTACGCCGAGGCCCAAGAAGGCCGCTGGAGCGCGGCCGACGGCTCGTTCCGCGCCACGGCGAGCGTGCTCGACCGCTACCCGAACGATCTCCAGGCCCTCCTGCGCACCGCGGCGGCCGAGGCCGCGGTCGAGACCGGCGACTGGGATTCGGCCAACCGCCAGATCATCGCGGCCACCCGGGTCGCCGACGGGCCGACCCAGGAACACCTCTCGCTGCTGCGGGCGCGGATCGACGAGGTCACGGGCCAGACCGTGGCCGCCCTCGATGCCTATGAGCGCCTCGGCGAAAGCAGCGAGGCGGACGTCGCCGCCGCGGCGCGCCTGCGCGCCACCCTGCTCGGCCACGCCGCCGGCAAGATCCCGACGGCGGACGCCATCGAGCGCCTCGAGCGGCTGGCCCTGGCCTGGCACGGCGGCGACATCGAGCCGCGGACGATCGCCGGCCTGGCCAAGCTCTACATGGAGGCGGGGCGCTGGCGCCAGGCGCTCCTCACCGCACGTCGCGCCGATGCCCTCGGGACGGATACGCCCGTCGTGCGCGAGGTGCACGACATGGCTCAGGCGCTCTTCGACGACCTCTATCTCGGCGAACGAAGCCTCAAGGTGCCGGGGGTGGAGGCCCTGGCGATGTACTTCGACTTCAAGGACTTCGCACCCCTGGGCCGACGCGGCGACGAGATCGTCCGCCGCCTGTCCGACCGGCTCGTCGAACTCGATCTCCTCGATTCGGCGGGCGAGCTGCTGCAGCATCAGGTCGATCATCGCCTGACCGGCGCGAGCCAAGCCGGTGTCGCGGCGCGGCTCGCCGCGATCCGCCTCATGGACGAGAAGCCGCTCCAGGCCCTCCAGACGCTCGACGTCACCTACCTGCCGGAACTGCCGGAGGACCTTCGCCGCGCGCGGGCCCTGCTGCGGGCCCGCGCCCTGTCCGACCTGTCGCGCACCGACCTCGCCCTGGAGACCATCGAGGGCGAAACGGGAGCGGATGCCGAGCGCCTTCGCGCCGACATCCTGTGGACCGGGCGGCGCTGGCGCGAGGCGGGGGAGGCCCACGAGGCGCTGGTCGGCGATGCCTGGCGCCGGCGCGCACCCCTCGACGACGCCGCCCGGACGGACGTGCTGCGGGCGGCGATCGCCTACGGGCTCGCCAGCGAGACCCTCAGCCTGGAGCGCCTGCGTGCGAAGTTCGCGGGTCCGATGGCCGAGAGCGTCGATGCCCGCACCTTCGCGCTCCTCAGCCAGTTCAACGCCGTCCGCACCGCCGGCTTCCGCGAGATCGCGCAGAAGGCCACCAGCGCCCAGACCCTCCAGGCGTTCCTCTCGGAGTACCGCAAGCGCTATCCCGAGAGCGCCGTTCCGGCTCCGGGCAAGGGCGAAGCGGATGCGCGGGCCGACGCGCAGACCTCGGCGACACCGCCTGGCTGAACCGCGCCGACGCCGCTCGGAGGCGCCGGACGCGCGTTTCGGGAGCAGGTCCACCATGCGGCGTAAAAGCTTGATGCGATTCGGCGAATTCTGTTCGCGCGAGCGCAACAAACGCGTCCGCGCCACGTTCTGCCCTCAATCGCTATCACCCGTGCGGCGCACGTTCCAGCCGGCACAGCAGAGGCCTCCCCATGCTCACGGAACCGCTCGACACCAAGGCCGGAAAGACCCACCTCGACATCTTCGACAGCCAGCAGCGCACCGCGATGGCCACACGCCTCGGCGTGTCGGAGGACCGCCTGAAGCGCGCGGTCCGCCTCGTCGGCAACCGCATCTCGACCCTCAAGAGCTATCTCGAGCGCTGATCGCTCGCAACGTTCTCTCTGGCTGACGGTGAAGGGCGCTCTCGGGCGCCCTTTTTCCTGTGCGCTCGCCTTCCGCGCTGCCGCTCAGGTGCCGTAGCTCTGCACCAGGGAGCCGGCCACCAGAGTCCAGCCGTCGACGAGAACGAAGAAGATCAGCTTGAACGGCAGGGCCACGGTGGCGGGCGGCACCATCATCATGCCGACGGCCATCAGGATCGAGGCGACCACGAGGTCGATGATCAGGAAGGGGATGAACAGCAGGAAGCCGATCTCGAAGGCCCGGCGCAGCTCGGAGATCATGAAGGCCGGCGTCACCACCTCCAGGCCGACGGCTTCGGGTCCCGCCGGCACCGGGGCCTTCGCCATGTCGAGGAAGAGCTTGAGGTCCTTCTCGCGCACGTTCTTCAGCATGAAGGTCTTGAACGGAGCCGAGGCCCGCTCGAAGGCGACGCTCTGGGTGATCTGCCCCGCGATCAGCGGCTCGATGCCGGTGCGGTAGGCCTCCCGCCCCACCGGCGCCATGACGAACGCTGTGAGGAACAGCGCGAGGCTTGTGACCACGGCGTTCGGCGGCGCGCTCTGGGTTCCCAGAGCCGAGCGCAGGATCGACAGCACCACCACGATCCGGGTGAAGGAGGTGGCCATCACCAGCACCGAGGGCGCCAGGGCCAGGACGGTGAGGAGCGCGACGAGTTGCAGCGCCCGCTCGGTCACCCCACCCGTGCCGAGATCGACCGAGAGGCTCTGAGCCCGTACCGCCGCCGTCGTGCAGGCCAGCGCCAGACCGACCAGGATCGGCAGGCGCAGCCGTCTTCGCAGCGAGGGGCGGGGTTCGGACATACCGGCTCCGGACGATGCGGCGCGACGCGGCCGCGCCCCCTCTTATCATCCACGGCCCGGCGCGCATCCCCGAACGAACCCGAGACGGCCCCGTTCGGCAGCGACACCCGGGCGGGTTCCGGCCCGCCGATGACGACCTACTGCTTGCGATCGAGAGGGCGGCCGAGGAGGCGCGCGAACTCCGCCTCGATCTCTTCCACGGAGAAGGGGTTGGGACTGGCCGGAGCCTTCGCGGGCGCCGGCGGGGAAGGCGGCGGGGCCGGCGCAGGGACGGGCGCCGGCTCGACGGCGGCCGGCGGCACCTCTGGTGGCGTGATCGCCTCGACCTTCGCCGCATCGGCGAGCGACGCGCGGAATATCGGAGGCGGCTCGGCCGGGGCGGATACAGGAGGAACCGGTGGCTCCGCCGACGCGACCTCGACGTCCCGGTCCTCGGGGCGTTCGGCGAAGAGCGCGTCGTCCGTGGCTGGCTCGGGCTCGATTGCCTGCGCTTCGGAGGCCGGAGCCTGCACCGTGGCGGCCATCGCGGCCGCCATCGGATCGACGTCGGGCGGACCCGCGAGCGTTTCCCGGGTCGGCTCGGGTTGCGGCGCCGGCTCCACGCGTGCGGATGACTGAGGTGCAGCGGGAGGTAGGTCCGGCTCGCGCGCCGCGGACTGATCCGCAGCGGCCGGACGGACAGCCGCGGACGGCCGGCGCAGGGCCTCCTCCAGCTGGCGGGCCATGTCGGACAGGATCGCGGCATCGATCGCGCGGGCCGCCGGTGCCGGAACGACGGGCGGCGGCGCGGCGGCACTCTGCGCGTCGCGGGCGGGCTCGGCCTCGGATCCGCGTTCCGGCAGGCCGACCCGCTCCGCGATCGCGGCCGGGACGAGGTTCGCCAGGGTGGGTGGGGTCCGGCGAATGACGCGC
Source organism: Methylobacterium sp. AC433 (assembly GCF_979253015.1). Classification (NCBI taxonomy): domain Bacteria; kingdom Pseudomonadati; phylum Pseudomonadota; class Alphaproteobacteria; order Hyphomicrobiales; family Methylobacteriaceae; genus Methylobacterium; species Methylobacterium sp. AC433. The sequence goes on along the minus strand of NZ_CEEDBN010000013.1, from coordinate 118,263 downwards.
GCGAGCTGCGAATCGCGCTGGCGGGGTGCAACCGCCGGATCCGGCATCGTGAGGCTCGGGCCGGGCTCGGGGACTGCCCCGCGTCCGCGCGCGATCTCGGGCGGTGCCGCCGCGACCTCGACGACGGGCGCGACCGTCACCGGCATCTCGAAGGACGGCTCGCGGTAGGTCGGGACGGGCGGGACCACCGGTGCCAGGCTCGGCATCGAAGCCTGCTGGCTCACCGGCGGCTCCGGCATCGGGTTCAGCACCGGCTCGGGCGCTTCGTCGAAGGGGGCTTCCTCCGCCGCCAAGCGGGCGCTCATGCCGCGCAGGATATTGCGCTCGATCACCACGTCATTGGGCCCGCCGACCAGGAGCAGGTGCTCGACATTGTCGCGGCGCAGGAGGATCAGCTGACGCTGGCGATCGAGTTCGTAGATGTCGACGATGCCGAGCCGTGGCTGACGGCCCCGCGGGGTGTTTTTGCCGGAGAGGGGTGAACCCTTCCCACCGAGGCGCCGGACCAGGAAGACACCGGCCGCGAGGACGAGGAAGATGACGACGAAGATGATGGCGAACTGGAGGGGAAAAGAGCCATCCGAGCTGAAGAACGATGACAAGACCGGGGTCTCTCGCTTTTGGGGCTCGTGGCCCGACGCAACACTTGAGCCCCCACTATCATGTCCGGCGCCAGCGCGGGCAACTCCGTTAAGACTTCGTTAACAGCTCCTTTGCCCGAACGGGGTTCGGCAATGGCTGACGAGGCTTAGGGGTCGTGCGGTGCCCCACCGTCCGGGTTCGGGACGGCGGGGCGTGCCGTGTCTCCACGACGGAGCCGATACGCAACGCGGCCTGGAGCGATGGTGCGGCGGCTGCGGTTAGCGGCCGATCAAAGGCTCGTGCGTGAGCCGTCTCGAAACGGGACCCGCCGGCGTTCCTGGCGCGTTGGCGAAGTGGCATCGCCGTATCGGGTCGGGGTGGAACCAGTGGAAGACCAGCATCAGGCACACCTGCGCGACGCGGTCGCGCTGGCCCGGGACAACGTTCTCCAGGGCGGGCGTCCCTACGGCGCGGTGATCGTGCGCGACGGTGCGGTGCTGTCGCGGGCCGTCAACACCACGGCCGTGACCAACGACCCGACCGACCATGCCGAGATGGTGGCGATCCGGGAGGTGAGCCGGCATCTCGGCCGCGCCAAGCTCGACGGCTGCATCGTCTACGCCAGCGGGCGGCCCTGCCCGATGTGTCACGCGGCCATGCGTCTGGCCGGGATCACGCAGGCCTACTTCGCCTACACCGCGGAAGAGGGCGACCGCTACGGCCTGATCGGCGCCGGCATCTACGCCGAACTCTGCCGGCCCCTGAGCGAGCAGCCGATGCGCGTGGAACATCGCCCCGTCGCGGTCGACGACCATCCTTACGCGCTCTGGCAGAGCCGACAGGGCTCATCCGAGAAAGGCTGACATCGATGACCGTTCCGCGCTGGATCCCGTTCCTCGCAGCCGCCCTGTTCGTCGCGGCGGCCGTCACCATGGGGCTCCTCTGGAGCCGAGGCGCGCTGCGCCATCCGAGCGAGGATGCGCGGACTGCCGGCGCACCCGTCGCCTGCGCCCCCCTCAACCCGAGCGGGCCGGCGCCGCCGGAATGCCCGCAGGCGCAGCAGCCGACCCGGCGGGCCCCCTGAGACCCTCCTCCGCGCGGACGCGCCCGAAGATTTAACCGGGCGTTAACCATGGGGGCGGCAGATTTTGCCGGTCCCACCGGGCAGATTCTTCCGGGTGAGGCGAGGGTCCAGCCCATGTCCGTCACCGACCTGCCCATCCTCGGCATGCTGCGCACCCGCATGCAGTGGCACCAGACCCGCCAGAAGCTGCTGGCCGAGAACGTCGCCAACGCCGACTTGCCGGGCTTCAAGCCGAGGGACCTCGCGAGTCCGGAGCTCGGGCGTTCCGGCCCCGTCCTGGCGCAGCCCTCGGGCGCCACGACGAGCAGCAGCCTCGCGGTCACCAACGCATCTCACATCGCGCCGGGCGGAGGCCCGGACGGCCCCGGCGCCGATCCGCGCCGCGTGAAGGGCTTCGAGATCCGCCCCAGCGGCAACGGGGTCAATCTCGAGGAGGAGATGATGAAGGCCGGCGACAATCAGGCGGACTACCAGATGGCCGCCTCGCTCTATCAAAAGAGCCTCGAGACCATCAAAATCGCCATCGGCAAGCGCTGAGCGGCAATCCATCGTCTCACGGAGCGCGCCATGGACTTCCTGAAATCCCTCACCACCGCCGCCTCGGGCCTGAAGGCCCAGTCGAGCCGGATGCGGATCATCGCCGAGAACATCGCCAACGCGGATTCGGCGCCCACCTCGGTCGGCGGCCAACCCTACCGGCGCAAGATCCCGACCTTCACCCAGCAGGTGGACCGGGAGACCGGCGCGTCGCTGATCGAGGCGGGCCGGGTGCGCCGCGATACCTCGCCGTTCCGGACCAAGTACGACCCGGGCAATCCGAGCGCCAACGCCAAGGGCGAGGTGGCGATGCCCAACGTCAACGGCCTGATCGAGAACATGGACATGCGCGAGGCCCAGCGCTCCTACGAGGCCAACCTCAACATGGTCACGGCGACCCGCCGCATGGTCGCCAAGACCCTCGAGATCCTCAAGGCCTGATCCCCGCTTCCGACCCGCCTGAAAGTCCGCCGCCATGACCACCAACGCCTTCGCCGCCGGCGCCTACGCGGCGATTCAGAACATCGGCGCAAAGGGTGCTCCGAAGATCGCGCCGGCCACCGGTGCCTCGGGCTCGAACTTCACCTCGCTCCTGACTTCGAGCCTGGACAACGTCGGCGAGGCGGGGCGCAAGGCCGACAGTCAGGCGCTTGCGGTGGCCGGTGGCAAGGCGAACGTGGTCGACGTGGTGACGGCCGTGGCCGAGAGCGAGACCGCCCTCCAGACCCTCGTCGCCGTCCGCGACCGGGTGATCTCCGCCTACGAGGAAATCATGCGGATGCAGATCTAGCCCGTCGCCGCCTCGCTGCGCCGGGGCAGCCGCCCTTGCTCGTCCGACACCTCCGCCCTGACGCGAGATGACATCCCCCTCATGACCGGTCTCGCCATCATCGACGTCGCCCGCGACGGCATCTTCGTCTTCCTCAAGGTAGCGGGGCCGATCATGCTGGTCGCCCTCGTGGTCGGCCTCGTGGTCTCGCTGTTCCAGGCCCTCACCCAGATCCAGGAGCAGACGCTGATCTACGTCCCCAAGATCGTGGCCGTGTTCGCGACCTTGCTGCTCATGCTGCCCTTCATGGGTGATGCGCTGGGCAGCTACATGACCCGGATCGCCGCGCGCATCGTGTCCGGCGGCTGAAGCCTGCTATGAGAGGGCATGAATCTCCTCCTGCCGGGCATCGCGGCGGCCTTCCTCCTGACCTTCGCGCGGATCGGCACCCTGGTGATGCTGATGCCGGGGGTGGGCGAGCAGTTGGTGTCGCCGCGGCTGCGCCTCGCCTTCGCGCTGCTCCTCTCGCTGATCCTGTTCCCCACGGTGCGCCCCCTCCTGCCGATGCAGGGCGGCGCCATCGCGGGACCCGGCCTGATCGCGCTGCTCATCGGCGAGTTGCTGGTCGGCCTGGTGCTCGGCCTCACCGTGCGGATGGTGCTCGCCGCCCTTCAGACCGCCGGCATGATCGTCTCGCAGCAGCTCGGTCTGTCCTACGCGATGACGGTGGACCCGACGCAGGGCGGACAGCAGACGGCGATCGGCAATTTCCTGGCGCTTCTCGGCGTCACCCTCATCGTGGCCACCGACCTCCATCACGTCGCCCTCGGGGCGATCGGGCGCAGCTACGTCCTGATTCCACCGGACGGGGTGCCGGGCATGGGCGAGGCGGCGAGCCTCGCGCTGAAGGCCATCGCCCGCGGGTTCTCCCTCGGGGTTCAGATCTCGGCCCCGTTCATCGCCTTCGGCATCCTGTTCAATGTCGGGCTCGGCGTCCTGGCGCGGCTCATGCCGCAGATGCAGGTGTTCTTCGTGGCCGTCCCGGCCTCGGTGCTGATCGGCATGGTGCTGCTGCTGGGCAGCCTCGGCGTCATGATGGGCGTCTTCCTCGACGATATCGGGCGCTACCTGGCGGATCTCGCCGGGCGTTGAGCCACGCTGGGGAGGCCTGAGCGGTGGCGGACGATTCCGATCCGGAAGACAAGACCGAAGACCCGACCCCACGGCGGATCGAGAAGGCGATCGAGCAGGGCAACGTTCCCAACAGCCCCGAGATCAACACCTTCTTCATCCTGGCTGCCTTCACCATGGCCCTGCTCATGGCCTCGGGCATGATCGCCCAGAACCTCGTGGCGAGCCTGCGCGGCTTCCTGATGAATGCCCACATGGTTCCGTCGGACCCGACGGCCTACACCGAGATGGGCGTGCGCACGCTCATCATCTGCGCCCAGGCGCTGGCGGTGCCGATCGGCCTCGTCGTGGTGGCCGGTCTCGCCGCCGGCCTGATCCAGCATCCCTTCGTCTTCAGCACCGAGGCCCTGGGGCCCAAGTGGGACCGGGTCTCGCCGATGGCCGGCGTGAAGCGTGTCTTCGGAATGGAAGCGCTGTTCCAGTTCCTGAAAGGGCTCGCCAAGCTCGGCATGGTCGGCGTGGTGGCCGGCACCATCCTGTGGGGCGAGCGCGACCGGATGGAGGTGTTCGCGCGCCTCGATCCCGCCGCCGTCCTCGCGGCGATCCTCACCCTGGCCCTCAAGCTGATGGCGGGCATGCTCGGGGTCTTCATCGCCATCGCCCTCGGCGACGCCCTCTACCAGCGCTTCCGCTGGCGCCAGCGCCTGCGCATGTCCAAGGAGGAGATGAAGCAGGAGCACAAGGAAAGCGAAGGCAGCCCCGAGGTGAAGGGCCGCATGAAGCAGATCCGCGCCCAGCGCGTGAAGAAGCGGATGATGGCCGCCGTCCCCACGGCCACCGTCATCGTGACGAACCCGACGCACTACGCGGTGGCCCTGCGTTACGAGGCCGGCATGGCCGCGCCCGTCTGCGTGGCCAAGGGTGTCGACTCGCTGGCCCTCAAGATCCGCGCGGTGGCCAAGGACCATGATGTCCCGATCCTCGAGAACCCGCCGCTCGCGCGCGCGCTGCACGCCACCGTCGAGATCGACGAGGAGATCCCGGCGGAGCATTACCGCGCGGTGGCCGAGGTCATCGGCTACGTCATGCGCCTACGCCGGCGGGCCGCGTGAGGATTGGCGCTTGCGCTCGCCACGCTTTATGCACCCTCTTTCGTGAGAATTCTCGGCGACATACGCCGGTTTGCCCTTGCTGCGAGCGGAAGCGGGGCGCTAACCGGATGGGCTTCAGGGGTGGGTCGGCGGCGGATGGTTGAGTTCAGCGGACACGGCAAGCCCGCGTCGAACGCGATCGATCGCTCGGAGCGGCCCGGACGCGTCGGGCTCCTTCTCGTCCTCGCGGGCCTCCTCGTCGGGGCGGCCGTCGGCCTGTCCTTCGTGGCGAGCGAGCAGGCGCAGCCGCTGATCCTCGGCCTCCTGGCGCTCCTCGCCATGGCGGGCGTGTTCTGCCTCTTCGCCCTCGCCATCGGGGCGATCCAGTTCGCAGGTCAGACCACGCGCGACGACATCACCAAGGCGATCGTCGACGCGGCGCCCGAGGGCGCGATCGTGGTCGAGGAAGGCGGGCGCCTGATCTACGCCAACGAATCCTACCTGCGCATCGCCGGCGGCGAGACCTTCGCCAGCCTGCGTCCGGTGGAGCGGGTCTTCGTCGGTTCGCCGGAAGTCTCCGAGGCGGTCTATCGCCTCGCCCAGGCGTCCCGCGACGGCCTCGGGCACGCCGAGGAGATCCGGATGGCTCCGCCGCCCGGGAGTGCCGCCGAACGCGCCTTCGCGTGGTTCCGCATCAGCGTACGCCCGATCGAACGGCCCCGGCGCGCCGCGACCCTGTGGACGGTGAGCGACATCACCCACGAGCGCGAGCGTCAGGAGAACGTCTTCCAAGAGCTCCAGCACGCGATCGACTACCTCGACCACGCCCCTGCCGGCTTCCTCTCGATCGATCCGGCCGGCTCGATCGTCTACATGAACGCGACCCTGGCAGCCTGGCTCGGCTACGACCTCGCGACGGTCGGCTCCGGCGGCCTGCGCCTGCCCGAGATCGCCCCCGGCGCCGACGTCCTCACCGCATCCGAGGGCTTGCCGGGCGAAGTCCGGACCGACCGGTTCGACCTCGACCTGCGCCGCCGCAACGGCCATCCGCTCCCGGCGCGCCTCTACCATCGCGTCGCCTTCGGCCAGGACGGCCGGCCCGGCCCGTCGCGCACCTTCGTGCTCAACCGCTCGGCCGGCGCCGAGAGCGACGAACCCCAGCGTGTCGCCGAGGTGCGGCTCGCACGCTTCCTGAACAACAGTCCGATCGCCATCGCGACCCTGGACCAGGGCGGCCATATCGCCCGCGCCAACGCCTCCTTCGCCCGCCTGTTCGGCGGCCTCCCGCGCCAGGCGCTCCCCGACGGGCGCAACGACCTGCAGGGCGAACCCACCATGTGGGACGCGGTCGCCGAACGGGATCGCGCGGGCCTGGAGGCGGCCCTGGGCAAGGCCGCGGCCGGCCTCGTCGAGGTCGAGCCCATCGAGATCGCCCTGTCGGGTCCCGGCAACCGGTCGGCCCGCGTCTGGCTGAGCCCGGCGGGCGGCGAGGCGACCGGGGTCGGACGGGACGAGGCCGAGCAGAGCGACCGCGAGCGGGTCATCCTCTACGCCCTCGACACCACCGCGCAGCGCCAGCTCGAGCAGCAGGTGGCGCAGGCGCAGAAGATGGACACGGTGGGCCAGCTCGCCGGCGGCATCGCTCACGACTTCAACAACGTCCTGCAGGCGATCATCGGCTATTCGGACCTGCTCCTGGCCAGCCACCGGCCGACCGATCCGGCCTTCCAGGACATCATGCAGATCAAGCAGAACGCCAACCGGGCCGCGAGCCTGGTGCGCCAGCTGCTGGCCTTCTCGCGGCGCCAGACCCTGCGCCCGGAGGTGATGAATGTGGGCGAGGCGCTGTCCGACCTGACCTTGCTGCTCAAGCGCCTGCTCGGCGAGCGCGTCGACCTCGACCTGAAGCACGGACGCGACATCTGGCCGATCAAGGCCGACGTCAACCAGTTCGAACAGGTCATCGTGAACCTCGCGGTCAATGCCCGCGACGCGATGCCGGAGGGCGGGCGCCTGCTGATCCGCACCGCCAACGTCGCGCACGAGGCCGTGCCGAGCGAGAACCGCGTCGGCATGCCGGTGGGCGACCACGTGCTGATCGAGGTCCTGGACACCGGGCAGGGCATTCCGCCCGACGTCATGGAGAAGATCTTCGAACCGTTCTTCACCACCAAGGAGATCGGCAAGGGCACCGGCCTCGGCCTCTCGACGGTGTTCGGCATCGTCAAGCAGAGCGGCGGCACCATCGACGTGCGCTCCACGGTGGGCGAGGGCACCGCCTTCCGGATCTACTTCCCCCGCCACGAACCCACCGCCGAACCCGCGCCCGAGACGGACGTCGCGCTGGCGCCCCCGTCGCAGCAGACGACCGCCGCCATCGCGGCCGGCCGGCTCAAGGGAACCTCGGACCGCGCGCGACCCGATGGCGAGAAGCCCGCGCCCCGCAAGCCCGCGCCGGACCATACCGGCCAGGGCGTGATCCTGCTGGTGGAGGACGAGGACCCCGTTCGCGCCGTCAACAGCCGCGCCCTCTCGGCCCGCGGCTATACGGTATTGGAGGCCGCCTCCGGTCTCGACGCCCTGCGGATCATCGCCGAGACCACCGAGACCATCGACCTCGTCGTCTCGGACGTGGTGATGCCCGAGATGGACGGGCCGACCCTACTGCGCGAGCTCCGCAAGCAATCCCCCGACCTCAAGGTGATCTTCGTCTCGGGCTACGCAGAGGACGCCTTCCGCAAGAACCTCCCCGACGGCGAGGATTTCAACTTCCTGCCTAAACCCTTCAGCCTGAAGCAGCTCGTCGAGACGGTGAAGGAGATCATCGCCCGCTGAATGGCGACACCGGCGAATTCGTGGCCCACGAAGCGCGAATTCTCCGGCGCCACCCTTGTCCAATGAGAACAAAACAGGTACACAATCGACATCCGGGGCGCATTGAGCCTTGCTCCTCCCCCATGCATAAGGATGCCGACGAATGGCCCAGCCCGCGCTGAAAGTTGTGGAATCCCCGATGGTGGACAAGGACAAGGCGAAGGCGATCGACGCCGCGCTGTCGCAGATCGAGCGGGCCTTCGGCAAGGGCTCGATCATGCGCCTGGGCAAGAACGACAAGGTCCAGGAGGTCGAGGTGGTCTCCACCGGCTCGCTCGGCCTCGACATCGCCCTCGGCGTCGGCGGCCTTCCCCGTGGCCGCGTCATCGAGATCTACGGCCCGGAATCCTCGGGCAAGACCACGCTGGCCCTGCACACCATCGCGGAGGCCCAGAAGAAGGGCGGCGTCTGCGCCTTCGTCGATGCCGAGCACGCCCTCGACCCGGTCTACGCGCGCAAGCTCGGCGTGCAGCTCGATGACCTCCTGATCTCGCAGCCCGATACCGGCGAGCAGGCCCTCGAGATCACCGACACCCTGGTTCGCTCGGGCGCCATCGACGTGTTGGTGGTCGATTCGGTGGCGGCCCTGACGCCGCGCGCCGAGATCGAGGGCGAGATGGGCGATTCGCAGCCCGGCCTCCAGGCCCGCCTGATGAGCCAGGCCCTGCGCAAGCTCACCGGATCGATCTCGCGCTCGAAGTGCATGGTCATCTTCATCAACCAGATCCGCATGAAGATCGGCGTGATGTACGGCAGCCCCGAGACCACCACGGGCGGCAATGCGCTGAAGTTCTACGCCTCGGTGCGCCTCGACATCCGCCGCATCTCGACCCTGAAGGATCGCGACGAGGCCATCGGCAACCAAGTCCGCGTGAAGGTCGTCAAGAACAAGGTCGCGCCGCCCTTCAAGCAGGTCGAGTTCGACATCATGTTCGGCGAAGGCGTCTCCAAGGTCGGCGAGCTCATCGACCTCGGGGTCAAGGCCGGAATCGTCGAGAAGTCCGGCGCCTGGTTCTCCTATGCCAGCCAGCGCCTCGGCCAGGGCCGCGAGAACTCGAAGGGCTTCCTGCGCGACAACCCGGAGATCGCCGGCAAGATCGAAGCCTCGATCCGCCAGAATTCCGGCCTCGTCGCCGAGAAGATCCTCGAGAATGCCAAGCCGACCGAGGACGAGCTCGACGAGGGCGAAGCCTGAGGAGGGCACTCTCCGCCGAGCGGCGGAGAAGTGGTTGATCGCAGACGAGGAAGGCCGCCGGGACACACCCGACGGCCTTCTTCTTTTGAAGCTTCAAGCGTCTCGGCCAAACGGACCTGCCGCCTATCCCGGCGGAAGAACGTCGATCTGGATCCCCGCGTAGTAGGCGGCCAGATCGGCGATCTCCGCGTCGGTCAGGGATTTTGCCACGACGTTCATGATCTCGTTGCGGCGAACGCCGTCCCGATACTCCGTCAGCGCCTTGACCAGGTAGGGCTCGACCTGACCCGAGAGATTCGGGGCTTCGGGCAGCTTCGAGACTCCGTCGAGGCCGTGGCAGGTCTGGCAGGCGATGGCGGCCTTGCGTCCGGCCTTCGCGTCGCCTGCGTGTGCAGCCGACGGGATCGTGGCGGATGCGAGCAGGCAGAGCAGCACCGTGATGTGACGGGCGCGGATCACCCTCACTTGCCCTCGTACGAGATGCGGTAGATCGCGCCGGCCGTGTCGTCGGCCACGAGGAGCGAGCCGTCGAGGAGCACCGCCACGTCGGTCGGGCGGCCGAGATACTCACCGTCCTGCGTCAGCCAGCCCTCGGCGAAGGGCTTCGGTGCGCCGGCCTTGCCGTCCTTGTCGACGGGTACGAACATGATCCGCGCGCCCAGCGGCTGGGTCCGGTTCCAGGAACCGTGCTCGGCGGTGAAGATGCCGCCCTTGTAGGAATCCGGGAACATGCGCCCGTTGTAGAAGGTCATGCCGAGATCGGCCGCGTGCGGCGGCAATTCGGCCTGCGGGAAGACCACGTCCTTCGGCGGCGTCTCGTCCTTGTACTCGACGGTACGGACATGGCCGCCGCCGAACCACGGAAAGCCGAAATTCTCGCCGGCCTTCGAGATGCGGTTCAGCTCCCCCGGCGGGATGTCGTCGCCCATGCCATCGACCTGGTTGTCGGTGAACCACAGGGCCTTGTCGGCAGGGTTGAAGTCCATGCCCACCGAGTTGCGGATGCCGGTCACGTAGACCTCGCGGTTCTTGCCGTCGGCATCCATGCGGACGATGCCGCCGATGCCGGTCTTGGCGTAGAGGTCGCGCTTGGCCGCGGGCGGCACGTTGTAGGGCTGCCCGAGGGAGATGTAGGTCTTGCCATCGGGACCGACCCGGCACATCCGGGCGGTGTGGTTGTAGCTCTCCTCGGCGGCGGGGATCAGATCGCCCTGCTTCACCAGCACGCCGGCGGCGACGTCGGGGCTTTCGTAGAAGAATTCCGCTGCCGGGAAGGACAGGACCCGGTTCTGCTCGACGATGGTCAGGACGCCGTCCTTCGAGAAGCAGACGCCGTTGGGGATCTTGAAGTCGATGCCGGGCGCGAAGGCCCGGACCTCGTCGGCGACGCGGTCCTTGTCGCGGTCGGTGACCGTATAGACCTTCGACTTGCGGGTTCCGACGAACAGCACGCCGGCATTGGGCCCGACCGCGATCGAGCGGGCATCCGGCACCACGGCGTAGAGGTCGATCTTGAAGCCCTCGGGCAGCTTGATCTTGGCGAGCGTCTTGCGCAACGCGTCGGCGCGGCGGCCGGTCTGGGGAATCTCCGGCGCCTCGGCTGTGCCGGTGCTCTGCATCCCCGTGAGCTTCTCGAGGGCGTCGGCCTTCGCCTTGGTCTCGGCGGGGGCCGCGCCCTGCGCGAGGGCGCCGGCTGTGAGCGCCAGCGCGGCACAACCGGCCAGCAGCGTTGCGGTGAGGACCGATCGCATGGATGTCTCCCGGAATCCGCCCGCATGATCGGGGCGGTTGAGCTCCGACGATATGCGCCTGCCGGGCGCGCCGACAAGGGGAGGAGCGCGGTCGCCGTGCCGCCGGTGCCTCAGGGCGTGTAGGGCAGAAGCTTGATGAACAGGCCCCACAGCACGAACAGGATGCCGGCGATCGAGACCAGCCAGACCAGGGACCGCACCTTCGGGATGCCGAAGCCGTAGACGGGCAGGTAGACCAGCCTGGCGAAGAAGTAGAGGTAGGCACCGAGGACCACCGCCGTATTGTGCCGGCCGGTCGCCACGCAGGCGAGGACGAGGGCGGCGAAGATCGGGAAGGTCTCGAAGAAATTCTTCGACGCCTTCTCCAACCGGCTCGCAGCGCCCGTCACCTCGGGCGTCGGCCCCTCGCGGTTGCTGGACGCCCACCCGAAGCCGCCTCGCTGCTGCACGCCGCTCATGGAGGCGGCGATGACGTGGACGAGGCCGAGCAGGCAGGACCAGGCAAGGAGGCGTATTTCGACCGGCATGGCGGGATGTCCGTGTTGGAAAGAGAGACGCGTTCCTAGCTCGGCGGTGAGCAAAAGCGAAACGACCGTGACTTGCGCCGGAACGCTCCTTATGAGTGCGCCGGCGTGGGACACCTCCAAACTGGCGGGGCGCTCCGCGCGCGGCATGCGTGCGCATCGGACGAGCCCGGCGCGTCCGCATCCGGCGGCACCCTTCGACAGAGTTGTGATGCGATGAGCGGCGTCAACGAGATCCGGTCGACCTTCCTCGACTACTTCGCAGCAGCGGGCCACGAAGTGGTGCCGTCCTCCTCGCTCGTGCCCCGCAACGACCCGACGCTGATGTTCACGAATGCCGGGATGGTGCAGTTCAAGAACGTCTTCACCGGCGTCGAGAAGCGGCCCTACGATCGCGCGACCACGGCGCAGAAATGCGTCCGCGCCGGCGGCAAGCACAACGATCTCGACAACGTCGGCTACACCGCCCGGCACCACACCTTCTTCGAGATGCTCGGCAACTTCTCCTTCGGCGATTATTTCAAGCCGCGGGCGATCGAGCTGGCCTGGAACCTGATCACCAAGGAGTTCGGCCTCTCCAAGGACCGGCTCCTGGTGACCGTCTACGCCGACGACGACGAGGCCGCCGAGCTCTGGCGCAAGATCGCGGGCTTCTCGGACGACCGCATCATCCGCATCGGCACCTCCGACAATTTCTGGCAGATGGGCGATACCGGCCCCTGCGGGCCGTGCTCCGAGATCTTCATCGACCAGGGGCCGACGCTGCAGGGCGGCCCGCCCGGCTCGCCGGACGAGGATGGCGACCGCTTCCTCGAATTCTGGAACCTCGTGTTCATGCAGTACGAGCAGGTCGAGCCGGGCAACCGCCTCGCCCTGCCGCGCCCCTCCATCGACACCGGCATGGGCCTTGAGCGTATGGCCGCGATCCTCCAGGGGGTGAAGAGCAACTACGACACCGACCTGTTCCGCGCCCTCATCGACGCCGTGAGCCACGCGGTCGGCCGCCCGCCGGAGCCCCGCAACGTCGCCTCGTATCGGGTCATCGCCGACCATCTGCGCGCCGCCGCGTTCCTCGTGGCCGACGGCGTTCTGCCGGGCAACGAGGGCCGCGGCTACGTCCTGCGCCGCATCATGCGCCGCGCCATGCGCCACGCCGAGCTCCTCGGCTCCCGCGAGCCGATGATGTACCGCCTCGTGCCGACGCTCCTGCGCGAGATGGGCCAGGCCTATCCGGAACTGACCCGCGCGGAAGGGCTCATCGGCGAGACTCTGCGCCTCGAGGAAACCCGCTTCCGCCGCACCCTGGAGCGCGGCCTCGCGATCCTCGACGCCGAGAGCCGCGACCTGAGCAGCGGTCAGAACCTCTCGGGCGAAACCGCCTTCACCCTCTACGACACCTACGGCTTTCCCCTCGACCTGACCCAGGATGCCTTGAAGGCGCGCGGCATCGGCGTCGACACGGAAGCCTTTGGCCAGGCCATGGAGCGCCAGCGCAAGGCGGCCCGTGCCGCCTGGACGGGCTCCGGCGAAGCCGCCACCGAGACGGTCTGGTACGGCCTGAAGGAGCGCGTCGGCGCCACCGAGTTCCTCGGATACGAGACCGAGAGCGCCGAAGGCATCGTCACCGCCCTACTGCGCGACGGCGCCGAGACGGAAAGCCTCACGGCGGGCGAAACCGGCCTCGTCCTCGTCAACCAGACGCCGTTCTACGGCGAATCCGGCGGCCAGGTCGGCGATACGGGCATCCTGTCGGCCTCGGGCCTCGAGGCGCGCGTCACGGCCACGGAGAAGAAGCTCGGAGACCTGTTCGTTCACCACGTCACCGTGGATGCGGGCACGCTGTCGCTGAACCAGGCCGTGGAACTCGCCGTCGACCACGGCCGCCGCTCCGCGATCCGCGCCAATCACTCGGCGACCCACCTGCTGCACGAGGCCCTGCGCCAGGTGCTCGGCGACCACGTCGCCCAGAAGGGTTCGCTGGTTTCCCCGGACCGCCTGCGCTTCGACTTCAGCCACCCGAAGCCGATGGACGAGGCCGAGGTCCGGGCGGTCGAGGACATCGCCAACGCGGTGCTGTTGCAGAATACGCCGGTGGTCACCAAACTGATGGCGGTGGACGAGGCGATCGAGTCCGGCGCCCGCGCGCTGTTCGGCGAGAAGTATGGCGACGAGGTCCGCGTGGTCTCCATGGGTGAGCCGGTCGCGGGCGAGGGCGGGCGCACCAAGGCCTTCTCGGTGGAGCTCTGCGGCGGCACCCATGCCGGGCGCACCGGGGAGATCGGCCAGGTCTCGGTCGTCGCCGAGAGCGCGGTCGGTGCCGGCGTGCGCCGCATCGAGGCGCTGACCGCGGATGCCGCGCGGCGCCACCGTGCCGAGGAGAGCCGGACGCTCGCAGAGATCGCGGGCCTGCTGAAAGCCTCCCCTGCCGACGTGCCGGACCGCCTCGCATCCCTGATCGAGGATCGCCGCCGCCTCGAGCGCGACCTCACCGACGCGCGCAAGAAGATCGCCATGGGCGGCGCCGGCTCGGGTGGCGACGACGGCATCGTGGAAATCGCCGGCGTGAAGGTCATGGCCCGGGTGGTCGAGGGCGTCGAGATGCGCGACCTCAAGAGCCTCGCCGACGAGGGCAAGACCCGCCTCGGCTCCGGCATCGTCGCCATCGTGGGCATCGCCCCCGACGGCAAGGCCGGTCTCGTCGTCGGCGTGACCCCCGATCTCACCGAGCGCTTCGACGCCGTGGCCCTAGTCCGGGCCGGCGCGGGGCATCTCGGCGGCAAGGGCGGCGGCGGACGCCGCGACATGGCCCAGGCCGGCGGCCCGGAGGGCGCGGGCGCCCAGGCGGCCATCGACGCGATCCGCGCCGCGCTCGCCGCCTGACCCTGACAGGACCGCCCCTCCGCGCAATCCGGAGGGGCAGGCGGTCGCTCAGTTCACGCGCTTCCAGCTCTGGGTCTTGCAGAAGACGCTCATCACGCAGCCCGAGACCTCGACGGTGTCGGGACTCTTGATGGTCATGGTGCCGGCGTAGGTCTTGCCGTCGTTGGGGTTGTACAGCGTCCCCTCGTAACCCTTCGTCCCGGCGGTGCGGGTGTTCATGATCTGCACGCCGACCAGGCTGCGGGAGCGCAGGGCGGGATCCGGATTCTTGGCGTCGAGCCCCGGACCGGCGACGCTCGCCAGCGTGCCGCAATAGCCGTCACCGCAGCGGCTGATCCGCACCTTCGACGCACCGGTCTCGGTCAGCCACAGGCCCGAGGCGTCCTTCCCCTGCTGGGCCGTCGCCACGCTCCCGGGAAGGAACGTGAGCGCGCCCGCTAATCCGACACTCCGCAGCACCCGTCCCGTGATCGCCATGTCCGAATTCCTCGACCTGAGCCCCTTCAGGGCGAGGGGCATAGCGCTAGGCCTCGGCACTGGCCAGACCTCACGCGAGAAGGCGCGGCCCCCGGTTCAGGCGGACCCTAGGACCGCCCCGGTATAGACCTCGCCGACCTCGCACAGGGGCAGGCCGTCCTTCCGCAGGAGCAGCGCTTCGATCGCGAAGAGCGGTTCGGCGAGGCCGGCCTTTTCCGGGATAGCGGCAGCGGACAGGAGGCGTAGGGACAGGGTCCGGCGCGAGGGCGACAACGCCTGCACGACGCGCCCGAAGGGCACCTCGCTGGTTTCCAGGAGGCAATTCATCGCGGGTGTGAGGCGCGACGGGACGTACCAGTTCTCGGCCTCCGACAGGACGAGGGGTCCGCAGGTCAGGCGGACCCGGCGATAGCGCACCAGCGCTTCGGGGGGCACCGCGAGGCGTTCCCGCTGAGTCGGGCTTGCGGGGCGCTCGGGCGCCGGGACCGCATGGGCGACGAGACCCGGGTCCTGCGCGAGACCGCGTTCGAGGCACCATTGCTCGAGGACCGCAGTGGCGCTCGGGCCGGCGAGCAGGCGATCACGGAGGTCGGTCAGGAGGGTCGACGCAGCAGGGATCGTGACCGGGTCGCCGGGGAGGGACGTCGCCATGAACACCGAAGCCCTGAGCACCGAACCACGTCCAATTCACCTGCATCGCGCGACGTCGTGGCCGCCGCGCGTGCTCATACCGCACCGCCATACGCAGCAGGTGCGGAAAGGTCCACGTCGATGTCGGAGCGATTCAGGGAAGTTTTGGTGGAGCCTAACGGGATCGAACCGATGACCTCTTCCATGCCATGGAAGCGCTCTCCCAGCTGAGCTAAGGCCCCACTCTCAACACCTTGGCTCTGGAGCGCTCAAGGTGGTCGTTCGCACCGGAGGGCCCTGAGCCGCACCGGCGATGGCGGTGACATACTGGGATCGGGCCGCCGCCTCAACCCCTATTTCGCACGCATGCCGTATTCCTCGGGATCGAGACCGCGCCGCGACGAGGCAGGCGAAACGCGAAGAACCGCACGACGCGGGCGCATCGGGCGGGTGGCGGCAGGAGGGGATATCAAAGTGTCAGAGCGAGATTGGTGGAGCCTAACGGGATCGAACCGATGACCTCTTCCATGCCATGGAAGCGCTCTCCCAGCTGAGCTAAGGCCCC
>NZ_CEEDBN010000013.1:0-102073 GCF_979253015.1 Methylobacterium sp. AC433 | reverse complement strand
ACTCTCAACACCCCGGATCCTGGAAATCCCGGGGTGGTCTTCGTCGGCGGGCGCTTCGCCCGCCGTCGATAGCGGTCATGTACTGGGGCTTGTCCGCCGCCTCAACCCCCTTTGTGCCCCGCCGGCAAACTTTTTTCCCGGCGAGTCTGAAAGGGGTGGGCGAAGATCAGCTCTCCTCGTCGTTCTCGATGTCGCCGTCGATGAGGTCGGCCACGTCATCGTCGCCGGTGTCCTCCTCCTCGAGGAAGGTGTCGTCGGCATCGTCGTTGCTGTCGCCGTCGACGTCCTCGGTCGTCGTATCGGCGTCATCCTCGGCCGCTTCGACCTCATCGAGGGACACGATCTCCGGACCGCCCTTCTCGGCGTCCGTATCCTCTTCGTCATCGGCCGGGGCCGCGGATGCGCGTGCCGCCAGGGCCGGAGCGGCGCGGCCGGAGACCGCGGCGACCTGGTAGATCGTCCCGCATTTCGGGCAGGTCGGCGGGTCGTTGTCGAGGTCGTAGAACTTGGCGCCGCAGCTCATGCATTGACGCTTCAAGCCGAGTTCCGGTCTGGCCACGGGCGAACCTCTAGTACGTGCGATCTTTTGGGAGAGGCGCCCCGTTAGTCGCGTGGGACGCTCCTGTCAAATTCTCCTGCGAATCGTGGGCGTTCCGCGCCCAGGATCGCCTTTCCGCAGGGGTTTTCGGACGCAAGGCACCCCGGAAGCGCACCCGTCGGATGACGGCGACGGCGACGCATGTTAACCGGCCCCATGAACCGGCCCCATGAATTAACCGGCCCCCTGATCGACGCGCCTGCCGGCCAGCCCGCAGGCGCCCCAGCGCCCAGCCGAAAAGTCGACGCCCGTGTCTCATGATTCTCCGCCGCAACCCCTGACAGCTCATGCGGGCCTGCCCCTGCGGGGCAGCCTGCGACCTCCGGGGGACAAATCCATCTCGCATCGCGCGATGATCCTCGGACTCCTCAGCATCGGCGAGACCAACGTCGAGGGACTTCTCGAAGGCGACGACGTCCTGCGCACCGCCGCCGCCGCCCAGGCCCTCGGCGCCGACGTGGAGCGGGTCGGCGAGGGACGCTGGCGCCTCCGCGGCGTCGGGATCGGCGGTCTCAGCGATCCCGAGGACGTGCTCGACTTCGGCAATGCCGGAACCGGCTCGCGCCTGATGATGGGCGTCGTCGGCGGCCAGCCCGTCACCGCGACCTTCGACGGGGACGCCTCCCTGCGAAAGCGGCCGATGCGTCGCATCCTCGATCCTCTGGTGCGCATGGGCACCGAAGTGGTGAGCGAGGAGGCGGGCGGCCGGGTCCCCCTGACGCTGCGCGGGCCGCGCGAGGCGATCCCGATCACCTACGAGACGCCGGTGGCCTCGGCCCAGATCAAGTCGGCGGTGCTGCTGGCCGCGCTGAACGCGCCCGGGACCACGACGGTGATCGAGGCGGCCGCCACCCGCGACCATACCGAGCGGATGCTGCGCCTGTTCGGGGCCGAGGTGACGGTGACGCCCCATGGACCCGACGGGCACGGTCGGACGATCACCCTCACGGGCCAGCCCACCCTGCGCGGCACCAAGGTCGTCGTGCCCGCCGACCCGTCCTCGGCGGCCTTCCCCCTGGTGGCGGCGCTGATCGTCCCGGGTTCCGAGGTGACGCTGGAAGGCGTCATGATGAACCCTCTGCGGATCGGGCTGATCACGACCCTGATCGAGATGGGCGCCGATATCGAGCGCCTGCGCGAGCGGGAGGAGGGCGGCGAGACGGTCGCGGACCTGCGCGTGCGGGCAAGCCGCCTCAAGGGCGTCGACGTCCCCCCGGAACGCGCGCCGGCGATGATCGACGAATACCCGGTGCTCGCCGTTGCCGCCGCCTTCGCCGAGGGCACCACGCGGATGCGCGGCCTGCACGAACTGCGCGTGAAGGAATCCGACCGTCTTGCCGCGGTGGCGGACGGCCTGAGTTCCAACGGGGTCGCCTACGTCGTCGAGGGCGACGATCTCATCGTCCACGGCACCGGCGAGCCGGCGCGGGGCGGCGGCACGGTCGCGACCCATCTCGACCATCGCATCGCCATGGCTTTCCTGGTGATGGGGCTCGCCACCCGCGACCCGGTCACCGTGGACGACGGCGCGATGATCGCCACCAGTTTCCCGAGCTTCCTGCCGACGATGCAGGGCCTCGGCGGCCGGATCGACGGGTGATTGCGATGCCGATGGTGATCGCGATCGACGGCCCCGCCGCCTCGGGCAAGGGCACCCTGGCCAAGCGGCTGGCGACCCATTACGGCCTGCCGCACCTCGATACGGGTTTGCTGTACCGGGCCGTCGCCCTGACGGTCATCGACGCGGGCCGCAACCTCGACGATCATCAGGCGGCGGCGCGAGCGGCCGCCAGCCTGATCGCCGACCGCCTCGCCGACCCGCGCCTGCGCGAGCGCGCCATGGGCGAGGCGGCCTCACGCATCTCGGCGGTGCCGGCCGTGCGGGCGGCCCTCCTCGCCTGGCAGCAGCGCTTCGCCGGCAATGCCACCGGCGCGGTGTTGGATGGGCGGGATATCGGGACCGTCGTCTGTCCAAATGCGCAGGTGAAGCTGTTCATCACGGCCGCTCCCGAGGAACGGGCACGCCGGCGCCATCTCGAATTGCTGCGGCGGGGCGAATCGGCAAGCCTCGGGGCGATCCTGGCCGACATCGTCGCACGGGACGCGCGAGACGCGCAGCGCTCCACGGCGCCGCTGAAGGCGGCGGCGGACGCGGTCATCCTCGACACCACCGATCTCGATGCCGACGAGGCCTTCGCGGCCGCCCGCGAGGTCGTGGATCGCGCCCGGCCGCATTGAGCAACCCCGTCCCCGCCGTTCCGCTCACGCGGTCTTTCAGGAACGAAGGAAGCCTCGCCGGATGGTCCGGCGAGGCGGGAACGGATCAGGTGCGCTGATCGATCGGCGTGTACTCGCGCTTGTCGGGACCGATGTAGAGCTGGCGCGGGCGGCCGATTTTCTGCGAGGGATCCTCGATCATCTCGGCCCACTGGGCGATCCAACCCGTCGTGCGGGCCAGGGCGAACAGCACCGTGAACATCGAGGTCGGGAAGCCCATCGCCTTCAGGGTGATGCCCGAGTAAAAATCGATGTTCGGGTAGAGCTTCTTCTCGATGAAGTAGTCGTCCTTGAGCGCGATCTGCT
Source organism: Methylobacterium sp. AC433 (assembly GCF_979253015.1). Classification (NCBI taxonomy): domain Bacteria; kingdom Pseudomonadati; phylum Pseudomonadota; class Alphaproteobacteria; order Hyphomicrobiales; family Methylobacteriaceae; genus Methylobacterium; species Methylobacterium sp. AC433. The sequence goes on along the minus strand of NZ_CEEDBN010000013.1, from coordinate 98,892 downwards.
CGAGCTGCACCGCGACCTCGAGCAGCGGATCGTCCTTGATGCCAAGCTGTCCGAGCACCTCGTGGGTGGTCTTCTGCATGATTCGCGCGCGCGGATCGTAGTTCTTGTAGACCCGGTGGCCGAAGCCCATCAGGCGGAACGGGTCGTTCTTGTCCTTGGCCTTCGCCACGTACTTGGCGACGTTCTCCGGATGCCCGATCTCCTCGAGCATCTTCAGCGCCGCCTCGTTGGCGCCGCCATGGGCGGGGCCCCACAGGCAGGCGATGCCGGCCGCGATACAGGCGAAGGGGTTGGCGCCCGAGGATCCGGCGAGACGGACCGTCGACGTCGAGGCGTTCTGCTCGTGGTCGGCATGCAGGATGAAGATCCGGTCCAGCGCGCGGGCGAAGATCGGATTGACCTTGAACTCCTCGCAGGGCACCGCGAAGCACATCCGCAGGAAGTTCGAGGTGTAGTCGAGGTCGTTCTTCGGATAAACGAACGGTTGGCCGATGGAGTACTTGTAGGCCATCGCAGCCAAGGTCGGCATCTTGGCGATCATCCGCATCGAGGCGACCATGCGCTGCTGGTCGTCCGAGATATCGGTCGAATCGTGGTAGAAGGCCGAGAGCGCGCCGACGCAGGCGACCATGATCGCCATCGGGTGCGCGTCGCGGCGGAACCCTTGGAAGAAGCGGTTCATCTGGTCATGCACCATGGTGTGGCGCGTGATCCGGTAGTCGAAATCCGCCTTCTGTGCCGGGGTCGGCAATTCGCCGAACAGCATCAGGTAGCAAGTCTCGAGGAAGTCGCCCTGCTCAGCGATCTGCTCGATGGGGTAACCGCGGTAGAGAAGGATACCCGCATCGCCGTCGATGTAGGTGATCTTCGACTCGCAGGAGGCGGTCGAGGTGAAGCCGGGGTCGAAGGTGAACTTGCCCGTCTTCGCGTAGAGCTTTCCGATGTCGATGACGTCCGGACCGATGGTGCCGGTCTTGATCGGAAGTTCGACGTGGTCGTCGCCCACGGTGATCGTGCTGAAGGCGCTCATGGAGACCTGGACCCTTTCGTGGCAGCGGGGCGGCGGCGGCCCGCGTGGCGATGCAATCGACCACCCGGGTCCGGGGTGCAAAGGCAGCGCATGCTGCACTTGCTCACGCGAGCATGGGGGTAGCGGATCGGCGGACCGTCATCAACCGACGGCCCGTCTCACCTCGGTGTCGAAGCGAAATCCAGGCCGATTTGTCATTCCTGCGCACAAAATGCCGAACCGAATCGGCAATTTTGTGCGCTGCGATCTCAGCCGATCTGATCGCGCAGGCGGCCGAGGCATTCCTCGCGACCGAGAACGGCCATCACGTCGAAGACCGGCGGCGAGGTGGCGCGCCCGGTGAGCGCAGCCCGCAGGGGCTGCGCGATCTGGCCGAGCTTGAGCCCGTTGGTCTCGGCGAAGTGCCGGACCGCGCCTTCGGTGGCGGCGGCGGTCCAATCGGGCAGCGCCTCGAGACCTGGCAGGAGCGTAGCGAGACGATCCCGGGCCTCGTCGCCGACAAGCCCCTTCGCCTTCTCGTCGGGTACCAGGGGGCGCGCGGCGGTGAGGTAGTAGGCGCTGTCGAGAAGTTCCACCAGGGTCTTGGCGCGCTCCTTCAGGCCCGGCATCGCGGCGGTGAGCGTCGCGCGCAGGGACGGGCTCATGGGCACCGCGATCCCCCGTGCCGGACCGAGGACCGGCAGCACATCGTCGATCGCCGCGACGAGGTCGGCATCGGCGGCGCCCCGGATGTAGAATCCGTTGAGATTCTCCAGTTTGGCGAAGTCGAATCGGGCCGGCGAGCGGCCGATCGCCTTAAGGTCGAAGGCGGCGACCATCTCCTCGGTGGAGAACACTTCCTGGTCGCCATGGCTCCAGCCGAGGCGCACGAGGTAGTTGCGCAGGGCGCTCGGCAGGTAGCCGAGGTCGCGATAAGCATCGACGCCCAGGGCGCCGTGGCGCTTCGAGAGCTTGGCGCCGTCGGCCCCGTGGATCAGGGGGATATGCGCCATGGCGGGCGCCTCCCACCCCAGGGCGTCGTAGATCTGGCGTTGGCGCGCGGCGTTCGTGAGATGGTCGTCGCCCCGGATGACCTGCGTGACGCCCATGTCGTGGTCGTCCACCACGACGGCGAGCATGTAGGTCGGGTTGCCGTCCGAGCGCAGCAGCACGAGATCGTCGAGATCCTTGTTCTGCCAGACCACGCGCCCCTGCACGCCGTCATCGACCACCGTCTCGCCGTCGGTGGGCGCGCGCAGGCGAATCACCGGCTTGACGCCGGAAGGCGCCTCGGACGGATCGCGGTCGCGCCAGCGGCCGTCATAGCGCAGGGGCCGTCCCTCCGCCCGGGCGGCCTCGCGCATGGCCGTCAGTTCCTCGGGCGTGGCATAGCAGCGATAGGCATTGCCGGAGGCCAGCAGTGCCTCGGCGGCCTCTCGGTGACGGGCGGCACGGGCATACTGGTAGATGACCTCTCCGTCCCAATCGAGGCCGAGCCAGCGCATGCCGTCGAGGATCGCGTCGATGGCCCCTTGGGTCGAACGCTCCCGGTCCGTGTCCTCGATGCGCAGCAGCATGCGCCCGCCGAAGCGGCGGGCATAGAGCCAGTTGAACAGGGCCGTGCGAGCACCGCCGATGTGGAGGTAACCCGTAGGCGAGGGCGCGAAGCGCGTGACGACGGCTGACGACATCAATCTGGACTTGAATGGCTCGTGAAACGGGCGGGAAGCGGATCGACCGGCCCGGAACCGCGCGTGTAGCATGCGCGCGGGCCAGCGTTAAGAAATCGTCCAGGTCCCCGGGTCGCAGGGTCCGAGGATCGCCGGCGCCCATCGCTGCCTCCCTGATAGGGACATGGGCCGGAGGTTCACGCGATGGCACAGGCACGTGCGGCGGCTGCGATGGGGCGCATCACGCGCCACCTCGCCGCGCGTCGACCAGGTGCCGGCCTCGTCGTCGCCTGGCTCCGCACCGGGTGGAACCGCGAAATCGAGCAGCGCCGCCTCTTCGCATGGATTGCCGTCGCGTTCGGCTGTGGCATCCTGGTGTTCTTCCTGGGCACCCAAGGGACACCGTCGGTCCTGGCGCCGCTCGTGGCGGCGGGCCTGTTGGCCGGGACGACTCCGTTCCTCGCGAGCCGTCCGATCGGGCTCGCCCTCGTGGTCGCAGCCATCGCGGCGTTCCTCGGCTTCGCGGCGGCAACGGCGCGGGTGCAGCGCGTGAGCGGTCCGATCCTGGCCCGCACCACCATCGCGCCCCTGCTCGGAACCATCGAGGGATTGGACGAGCGGGAGGAGGGCGCACGCCTGATCATCCGCGTCGAGCGCTTCGGTACGCTCGGCCCCGAGGTCCGGCCGACCCGGGTGCGCGTCTCCTACCGCAAGGCGAACACCTTGAAGCCCGGCGACCACATCGCCGCGACCGCGCGGCTGCTCCCGCCACCGGAAGCCGCCCGGCCCGGTGGCTACGACTTCGCCCGGGATGCCTTCTTCCGCGAGATCGGCGCGGTCGGCTCGCTCGTCGGCAAAGTCGAGGTGCGGCCGGTGCCCGAAACCGCGGACCGGCAGTTTCGCCTCGCCGCCGCCGTCGACGCGGCGCGGAACGCCCTGACGCGCCGGATCACGGATGCCAATGGCGGGCAGGCCGGAGCCGTGGCGGCAGCCCTCGTCACGGGCAAGCGCGGGCTGATCAGCGGCGAGACCAACGATATTCTGCGCGCCGCCGGAATCTACCACGTCGTCTCGATCTCCGGTTTGCACATGGTCCTGGCGGCCGGCGTGGTGTTCTGGCTCGTGCGTGCGCTGCTGGCCATGCTGCCGTACGCAGCGTTGCATTGGCCGATCAAGAAGCTCGCGGCGATCGTCGCCATGGTGGGCGTGACGGCCTATTGCGTCTTCTCCGGCTGGGACATCGCGGCCGAGCGGTCGCTGATCATGACCCTGGTGATGCTCGGCGCGATCCTGGTCGACCGGCCGGCCCTCAGCATGCGGAACCTGGCGATCGCCGCCCTGATCGCCCTGGCGCGCGAGCCGGAGGGGCTCCTCGGCCCGAGCTTCCAGATGTCGTTCGGAGCGGTCGCCGGCCTGATCGCCTGCGCACCGCTGATCGGCGGCCGCGGGCTGCGCCGCGATGGGATCGGCCTGCTGCCCCGCGCTTTCGCTCTGCTGACCACGGCGATCGTCGGCACCCTGGCGACGACCCTCGTCGCACAGATCGCCACGGCTCCCTTCGCGACCTATCATTTCCAGACGATCCAGCCCTTCGGGCTGGTGGGGAATGCGCTCACCCTGCCGCTGGTCTCCCTGGCCGTGATGCCGTCGGCCGTCCTCGGCATCCTCGCCTATCCGTTTGCCCTGGATCAGCCGGTCTGGTGGGCGATGGGCCTCGCTGTGCGAGGGATGCTGACGATCTCCACCTGGATCGCGGGCTTCGGGCACGCGGTCGTGGTGATTCCGGCGTTCGGGGCGGGTGCTCTCGGTCTCATGGCATCCGCGCTGATCGTCCTGACCCTCCCGGCCTCGTCGTTGCGCTGGCTCGGCCTGCTTCCGGCGGCAATCGGCATCGCCTGCGCGGCCACTCCGGATCGCCACGACATCTACATCGATCGCGAGGGGGCGGGTGCGGCGATCCGGGACCGCAGCGGGCGGCTCGCCACTCTGGGGCGGCCACCCTCCTTCGTCCTCGGGCAATGGCTGAAGGCGGATGGCGACGGCCGCAAGGTGGAAGACGTCCCAGCGTTTCAGGGGGCGCGCTGCGATCGCCTCGGCTGCACCTTGATCACGCCAGACGGCCGCGCGCTCGCGCTGACCACCGACAAGCGCGCGCTCGGGGAGGATTGCGCCAGGGCCGAGATCCTGATTTCCCGGCAATCCGCCCCTCCAGGCTGTGCCGCGCCGATCATCGTCGACCGGAATTTCCTGCAGTCACACGGCGCGACGTCGATTCGCCTCGCCCGCGATGGCCCGGTACGCGCGACGGCCAAACGTTTTGGTGACCTCGTCCCCTGGCGCGCGAATTCGTCACGAAAACCAACGGAAGCGGCACCGGCCCCATCGGACCTGTTCAGCCCGCCGACGCCGCGAGCGGCGCCGGACCGAACTGGCGATCCGTCGGATTCGTCCGGTGACGAACCGGACGGCGAGAGCCTTCAGTAGCGACGAACGAGGCTGACCAGGCGCCCCTGGATCTGGACCCGGTCCGGACCGAGCACGCGGGTCTCGTAGGCCGGGTTCGCGGCTTCCAGGGCGATGGATGAACCGCGCCGACGCAGGCGCTTCAGGGTCGCCTCCTCGTCGTCGATGAGCGCCACGATGATGTCGCCGGTATTCGCGGTGTCCTGTTTACGGATGACCACGAGGTCCCCGTCGAGGATTCCCGCTTCGATCATCGAGTCGCCGCGCACCTCCAGGGCGTAATGTTCGCCGCCGGCGAGGAAGTCCGGCGACATCGTCACCGAGTGACTCTGCTCCTGGATGGCCGAGATCGGCGTGCCGGCCGCGATCCGGCCCATCACCGGGATGGTCACCGCCCGGCCGCTCTCGTCAGTGGCCTGCGTCGTCGGCAGGCGGGACACCGAGGCACCCGCCGGCAAGCCCTTGCCCTTGCCACCTTCGACCACGCTAGGCGTGAAGCGGCGCACCTCGGGAGCCGGAGCGGCGCGGGACGCGCCCGCGTTCCCGCCCAGGCTCTCCGGCATCCGGATCACCTCGATGGCGCGCGCCCGATTCGGCAGCCGGCGCAGAAAGCCGCGCTCCTCGAGGGCCGTGATCAGGCGGTGGATACCCGATTTCGACTTCAGATCGAGGGCGTCCTTCATCTCGTCGAAGGACGGAGGAACGCCGCTCTCGCGCATCCGAAGCTGGATGAACTGGAGCAGGTCCAGCTGCTTACGCGTCAACATGCGGGACACTCTTCGTTAGCGCCACGAAGCGCGGCGGATGGCACCAGAAACAAACCACGAACACATTAAACGTTCCGTAAGTGTTCTGCAAGGGTTCCTGTCAAGAGCCCTCGAGGTGCCGGGGATGGCCGGAACCGCGCCGTGGGCAGATCCCTTCACGGATGCCCGTTGCCGCGGACGCGTCGGGGCCCTGGCCCGATCGGGAGCGGCCTGTCGCGGACGACGGTGTGGTGGCGCTACGACGTCCGGGTCCGTCCGCTGCGGGGCTTGGCACCGGGGGCCTCGCCCCCCGCCTCGGTGGAAACGCGGGGATCCTGCCAGAAGGTGTCGAACAGGCGCTGCATGGCGCGCGCGTTTTCCTGCTGCACCTCCAGGCCGGTCTGGAACATCTGCTGCATCACGTCGAAGGGGGCGTCCGCAGCAGTCTTGTCCGGTGCATCGGCCCCTGGCCGTGACGGGGCCGTGAGCCGGGGCGGCGTCGGGCGCGCCCGCGCCTGAGGCGGCGAGGGCGCGGGACTCGCGGCGGAGGCACCCGATTTCAGGAACGCCTCCATCATCTCCGACCAGGCGTTGGGGGGGAAGCCGAAGGGATTCGCCTCGGCGCGCGAGGCCGGCGCAGGCGCAGGCGCCTGGTTGATCATGACGTGGACGATCCCCGCCACCACCATACCGGCCATGACCGGCAGCATCTGCTTCAGGGCCGGCATCGCGACGCCGCTGACGGTCGCCGCCTGCTGCAGCACCGCCTGGCTGAGATGTGGCGAGCCGAACAACTGCTTGACCAGCATGTCCATCTGCGGCGTCGCGCTCGGTGCCATGGGGGCAGTCGGCCCCACGAGGTTGAACAGGTGGGCGAAGCCGGTGGGATCGTGAGCGACGTTGCGCTGCAGGCCCATGGTCAGCGCCGGCATCAGAGCCTCCATCGCACGCAGGCCCTGTTCCGGCGACAGGCCGAACTGCCGTCCGAATCCCTGCGCATTGGCGCCCGCCTGCGCCTGGAGAATGTCGAACAGATTGAACATGGCGGCCTCGCGGACGAACAGCGGCTTTCCCGGCTAACGACCCGGGGCGCGCCCCGCGAATTCTGTCGCATCCGGGTAGCACTGACCAGCCCAGGCGCCTCAGGACTGCCCGATTCCGCGCCGACGGGAGCCCGCATCAACCTATTTCTTGCCCCGGATCCGCCGATGCGCTTCTCCGCGCCCCTGATCGAGGCGCGCCTCGTGCGTCGCTACAAGCGCTTCCTGGCCGACATGGAACTAGGCGACGGCTCCCTGGTCACCGCCCACTGCCCCAATCCCGGGGCGATGCTGGGCCTCGCGGTTCCGGGCGCGCGCGCACTCGTGTCCGAGACCCGGAGCCCGACGCGCAAGCTGGCTTTCTCCTGGGAACTGGTGGAGGCGGACCTGCCCGGCGGGCGGCAATGGGTGGGCGTCAACACGATGCGGCCGAACGCCCTGGTGGCGGAAGCCTTCGCGGACGGCAGCCTGCCGGTGCTCGGCGGCTACACCGTCCTGCGCCCGGAAGTCCGCTACGCGCAGGCCAGCCGCGTCGACTTCCTCGCCACGGGCGAGGAAGTGCCGCCATGCCACGTCGAGGTGAAGAACTGCCACCTGATGCGCCGGGCCGGCCTCGCGGAGTTCCCGGATTGCGTCGCCGCTCGCAGCGCCCGGCACATGGCGGACCTGGCTGCGGTTGTGGAGGCCGGGGGCCGCGCGATGGTCGTCATCGTGGTGCAGATGTGGGCCGACCGCTTCGACGTGGCCCGGGACCTCGACCCAGTCTTCGACCGGGCGTTCCAGGCCGCACGGGCCGCTGGCGTCGCCGTGCACGCCCATCGCTGCCGCATCGGCCCCGGCGGGATCACCATCGCCGACGCCATCCCGGTGCTGTAGGACGCCCGTCTCCGCGAAAGCCGGCTCGGTAGAGGGGGGAACGACGCGCCGTCAGGCGGCCCGCTCGAAGATCAGGTTGAGGCGCGTGCGGGCGATCCGGCGATAGCCGTGCTGTTCCAGGAGGGCAGGCAGGTCGATCTGCCACTGATCGGTGCCGTTCTCGACGATCAGCAGGCCCGGCCTGAGTGCGGCCGGGGCCGCCCGCAGGAACGGCTCCAGGATCAGGTCCTCGGCCCCTTCGACGTCGAGCTTCATGGCGTCGATGCGCTCGATCCCCTCGCCGCGGGCGAGATCGAGCAGCGGCAGGGCCGGCACCCGGATCTGCGCGCCTTCGTTCGTCCCGACGATCTTCAAGCTCGATTCGCCCCGGTTGCGCGGATCGACGAACAGGGTGAGTTCGCCGGCCTTGTCGGCGACGGCACAGGCCACCGCCTTCACCGTCCCGAACGGATTCTGAGCGATGTTGTAGGTCAGGCGGTCGAACACGTCCGGCTGCGGCTCGACTGCGAGGATGCGCGCGCGCGGCCCTGCGAAGGCTGCCACGAACAGCGCATAGGCCCCGATATTCGCGCCGATATCGAGGAAGGTGCAGCCCGGCTGAAGCTTCGAGCGCAGGAGTTCGCGCTCCTCCGGATCGAAGAACTGCGGCGTGAAGAGCACCTTCTTCTCGCAGTTGTTGTTGTAGGGGTAGAGCCGCATGCGCGCGCCGTAGCGCTCGACGTCGAGGGGGGCGCCCCGCAAAAGGCCGATCGCCACCCGGCGCAGGAACAGGGCGAGGCGCCGGCCCGCCCAGCTGGCGTAGGAGATCCGCCCTGTCTGCTGGGCGATGCGGGCGACGAGGCCGGTGGGAGCGTAGGTGCCGTAGGGCTGCGTGTCTTTCATCGTGCCTGCTGATGCCAGCGCGCGGGCGCGGCGGCAAGCGAAGGCGACACGAGGCCCTGGCCCGAAGTCGATGCCGGACGTGCCCCCTCAGCGCGCGGACGGAGAGCGGCGATAAGCTGCACCACCCGTCCAGCCCGAGAAATTTCCTGCAAGCTGGGACAAATCCCCGAGAGCGGCCTTCCGAGGCCAAAGCTGTTCCATTGTGGCAACACCACGACTGAAACCAGTATGGACGGGGCTAGATTGCCTTAAAAGTAGGCGCATGCACAAAGGATAGCTTTGCCGTAGCGGGGAACCTTTGAGAACGTCGCCATAACGCAGATTCCTCCGCAGAGTTCCCCATGACCATGCACCGCTCGCTCCTCGCCCTCTCAGCCGTCCTGCTGTCGTCGGTCTGTGCCTTCGCAGCCGACATCCCGGCGAAGGTGCTGGCCGTTCCGGCTCCCCCGGCCTCCTGCAAGGCCGAGATCACGTTCCCGGCCTATGGCGGCGTGATCAAGCAGAACCCGAACCCGGCCTGCCTGACGCTCGGCGCCTTCGGCGACATCTACGTCGGCGGCGCGGTCACGGGCTACTTTTACACACAGCCGAACCAGTACACGTTCTCGCCCGCCCCCTTGCCGAGCGATCGCGCCGGTCGCGTGGACGTTTCGAACCTGATGGGCTTCATCCAGAAGGCTGACGGCCCCTTCCAGTTCTACGCCGCCTTCGGCGCCTACTCGATCCCCGGTCTCGGCCTTCCGATCTACGGCACGTTCGACCAGACGGATCTGCTCTACTCCCCGGTTCCGATCGCCTACGGCAAGTACGTGATCAACGATAATTGGTCGATCCAGGGCGGCCGCATGCCGACCCTGATCGGCTCCGAGCTGCCCTTCACCTTCCAGAACCTCAACATCTCGCGCGGTCTCCTCTTCGGCCAGGAGAACGTGATCAACCAGGGTGTGCAGGTGAACTACTCGGACGGCCCGTGGGCGGCCTCGTTCGCCGCGACCGACGGCTTCTATTCCGGTGAAATCAATTGGGTCACCGGAGCGATCACCTACAAGATCGACGCCGCCAACACGATCGGCATCAACGGCGGCACGCACTTCTCGAGCTTCACCAATTTCGACCTCGCAGACCCGTTCGGTCGCCGCGGCCTGCGCTTCCAGTACGCCACCCCGGTGTCGCTGCAGAACAGCAGCATCATCAGCGCCAACTACACCTACGCGGACGGTCCGTGGATCGTGACGCCGTACGTGCAGTATACCAACGTCGAGCGGAACGCCGTGCTCGGCCTCGCCGGTGCCGAGACCTTCGGCGGCGCGCTCCTCGCCAGCTACGCCTTCACGGACAACTTCGCTCTCGCCGGGCGTGTCGAGTACATCACGCAGAGCGGCAACCGTAACAACCCGTTCGGGCAAACCTCGGTCCTCTACGGTCCCGGCAGCTCGGCCTTCTCCTTCACAGTGACCCCGACCTTCACCTTCGACCGCTACTTCATCCGCGGCGAATTCTCGACCGTGCAACTCTACGACATCAACCCCGGGTTCGGGTTCGGCCGGAGCGGCCTGAAGACCTCCCAGGAGCGCTACATGCTGGAGACCGGCATCACCTTCTAATCTGATCTGAGGGTCCGGTTCGAAGAAACGCGGCGGCAGGGCGACCTGCCGCCGCTTTCATTTCCGGGAGGCCGTCAGGCGGGGGCTTCCGTCCGCGCGCCCGGCGGTCCAAGGAGGCAGGCATCATGCCCCGACCGATAAGGCCCGAGCCCATGCAGAGCTTCGATTCAGACGGTGTCACCCTCGCCTATATCGACGTCCCGGCCGTGGGCGGGTCGGGCGATCCGATCCTGCTGATTCACGGCTTCGCTTCGAATCATGCGGTGAACTGGGTCAACACCCTCTGGGTCCGAACCCTGACCCAAGCCGGCTATCGCACCATCGCGTTCGACAACCGGGGGCATGGCGAGAGCCAGAAGCTCTACGATCCGGAGGCCTACGGAGCCGACCTCATGGCCCAGGACGCGCGCCGCCTGCTCGACCATCTCGGGATCGAACGCGCCGACGTGATGGGCTACTCGATGGGCGCACGCATCGCCGCTTTCCTTGCCCTCGACGCGCCGCAGCGCGTGCGCTCGCTGCTCCTCGGCGGCCTCGGCCTGCACCTCGTGGAAGGCAAGGGCCTGCCGGATGGGATCGCCGAAGCCCTGGAGGCGGAAACCGGCGCACGTGCGCCGAACCCGACGGCCGCCGCGTTCCGCACCTTCGCCGAGCAGACGAAGAGCGACCTGCGGGCGCTCGCCGCCTGCATGCGCGGTTCGCGCCAGGCCCTGTCGCGCGCCGAGGTCGCGGAGATCCTGACACCCACCCTGGTCACGACGGGCACCTTCGACACGGTCTCGGGCTCTGGTCCGGCACTGGCGGCCTTGTTCCCGAACGCCACCGCTCTCGAACTGCAGAACCGCGATCACAGCACGGCCGTTGGCGATCGCGGCCACAGGACGGGCGTGCTCGATTTCCTGTCCCGGCGCCCCTGACGGGACGCCCACCGCTTCAGCTCTTCAGGCGGTAGCCGGTCCGGAAGATCCAGGTCACGCCGGCCAAGCACAGAACGAGGAAGACCAGCGCCATGGCGAGGCTGATGCCGACGCCGACATCCGAGGTGCCGAAGAAGGCCCAGCGGAAGCCGCTGATGAGGTAGACCACCGGGTTGGCGAGGCTCACGGCCCGCCAGAAGGGCGGCAGCATCTCGATGGCGTAGAAGCTGCCGCCGAGGAAGGTCAGCGGCGTCACGATGAGGAGCGGCACCAACTGCAGCTTCTCGAAGCCGTCGGCCCAGAGGCCGATGAGGAAACCGAACAGGCTGAAGGTCACCGCGGTGAGGAGCAGGAACAGCACCATCACGAACGGATGCTCGATGCGCAGCGGCACGAACAGAGCGGCGGTAGCCAGGATGATCAGCCCGATGAGGATCGATTTCGAGGCCGCGGCACCGACATAGCCGAGCACGATCTCGAGGGGCGAGACCGGGGCCGACAGGATCTCGTAGATCGTTCCGGCAAAACGCGGGAAGTAGATGCCGAACGAGGCGTTGGCGATGCTCTGCGTCAGCAACGAGAGCATCATCAGTCCGGGCACGATGAAGGCGCCGTACGCCACACCGTCCACCGAGGCGACGCGCGAGCCGATGGCGGCGCCGAAGACCACGAAGTACAGCGAGGTGGCGATGACCGGGGCAACGATGCTCTGCAGCGCCGTGCGCCAGAAGCGCGCCATCTCGAAGCCGTAGATGGCGCGGACCGCGTACCAGTTCATGCGCGTTCCTTCACGAGGTCGACGAAGATCTCCTCCAGCGAGGATTGGCTGGTCTGGAGGTCGCGAAAACGGATGCCGGCGGCGGCGAGGTCCGCCAGCAGCGCGGTGATCCCGGTCCGCTCGCCCTTGGTGTCGTAGGTGTAGACGAGGTCCTGGCCGTCCGGCTTCAGGGTCAGGTCGTGCCGCGCCAGGGCCGGGGGCAGGGCCGCGAGGGGCTCCTGCAGATTGAGGGTCATCTGCTTCTTGCCGAGCTTGCGCATCAGCTCGGCCTTCTCCTCCACCAGGATGATCTCGCCCTTGCGGATCACTCCGATTCGATCGGCCATCTCCTCGGCCTCGTCGATGTAGTGGGTGGTCAGGATGATGGTGACGCCCTTGTCGCGCAGCGAACGCACGAGGCGCCACATGTCCCGGCGCAACTCAACGTCGACGCCGGCGGTGGGCTCGTCGAGGAACAGGATTCGCGGCTCGTGGCTCAGCGCCTTGGCGATGAGCACCCGGCGCTTCATGCCGCCCGACAGGGTCATGATCCGCGCATCGCGCTTCTCCCAGAGGGAGAGGTCGCGCAACACGCGCTCGATATGCGCAGGATCCGGCCGCAGGCCGTAGAGGCCGCGGCTGAAGCTCGTCGTGGCCCACACCGTCTCGAAGGCGTCGGTGGTGAGTTCCTGCGGCACGAGACCGATGAGGCGGCGGGCCTGACGGTAATCCCGGGCGATGTCGTGCCCGCCGGCGAGAATGCGGCCGGCGCTCGCCGTCACGATGCCGCAGAGGATGCTGATCAGCGTCGTCTTGCCAGCCCCGTTTGGACCGAGCAGGGCGAAGATTTCGCCCTCCGCAATCTCGAGATTGATGCCGTTGAGGGCCTTGAGGCCCGAGGCGTAGACCTTGGACAGGTTCTGGATCGAGATGATCGGCTGCATCGGGGCTCCGCTGCGGCGTTTCGCCGGCGCGATCGGGGCGGCTTTCTAGCATGCCCTCGTCGCAGGTCGGTCCTGAAAACGAGAAAGCCGCCTCGCGGCGGCTTTCCCTGAGCTCGTGATGGTGGCGATCAGGCCCGCAGGCGGGTCCGGACCTCGCCGAGGCTCTGGCGGACGAGGTCCTGAGCCGCGTCGCCCTGCATGCGCTCGCGCAGGATCACCTCGGAGACCTTCACCGCGGCATCGGCGGCAGCGGCCCGGACTTGAGCGGTCGCCTGAACCTCGGCCTGGGCGATCTTGGTCTCGGCCGACTTGGTGCGGCGGGCGATGAAGTCGTTCAGGCGGGCATGGCCCTCGTCGGCGATGCGCTGAGCCTCCTCGCGGGCGGAGGCGACGATGGCCTCGGCCTCTCGCTCGGCCTCGGCGCGACGCTTCTTGTAATCGGCGAGGACGCCGGCGGCCTCCTCACGCAGGCGACGCGCCTCGTCGAGTTCGTGGCGGACGCGCTTGGCGCGCCCGTCGAGGCCCTTGATGATCTGGTTGAAGCCGCCGACCTTCCAGACCACGGCCATGAACAGGACGAAGGCGACTGCGACCCAGAATTCGGCTTCCAACAACATGCTCGTCGTCCCAACTGGATGGTGTCCGGCGGTCCGGCGGGGGCGTCGCCCCTCGGGTCCAGCCGGTCAGGTGTGGCTTGGCGTCCCGCCTCAGTGCGGGAAGGCGACGCTGTCGAGGGCCTTGGCCAGGGCGGCCTCGTCCGGGCTGCGGCCGGTCAGGCGCTCGACGATCGCCGAGGCGGTCTCGCCGGCGATGCCGCGCACGTTGCCCATGGCCTCGGCGGTCCGAGTGCGCAGGGTCGCCTCGGAGGCGGCGATGCGCGCGTTCAACTCGGCCTCGAGCGCCTTGCGCTTGGTCTCGGCCTCCTGCGTCAGCGCCGTGCGGGTCTCCAGGGCTATGGCCTGGGCCTTGGCCTGCGCGTCGCTGAGGGATTTCTCGTAGGCCGCCCCGGCGGCATCCGCCTCGGCCTTCAGGCGCTGGGCCTCGTCGAGGTCGCTCGACAGGCGCACGGCGCGGTCGTGCAGGATGGCCTGGATGCGCGGGAGCGCGATCTTGTCCATCAGGTAGTACAGCAGCCCGAAGGCCAGAGCGAGCCAGATGAGCTGGGACGCGAAGGTGTGGCTCTCGAAGGGCGGGAAGCCGCCGCCGTGCTCGGCGGCCGGCGTCGCGGCGAAGCCTTCATGCGTTGCGGTCGAATGGGCCGGCTGAGCCATGACGTCCTTCGCGTAAATTCAAGGAGTGGGGACCGGACACCTCTGCCATCCCTGCGGGAGGCGGCGTCCGGTCCGGTATCGGTTCGAGATCCGAGACGACGAGCGTGTCTTAGACGGCGAACAGGAGCAGCAGCGCGACGAGCAGCGAGAAGATGCCGAGCGCTTCCGTGAGGGCGAAGCCGAGGAGCAGGTTGCCGCGCTGGCCGTCGGCGGCCGACGGGTTGCGGAGCGCGCCGGCGTAGAACTGGCCGAAGAGGTTGCCGAGGCCGATGGCGGCGCCCGCCATGCCGAGACAGGCGAGGCCGGCACCGATGTACTTGGCAGCTAAGGGATCCATCAAATTGCTCCTGGTGTCCGTGTCGTCGTTGCGTGGAGAGAAATCCGGCCTGCGACCGCGGACCGGGGACGGAAGGGGGTATCCCGGCCGATGGCCGGGAGGACCCGGCTCAGTGGCCGGGATGCAGGGCGTCGCTGAGATAGATCGAGGCGAGCGTCGCGAAGACGTAGGCCTGCAGACCGGCGACGAGGAATTCGAGGGCCGTGACGGCGACGCTGAGGGCCAGCGGCAGCGGCGAGATCGCACCCCAGGCACCGGCGGCGAGCAGCGCCGGCACGAAGCCCGCGAAGATCTTGAGCGCGATGTGGCCGGCGAGCACGTTGGCGAAGAGACGGACGGCGAGGCTGATCGGGCGCGAGATGAAGGACACGATCTCGATGGCGACGATCATCGGCATGAGCCACCCGGGCACGCCCGAGGGCACGAACACCTTCAGGAACTTCGTGCCGTGGGCCATGAAGCCGTACACGATGACGGTGCCGATCACGAGCAGCGCCAGCGCGAAGGTGACGATGATGTGGCTGGTCACCGCGAAGGCGTAGGGGATCATGCCCAGCATGTTGAGCACGAGCACGAACATGAAGAGCGAGAAGATCAGCGGCATGAACCGCTCGGAACCGTGTCCGGCGGACTGGCGCAGGGTCGAGCCGATGAACTCGTAGAAGAGTTCGGCCATCGACTGCATGCGGCCCGGCACCACCGAACGGCGGGCGGTGGCGACGACGGTGATCAGCGCGATGATCCCGACGGCAGCGAACATGTAGAGCGCGGACTGGGTGAACGCGATCTCCTGGTTGCCGATATGACCGAAGGAGACCAGCGGCTTGAGCTCGAACTGGTGGATCGGATCCATCTTTACGGCCATTGCCGCTCCCGTCCTTCTGAATCTCGGCCGGCCAGACGGCCCGCCACCACCGGTGCCGCGTGAGCGGCATGCTTCGCATTCGATCCGCCGCAGGCACGGCGCTTCCAGAGAACCGCTAGCGGTCCAGATCCTTCGTCGGCGCCTTGGGAAGAGACCCCGAGACGCGCATGACGTTGTAGACGCCGGTGGCGAACCCCAACATCAGCAGGACGATCAGTCCCCAGGGTTTCGTCCCGAGGTAACGATCGAACATCCAACCGAGAATGCCCCCGGCGAGGACGCCCGCGATGAACTCGGTCGAGAGCCGCATCGCCTGGCCGAGAGGAGAGGGCCCGGCCGCAGGACCGGGACGCGTCGAATGATCGGGAGTGGCGCTCGGCCGCTTCCGCTCAATCTGCGTCTCAAGACGTTTGAGCCTCTGAGAGAGGTCCGCGTCCAGTGCTTTCTTCCGCCCGTCCCCGCCTTCGTCCGCTGTTTCGTTGCCGCTCACGGCGAGAACTCACATTGGCGAGAGCGGAGGGAACCGGCGGAACGCCTCCTTCAAGCGGGGCGCACCATAGTTTCGCCCACCTTGGGTGTCAAGGCGCCCTCGACCTCACGTAAGATCTTGTCACGCCACGACAATTCGGTGTTTTGCAGAACCGCCCCCAGGTGTTCGCCGAAAGGGCCGGCGAAGGGATAGGAGACCGCCACCGTGAGCACCGAAAATTCGGGCTCGCGGGTATCCACGGATCCTCGGTATCCAGGGATCAGGCGCCCAGAAGCGGCTTGATCACCTTCTCCATGCCCTCGATGGTCATCTCGCCCTTGAAGCGCTCTCCGTTGATGAAGAAGGTCGGCGTCGAATCGACCTTGAAGGTGTCCATGCCCTTCTGCTTCACCGCGTTGACGGCGCTGTAGAGCTTCTGGTCCTTCAGGCAGGCCTCGAACTTTTCCTTCGAGAAGCCGGCCTGGCGCAGCATCTGCTCCATGGCATCCACCGGTGATTGCGGCTTCTGCACGTAGGCCCAGGCCTGCTGCTGGTCGAAGAGCAGGTCGGTGATGGGGTAGTACTTCGCGTCCCCGTCGCAGCGAGCCAGCATGAAGGCGGCCGTGGCGAGGGGATCCAGCGGGAATTCGCGCAGCGTGAAGCGCACCTTGTTGGTGTCGATGTAGCGCTCCTTCAGGGCCGGCCAGGTGAACTTGTGGAAGGCGGCGCAGTGGGAGCAGGTCATCGAGGCGTACTCGATGATGGTGACCTTGGCGTCCTTCGGACCGAGCCAGATGTCGCCGAGGGGGCCGGGCTCCATCAGGGTCGAGAGGTTCGCCTCCTCGGCCAGGGCCGGCAGGCTGAACCGCGGCAGGAGGACAGCGGCGCCGACGGCAAGGCCGGTGGCTTTCAGGGCATCGCGTCGGGTGATCATGATCGGGAGGGCTCCGGTCGCGGACCAAATCTTCTGAAGCGATGCGGTAGAATCCTGCAGGCGTCCTGACAAGGCGGAGCGCGACGCCCTAGCGCTTGTGTGTTGTCGCGACGATCGCCGTCCCGAGGCGGTCGAGAGCGTCTCGCAGGCCGTCGTGCTCGATCGCCTCGACCGCAAGCGCCACTTCGCCGCGGCGGACGGGATCGATGACGGGCGGTGCGGGCCGGCGCCCGATCCGATCCACACGGCCCTGTCGCATCACGATCTTTCCGACACAGGCCCAGCCGTAATGGGCGTTGATGCGCTGGATCACCACCGGTGCGAGATGCTGCAATTCGAGGGCGAACACCCCCTCGACCCGAACCACGAGTGTGCCGGGATCGGGGCGTCCCTCCTCCTCGCGCCGGCGCCGGCGCGGCCATTCGAGCTTCGAGGGTTGGCAGTAGCGCGCGAGCCGCTCGCCGACGATCTCGGGCCAAGCGGCCAGGATATCGGTGGAGGCGAACCCCTGCGCCGCGAAGGCGGGGCCGATGCAGCCCTCCAGCAACTCGGCGAGGGGTTTGACACGCGCCATGCGCAGGGTTTCCGTGTGTCCGACAGGGACGGGACCGAGGCTCCGGTATCCTGCGCAATGGTTAGCACGCCGTTCCGTCCGGCCGAAGCCGGGCGGCGGGATCGGGCTGGACAGGTCGGCCTTGGACGCATCGGGCCGGCGGTCTATGCACGGGCATCCCCACCACGCGCCGGTGCCCGTGCCCCAGACCACAGCTCCCGCCCCCGAGGCCGCGGACCTCCTGACCTGGTACGACCGGCACCGCCGCGTCCTGCCCTGGCGGGCACTCCCCGGCGAGACGCCCGACCCGTATCGAGTCTGGCTCTCGGAGGTGATGCTGCAGCAGACCACGATCGCGGCGGTCAAACCCTATTTCGCGAAATTCCTGGCCCGCTTCCCCACCGTCGAGGATCTGGCGGGGGCGCCCGAGGAGGCCGTGATGTCGGCCTGGGCCGGGCTCGGCTACTATTCCCGCGCCCGCAACCTCCATGCCTGCGCCAAGGCGGTGGCTGCGGCCGGGCGATTTCCCGACACGGCCGCAGCCCTGCGCAAGCTGCCGGGCATCGGCGCCTACACGGCGGGTGCCGTCGCCGCGATCGCGTTCGACCGCCAGGAAGCGGCGGTGGACGGCAATGTCGAGCGGGTGATGACGCGGCTCTTCGCCATCGAGACCACGCTGCCGGCGGCCCGGACCGAGATCCGCACGGCGACCCAAGCACTGGTTCCGGAGGATCGGCCGGGCGATTTCGCCCAGGCGGTGATGGATCTCGGCGCGACGCTGTGCACCCCCAAGCGCCCGGCCTGCGCACTCTGTCCCTGGATGGCGCCCTGCCGCGCCCGGGCGCTGGGCATGCAGGAGACCTTCCCCAGGAAGCTCAAGGCGGTGAAGGGCACCCTGCGTCGTGGCGCGGCCTTCGTGGCGATTCGCAGCGGCGACGAGGCGGTCCTGCTCCGCACCCGGCCGCCGGAAGGTTTGCTCGGCTCCATGGCCGAGCCGCCGATGAGCCCCTGGGAGCCCGATTACGATCCGGCCCAGGCCCTGCTCGACGCGCCCCTCGACGCGCGCTGGAAGCGGCTGCCGGGCCTCGTGCGGCACGGCTTCACGCACTTTCCGCTGGAGCTGACGGTGTTCGTCGCCAAGGTGGCGCTCAGCACGACCCCGCCGGCGGGCCTGCGCTTCACGCCGCGGCGCGACCTCGAGGAGGAACCGCTGCCGGGCGTTATGAAGAAGGTCCTGGCGCACGCCTTCGACCCGAAGCCCGAGGCGGCCGGACCGGGAGCGGACAAGCCCGTGAAGCGCGGCCGGCCGAAGGCGATGCGGAGCGTGGCCGACACGCCGCTCTTCGCCGAGCCCGAACCGGAGTCGCCGGCCCCGTCGCCGCGCTTTCGCCCGGTCCCGAAGCCGGCCCCGCGCGCGGCGCCGCCCCCGATTCACGACGAGCCCGTCGACGACTTCGAGGGGCCGGCCGAGGTATTCCCCCCGCCCGGCCCCCGCAGGCGGGGACGGCCGCGATCACGCTGACCGGTGCCCTTTAGGCGGCGGAGCCCATGGCGGCGCGCATCTTGGCCCGGAAGACGTCGATGAGCACCGGCTTGCCGTGGCGGGTCGCGTGCCAGAAATCCCATCCATTGCAGGCCGGGAAGCCCTGCACGAGGGCGCCGATCTTGTGGATCGAGCCCGTGGCCGGTCCGGCCATCAGGGTGCCGTCGGGCCGCACGATGGCGCTGTGGCGCCCACGGGCGTCGGTGAGGGTCTCGCCGGCCCGGATGTGCCCGGCCTCGATGACGCTGAGGAAGGCGACGCGGGGCTCGGCGCGCTTGCTCGGAGCCACCAGCAGGGCGGCCTGCGACAGGGGCTCGACGGCATCGATGCGAGCGCGGGCGGCCTGCGCATAGACCGTCTCCCGCTCGATGCCGATGAAGCGGCGTCCGAGGCGCTTGGCGACGGCCCCGGTGGTGCCGGTGCCGAAGAAGGGGTCGAGCACCACGTCGCCAGGGTTGGTGGCCGACAGGAGGGTGCGGGCCAGCAGCGCCTCCGGCTTCTGGGTCGGATGCACCTTCTGTCCGTCCGTCCCCTTCAGGCGCTCGTCGCCCGTGCAGAGGGGAATGAACCAGTCGGAGCGCATCTGGACGTCGTCGTTGCCGCCCTTCAGCGCCTCGTAATGGAAGGTATAACCCTTCGATTCGGCCGAGCGTGAAGCCCAGATCAGGGTCTCGTGCGCATTGGTGAAGCGCTTGCCGCGGAAGTTCGGCATCGGGTTGGCCTTGCGCCAGACGATGTCGTTCAGGATCCAGTAGCCGAGGTCCTGCAGCGTTGCGCCGACCCGGAAGATGTTATGGTAGGAGCCGATGACCCACAGGGTGGCGTTCGGCTTCATCACCCGGCGTGCGGCGGCAAGCCATTCGCGGGTGAAGGCATCGTAGGCGGCGAAGGTCGAGAACTTGTCCCAGTCGTCGTCGACCGCGTCGACCCGGCTCTGGTCGGGACGCAGGAGCGAGCCTTCCCCGAGCTGGAGATTGTAGGGCGGATCGGCGAAGACGCAGTCGACGCTGGACGCCGGGAGGGCGTTCATCGCGGCGATGCAGTCTCCGACGAGAATCTCGTCGAGGGGGAGACGCTGAGCGGGGGGTACGAGACCCATCCGCGGCGCCGACACGGGTCGCCCGGTACGCGAGACACTTTTCCGGGCGACGGTGTCGGCAACCGCGGTACGCAGGGAAGCCATGGCAAACACCGGTTACGCGACTGACCGGCAGACCTTGGCCCCGTTAACGTAAAGGCCGAGTTGCCGGGACGCTGACAAGGCGTCTCGATTTGGGGCTGCAATTTTTGCCGGGCTGGTCTTTCTGTGCACCGCGAGCCTTGTTTCAAAGCCTCGCAAAGTCGGCCGATCGTATCCGCCAATATTCGCGAACAGGTTTCTGAGACGACGACCGTGCGGTCCCCCACGGCGCTCGCCTCCTGCAGAGCCCGAGGATGACCGGCCGACGCGCCGAGAAGAGAAATTTCTTCTTCCAGAGCGCGCGCCGGCCCGTCGCAGGGCAGGGTTTCGCTCAGCGCAACGCTGATTTCGTTTTACTCGCCCGGACGTTGCGAGCCAGCGCCGAACGCGAGGCGATTTCGGGGGCCCGCAAGGACTTCCAGAATTGCCAATTCACCAGCGAAAATCAGACGGACCCTCGACAATACGGCCACACACAACCGGAGATTAAAAAATCGTTATAGCCTCAAATTTGACGGTTGTTGCCACATTCGACCGGTCTCATTTTGGCCCTGATCCGCTTCATTTTGCCGGCCATCCGAAACAACAAAGGGAATGCGGATGACTATCAAGCCTGTTCGTGGGGCCGCTGCCATCATCGGGACCGTCGTGACACTCGCCGCCGTTCATCCAGCCAGCGCCCAGAGCGGCGCCGCCTCCTGGTATGCGAGCGGCCATCGGACGGCGAATGGCGAGCGCTTCAATCCGAACGGGATGACCGCCGCCCATCGCACGTTGCCGTTCGGCACCCGGGTCCGGGTCGAGAACAAGCGCAACGGCCGCTCGGTGGTGGTGCGCATCAACGATCGCGGCCCGTTCGTCCGCGGCCGGATCATCGATCTCGCCAAGGGCTCGGCCCGCGCGCTCGGCATGGGCGGCACGACCTACGTCGCCCTGAGCGTGGTGAACTGAGCGAATCGGGTCGGTCGGCGTTGTGAGAGGGACCGGCCGGCCCCATCTGGCAGGCGGAACCGAGAGCTCAGACCCTATGGCAAAACCGCTGATCGTCGAAATCCCCCATGAACTCGGCCTGGCCGAGGCCCGTCGGCGCATCGCGGACGGCATCACCCAGGCCGACGGGCTTTTCGCCAAGGCGGGCGTCGCCGTCGAGAAGATGGCCTGGACAGACGACCGCCTCGACTTCGCCATGGCGGCCCTGGGCCAGAAGGTCGACGGGCAGGTGGATGTCCGCCCCGAGACCGTACGGGTCGAGGTCCGGCTGCCCCTGCTGCTGGCGCTGTTCGCCCAACAGATCCAGAAGAAGCTCGGCAACGAGGGCAACCTGCTCCTGACCAAGAAGTGACGGAAACCGGCCGCGTCGCGCTCGGAACCTCACTCGGCGGCGGACTGTTCCACCGGTCCGTCCCCTGAGGCTCTTGAGAGGCGCAAGCGATGTCGAACCCCGGCCCGATCCCGGAAGCCCCGATCCCCGAGACGCCCTACGAAGCCCCTCAGACACCGGCGCCCGGCCCCGATACCCCCGGCACCGACGTGCCGGGCACGACGCCGACCGAAGCGCCCGACGTGACGCCCACCGAGATCCCGGTCAACAATCCGGATATCGGGCCGGCGATCGCTCCCGACCCGATGCCCACGGGGCCCGCCAACCCCACGATGTGAGCAGGGCGCGCCGGGGGGATTGGTCCGGCACCCCGATTGCGGGTTTGTTCGGAGACGCGGTCGCTGCCATAAGCCCGCCCCATGGCCGCTCCTCCGCTCCTCACCCTCCAAGACGTCGCGCTCACCTTCGGTGGTACCCCGCTGATCGAGCGCGCCGAGCTCGCGATCTCCCCCGGCGAGCGCACCTGCCTCGTGGGCCGCAACGGCTCGGGCAAGTCCACCCTGATGAAGATCGCCGCGGGGCTCGTCGAGCCCGACCGCGGCGTGCGCTTCGTCCAGCCCGGCACCACGATCCGCTACCTGGCGCAGGAGCCCGACTTCTCCGGATTCGCGACAACCCTCGACTTCGTCGAATCCGGCCTGACCCAAGGGGACGACGCATACCGGGCGCGCTACCTCCTCGAGAGTCTGGGGATGACCGGCGCCGAGAATCCGAGGAGCCTTTCGGGTGGCGAGGGGCGGCGGGTTGCCCTGGCCCAGGCCCTGGCGCCGGAGCCAGACATCCTGCTCCTCGACGAGCCCACCAATCACCTCGACCTGCCGGCGATCGAGTGGCTCGAAGCCGAGCTGAAGAGCGTGCGCGGCGCCCTCGTGCTGATCAGCCACGACCGGCGCTTCCTCTCGGCCCTGTCGAAGACCACGGTCTGGCTCGACCGCGGGGTCACGCGCAGGATCGAGCAGGGCTTCTCAACCTTCGAGGCTTGGCGCGACGCCTTCTTCGAGGAGGAGGAACGCGACCGGCACAAGCTGGAGCGCAAGATCGCCGACGAGGAGCACTGGCTGCGCTACGGCGTCACCGCGCGGCGCAAGCGCAACGTGCGCCGCCTCGGCAACCTTCACGCCCTGCGCAAGGAGCGGCGCGAGGATCGCCGGCCGGTCGGCACCGCGACCATGACCTCGACGGAGGCCGAGAGCTCCGGCGCCCTGGTGATCGAGGCCAAGCACGCGGCCAAGGCCTACGGCGCGCGCAAGATCGTCGACGACCTCTCGCTCCGGGTGATGCGCGGCGACCGTCTCGGCATCGTCGGAGCCAACGGTGCCGGCAAGACCACGCTGATCAACCTGCTCATGGGGATGTTCGCGCCGGATTCCGGTTCGGTGGCGCTCGGCACCAATCTCAAGATAATGCTCCTGGACCAGGCCCGCGCGGTGCTGGAACCGACCATGACGGTGACGGAGGTGCTCACCGGCGGCAGCGGCGATTCGGTGATCGTCGGCGGCGTCAGCCGCCACGTCATCGGCTATCTCAAGGACTTCCTGTTCGCCCCCGAGCAGGCCCGGACTCCGGTGAGCGTACTCTCCGGCGGCGAGCGCAACCGTCTGCTCATCGCCCGCGCCCTGGCCCAGCCCGCGAACCTCCTCGTCCTCGATGAGCCCACCAACGACCTCGACCTCGAGACCCTCGACCTCCTGCAGGAGATGCTGGCGGATTACTCCGGCACCCTGATCCTTGTGAGCCACGACCGCGACTTTCTCGACCGGGTCGTGGGCAGCGTTCTGGTCAGCGAGGGGGAGGGCCGCTGGGTCGAATATGCCGGCGGCTACACCGACATGATCGCCCAGCGCGGTGAGGGTGTGCAGGCCCGGGCGGCGGCCGGGCGGACCGAGAAGGCGGAGGCCCGAGCCGATGCGAAGGATCGCGCCAAGTCCGGCGATGCGGGTAGCCCGGCCGGAAAGCCGAAGCTCGGCTTCAAGGACCAGCACGAGCTGAAGACCCTGCCGGACCGGATGAGGAAGCTCGAATCCGACATTGCCAAGCTGCGCGAAGTCCTGGCCGATTCGGGCCTCTACGCCCGCGACCCGGTCCGCTTCGCGAAGGCTTCGGACCTCCTCGGCATCGCCGAGACCGAATTGGCGAAGGCCGAGGACCGCTGGCTCGAACTGGAGATGCTGCGCGACGCCTGAACGGCGCCCGGCCTTCATGATGCCGCGAAATGCGTGTGGGATACCATCCTGGCGTTCGCTTCCGCGCGCCGCCTGCCATCGGGGTCCGACGTGTCCGCCGCTTCCGTACTCCGTGACCGATGCCGCCGTCTCGGCTGGGCCGTGGGCCTGCCCGGGCTCGGGCTGATCCTCGGCCTCTCCGCCTCCTGGATCACGCCGCGCTTCGAGACACAGCTCGGCATCGAGGCCGACGCGATAGCCCGGGCGACCGCGGCGACGGGCGCCGAGCCGTGGCTGCGCGTGGCCGTCGACGGTCGCGACCTGCTGGTCACCGGCGAGGCGCCCGACGCCGCCACACGCGATGCTGCCCATCGGCGCCTCGCCGCCATTGAGGGCGTTCGACGCGTCGTCGGCCCGGTCGGGGTGGTCGAGCTGGCCTCGCCCTTCGTCTGGATCGCGACCCGGGAGCGGGACGGCGTCGCGCTCACGGGGGTCCGGCCGGCCGAGATCGGCGCAGGCGCCCTGGCCGAGCAACTCACACCCGCCCTCGAGTCGGGGATGGCCCTGCGCGACCGCGCGCGCGCCGCTCTCGGGGCGCCCGCGGATTTCGCCACCGCGGCCGCCTACGCCCTGGCACGCCTGCGCGCCCTCGCCCCCGGCGGCCGGGTGATGCTGGAAGACACGCGCCTCTCGATCGTCGGCGAGGCGGCATCGATCGCCGACGACGCGGCCGTGCGGAGCGCTCTGACCGATCTGCCCACCGGCTACAACCTCGGCCGGATCGAGATCCTTCCGGCCATCGTCCCGGATTTTCGCTTCGTGGTGATGCGCGAACCCGGTGGCGCGGTCACGCTCTCGGGCCACGTGGTCTCGGAATCCGTCCGTGCCGAGATCCGAGCCCAGGCGGCGCAGGTGTCCGAAACCGGGCAGGTCGAGGACGGGATGCGCAACGCCCGCGGGCTTCCGGCGGACGTGAACGCCGGCGCTATGGCCCGCTTCGTCCTGCAACTCGCAGCTTTGATCCAGGAGGGCAGCGTCAGCGTCGCCGATGGGCGCGTCGCCGTGAATGGGGTCGCCCTCGACGCGCAGGCCATTCCCGAGATCGAGGCCTTGCTGCGTGACGGGATGCCCGCCGGTCTGGGCCGGGGCGGCACCGCCCTGACGACGCGGCCGCTGTCGCCTTACCGCGTCGCGCTTCGGCGCGATGCCGAGGCCGTGACGGTGACGGGCCACCTGCCGGATGCCGAGACGCGGGAGATCCTGCTCGAGACTCTGCGGCCGCGGCTGTTCCGCGAGCGCCTGATCGACCGCACACGCCTCGGCGAAGGAGCTCCGCCCGAGCTCGCCCGGGTACTCCGGTCCACCGCGACGGCCCTCGCTCTGGTGGCGCGGGGCGAGGCCCGGATCGCCGATCGCTCCCTGACACTGACGGGCGAGAGCCCGTATGCCCAGGGCTCCCGGCGGATCTCCGACGATCTGTCGTCCGCCATGCCGCCGGGCTGGACCGCAGAAGTCGCCGTGACGACGCCCGACGCGGCGCCGGCCCGTACGCCGGAGGCCTGCGCCGCCGCGCTCGAAGGCCGTCTCGCCGCGGGCCAGGCCCTCGTGTTTTCGCCCGGGAGCACGACCCTGAAGCCGGCCTTCTACCCGCTCCTCGACGGGATCGCCGCCCTCGGCAAGACCTGCCCGACCCTGCGCCTCTCGATCACGGGTCACCTCGACCCGACCGGGGCCGCAGCCCCCAAGCCCGTCGCCGAGACCGCGGTGGAGAGCACCGCCTCGCTGGAGACGTCCAAGGACGCGGCCAAAGATGCAATGAAGGATTCTGCCAAGGCATCGATCAAATCCTCCGGAGACAAGGCATCCGGCAAGACGGCCTCGAAGGACAAGGCCGCCAAGCCGGAAACCAAACCCGCCATGCCCACGGAACCCGCCCCCGACCTCGCGCAAGTGCGCGCCCTCGCCATCGTGGAGTACCTGCTCCAGGCCGGACTCCGCCCGGAGCAGATCACGGTCGCACCGCCGGGCATGCAGCGGCCGCCTGGGCAGGGTGTCGGCATCGCGGCGCGATCATGATGATTCAACCGAGGCCGATGGCGTGACCCTCCTGGCAACGACGCTCTGGCCCCTGGCGATCGCCAGCGCGCTCCTCGGCTGCACCGTCGGCATGCTGACGGGCCCGGCACGCACGCCGGCTGCTCGATGGAGTGCCCTCGCGCTTGTCGGGGCGGCGGCCCTGGCCGGCTGCCTCGCCGCCTCCGGAGTGGTTCCGGGCCGCACCGGCTTCTGGTTGGAAGGCGGAGCGCTGGGTCTTGCCGCCTATCTGATCGGAGCCGCCCTCACGGCCGGACTCGCGCGCCGGATCGGAACCCGGTCCGATGGGGGCCGAACGGGCTGAGTCGGCGCTCGCCTGTGGCGCCTCGAACACGGTCGACCGGGAACTGCGTCCGTTGCACGACTATCGAGGAGACTTTCGCGACGGTCCGTCGTTGTTCACGACGCGCCTCTCGGAGCGGACTTGGGACCGACGAACCAGAAACCTGATGACCGATCATTTAGAACCAGCCCGGCTCGTCGACCTGACCTCCTGTGATCGCGAACCGATCCACATCCTCGGGGCGGTCCAGCCCTTCGGCTTCCTGATCGCCGTCTCGCCGGATTGGATGGTCGTCCGCGCCTCCGAGAACGCGGGGGAGTGGCTCGGTCATGGCGGGATGGACCTTCTCGGCCTTCCGCTGGCAGATCTCATCGACGACGAGGCGATTCACCTGATCCGCGGCCATCTCCAGGCACTTCGCGGGCCGGACGCCATCGACAGGATCTTCGGCACCGTCCTGCAGCCGGGGTGTGCCCCCTTCGACATCGCCCTGCACCTGTCGGGCGGCGCCATCGTCATCGAGGCCGAGCCGAGCGTCAGCGAGCACCTGAACGCAGGCAACCTCGTGCGCAGCATGGTCGGGCGCCTCCAGCAGACCGTCGGCTTCGAGCCGTTCTGCCGGGAGGCCGTGCGCCAGATGCGGGCGCTGACGGGGTTCGACCGGGCCATGGTCTATCGCTTCGACCCCGACGGCTCGGGCGTGGTGATCGCCGAATCCGCCCGTTCCAGCCTGCATCCCTATCTCGGTCTGCACTACCCGGCCTCCGACATCCCGAAGCAGGCACGCGCCCTCTACGAGCGCAACTGGCTGCGCATCATCGCCGACGTCGGTGCGCAGGCCGTCGCCGTCCTGCCACAGCGCGATCCGGACGGGCGTCCCCTCGACCTGTCGTTGAGCACCCTGCGCACGGTGTCGCCGATCCATCTCGAATACCTGCGCAACATGGGCGTAGGGGCCTCGCTCTCCGTGTCGATCCTGCGCGGCGGAAAGCTCTGGGGCCTGTTCGCCTGCCACCACACCGAACCGCGCCACATTTCCCTGGAGCGTCGGACCGGGGCCGAACTGTTCGGACAGATGTTCTCCCTGATCCTGGAAAGCCGCGAGCGCGAGACGGAGGCCGCCTACGAGGGCAGTTCCCGCGCGCTGCACGACCGGCTGATGGGCGCGCTCGCATCGGGCGGGACGAGCCTGGAGAACATCACCGACTTCCTCGACGACATCGCCGGCATCGTCACCTGCGACGGCATCGGCGTCTGGGTCAACGGCGAGATCACCCTGCGGGGCGCGACACCGACGGCGGAGGAATTCACCGGACTCGTGCGCTTCCTGAATCGTACGGCCACGAGCCGCGCCTTCGCGACCCACGAGATCGGCGCGGTCCATCCGCCTGCCGCCGATTACACCGAACGTGCGGCCGGCCTTCTGGCGATCCCCATCTCCCGGGCACCGCGGGATTTCCTCGTGTTCTTCCGCCGCGAGATCGCCCGCACCGTCACCTGGGCCGGCAATCCGGAGAAGCCGGCGAGCCTCGGGCCGAACGGCCTGCGCCTCACCCCGCGCAAGAGCTTCGAGGCCTGGACCGAGGTGGTTCGTGGCCAGGCCGCGCCCTGGAGCGCGGCCGACCTGCGCATCGCCGAGGCCCTGCGCATCACGCTGCTCGAAGTCATCCTGCGCCTCACCGATTCTGCCGAGAAGGAGCGCAAGACCGCGCAGGAGCGCCAGGAGCTGCTGATCGCCGAGTTGAACCACCGGGTCCGCAACATCCTCAACCTCATCCGCGGCATCGTCGCCCAGAGTCGCTCCGGGGCCGACAGCGTCGAAGATTTCGCCGGGGTCATCGGCGAGCGCATCCAGGCGCTGGCCCGGGCACACGACCAGATCACCACCACCAACTGGGGGCCGGGCTCCCTCCGCGACCTCATTACCCTCGAAGCCGAGGCCTACCTCGACCAGCAAGCCGGCCGCGTCCGCCTGGACGGTCTCGACGTGCTCCTCGAACCCCAGGCGTTCTCCACCCTCGCCCTCGTCATCCACGAGCTGATGACGAACTCGGCGAAGTACGGCGCCCTGTCGGAGGCAGCCGGCGAGGTCGACGTTTCGTGGGAGCGCGACGCCTCCGACTGCCTCGTCATCCACTGGCGCGAGATCGGCGGGCCTCCGGTGAAGCCGCCGCGCCGGCGTGGATTCGGCACCACGCTGATCGAGCGCTCGATTCCCTATGAATTGAAAGGTGAGGCGGAGATCGCCTACGAGCTCACCGGCCTGCGCGGCCGCTTCGCGGTGCCGGCGCGCTACGTGCGTGCCGCCCCGGCCACCGTGGCATCGCCGTCCCGGGAGCGCGAGCGCCGGCCCGAACTCGACGCGAAGGTGCTGTCGGGCTCCGTCCTGGTCGTCGAGGACAACATGATCATCGCCCTCGAAGCCGAGGAGATCCTCGCGACGCTGGGAGCAAGCGCGGTGGACATGGCGGGCTCCGTGCACGAGGCCCTGCGGCAGATCGAGGCGGCCCGGCCGAGCTTCGCTCTGCTCGACGTCAATCTCGGCGCCGAGACGAGCCTGCCGGTGGCCCACCGCCTGGTCGCGGCCGGCGTGCCCTTCGTCTTCGCCACCGGATACGGCGAAAGCTTCCGCATCCCGCCCGAACTGGGCGCCGTGACGATGATCAAGAAGCCCTACACCGCCGACACTCTGCGGCGAGCCCTGGCGAGCACCCCCGTCCCGGCCTAACCCCGGGCCTGGGCGGTCTCGAACAGCGCGAAGGCACGCAGGGCACCGCGGATCGCGGCGGCTTGGGCGTCCGCTGGGCGGGTGGCGAGCCAGGCCGCGAAGCTCGGCCACAGGCGGGCACCCTCGCCATGCCGAAGGAAGCGGGAATTCCCCCGGACATCGGGGTCGGAACTGGCCAGGACCTGTCGCAGCAGGACCTTCCCGCCGAGGCGGGAGCCTTCGAGCACGTAGAGAAGGCCCGGCGCCTCGGCCCCAGCCAGGCCCCGGGGCAGGGGCTCGGGAAGGGTGTCGGGCGCCGCGATCGCCAGACCGCGCAGGTCGGCATGGAGAACATCGGCGCGCCGGCGCGCCGGCCAGTCCGGCGGCAGGTCCGCCGCATCGGCTCCGTCGAGCCAGGCCTCGATCTGCACGAAGGGATCGCGCATCGCCGACAGGAAGGTCGCGTAGTCGGTCCGCCGGGTCAGATCATGCGCGGCAAACCCCGCATCGAGGCGACGATGCGCCGCGTCGGTCGCCGCGCGCAAGGCGAAGCGGAGATCGCGCGGTTCGGTCGCGCTGCCCTCCGCAGGTTCAGGTTCGACGGCGTCCGCCGACGAAATGGCCGTCCCATCCATGCCCGGATCCTCGATGTTCTGCGGCATCGGCGTTCTTAGACGATCCCGAACCCTCGCCAAGGACTTATCGCAGGCTACCTCCCAGACCCGGCCGCGCCCCCGTGGCCTGGTCCGCAACGCTGAAGGCCGAGGATCGTCCATGTGGTTCCTCTACGGTTTCGCTCTCCTGGCCGGCATCGCCAATGCGGTCCAGTCGGGGGTGAACGCGACCCTTTCCAAGAACCTGACGCAGCCCTTTGCCGCGGGGATCGTCGTGTCGCTGGCCGGTGGAGTGACTCTGCTCCTGATCGGGCTGGTCCTCGGCCGTTTCGCCCTGCCGAGCCTCGGCGACATCCGGGCCGTACCGCTCTGGGCCTGGTTCGGCGGCGTGGTGGGCGCGTTCCTGATCCTGTCGCAGCTCTTCGTCGCCCAGCAGATCGGCGCCGCGCCCTATCTCGGGCTCCTCATCACCGCCGGGGTCATCACCTCGATCCTGCTCGATCACTTCGGGTGGATCGGGTTCGAGCAGCATCCGCTCACCCTGTGGCGCGCGCTCGGAGGCGTGCTGATGATCGGCGGCATCGCCCTGGTGGCGTTGTTCTGAGCACGGGCAGCGGCTTGTCTTCGGCGCGCGGAACCGCGATGCCTGGCCCGGCGTGGATGCCACGCAGCCCTCCGATGCCGTCCGCCTCCAGAGTCCCATGAACATCTTCCAGGACATCGTCAGCCGGTTCAGCCAGACCGTGACCGCCTATGCCGGCGACAAGGCCCTCATGCAGGCGATGGTCGCGGCGGCCGCCAACGTGATGGTCGCCGACGGGGAGATCGCCAGCGCGGAATTCGACACGGCCCTGGCGGGCCTGCAGGCCAATCCGATCCTCGAGAAGGGCTACGACCGGCTCATGCTCGAGAGCGAGCTCTACGACGGTATCGCCCGCGCCCGGACCCGCGCCGGCCGGGCCGAGAACCTGCGCCGCGTCGCCGCCATCGAGGGACGCGGACAGGACGAGCGCGAGGCGACGTTCCTCGTCGCGGCGGACGTCGCCGACCTCGACGGCATCGCCGACGTGGAGGCGCGGGCGCTGGAGGAGATCGCTGCCGCACTGGGACTGGACCGGGCCGCGCTGCTCGCCGCCTCGCCCGTCCGGCGCCCGGTTCCGTAGCCGGCCGGAGCGGCTTATCCCGCAAGGCCCTTGATCAAAGGACGGCAAGCCTCTAAGCGGGCCACCGTCTTTCGCCCGGCTCGACACCTCGTCGAGCGACAGCCCGGGCGACCGCTCGTGTGAGCTTGCCGCAGGAAAGAGACGATGGCCAAAGAGAAATTCGCGCGTACGAAGCCGCACTGCAACATTGGCACGATTGGTCACGTGGATCACGGCAAGACGTCTTTGACGGCGGCGATCACGAAGGTTCTGGCCGAGACGGGCGGTGCGACGTTCACGGCGTATGACCAGATCGACAAGGCGCCGGAGGAGAAGGCGCGCGGGATCACGATCTCGACGGCGCACGTGGAGTACGAGACCGCGAACCGGCACTACGCGCACGTGGATTGCCCGGGCCACGCCGACTACGTGAAGAACATGATCACGGGTGCGGCGCAGATGGACGGCGCGATCCTGGTGGTGTCGGCGGCCGACGGCCCGATGCCGCAGACCCGCGAGCACATCCTGCTGGCGCGCCAGGTCGGCGTGCCGGCCCTGGTGGTGTTCCTCAACAAGGTCGACCTCGTGGACGACGCCGAGCTGCTCGAGCTCGTCGAGATGGAGGTGCGCGAGCTCCTCTCGAAGTACGACTTCCCCGGCGACGACATCCCGATCACCAAGGGCTCGGCCAAGGTGGCGCTGGACAACGGCGACAAGGCGATCGGCCACGACGCGGTGCTGGCGCTGATGGCGTCGGTGGACGCCTACATCCCGCAGCCGGAGCGTCCGATCGACAAGCCGTTCCTGATGCCGATCGAGGACGTGTTCTCGATCTCGGGCCGCGGCACGGTGGTGACGGGTCGCGTCGAGCGCGGCATCGTCAAGGTCGGCGAGACGGTGGAGATCGTGGGCATCCGCGACACCCAGACCACGACGGTCACGGGCGTCGAGATGTTCCGCAAGCTGCTCGACCAGGGCCAGGCGGGCGACAACGTCGGCGTGCTGCTGCGCGGCACCAAGCGCGAGGACGTCGAGCGCGGCCAGGTCGTGTGCAAGCCCGGCTCGGTCAAGCCCCACACCAAGTTCAAGGCCGAGGCCTACATCCTGACCAAGGAGGAGGGCGGCCGCCACACCCCGTTCTTCACCAACTACCGCCCGCAGTTCTACTTCCGCACCACGGACGTGACCGGCGTGTGCGTGCTGCCCGAGGGCACCGAGATGGTGATGCCCGGCGACAGCGTGACCATGGACGTCACCCTGATCGTGCCGGTGGCCATGGAAGAGAAGCTGCGCTTCGCCATCCGTGAAGGCGGACGCACCGTCGGCGCCGGCGTCGTCGCCGCCATCAACGATTAATCGCGCCGTCCTCGGGCGTCCCTCGCGGGGCTCCCGGCCGGCACCACGATAGGACGCGGCGCCCCGGATCGATCCGGGGCGCCGTTGCCGTTTTCGAGGTCGGCGCCCGCCCGGAAGCCGTCGCGGAGGTTCTTCGCCGGCGACGCGGTTTGACCATTGCGAAGCCGTCGCGGCCGGTCTATAGCAGCGCCGCGGCGGGGGACTCGTCCTCCGCATAGGAGTGTAGCTCAACTGGTCAGAGCGCCGGTCTCCAAAACCGGAGGTTGCGGGTTCGAGTCCCTCCACTCCTGCCATTTGGCCGAGTCAGACCTGTCGACCCTCCCAGCCCTCTTCCCTTTCAGCAGATCGCTCCTCAGCGAAGTCCGGTCGGGCGCAGTCGACAAGCCCGGCGACTTGCGTTAGAGCGGTCGCCTTCCGAGATCGATGAAGGCCGTCGATGCAGGCTCCTCCCCGGAGCCGCCGCGTCGCGCTTTCCCGAAGCTCGGGCCGATTTCCCTGTTGTTGGCGCCATGGCATCGAACGAAGCATCGAAGAAAGTGGACCTCGCGCGCACCCCGCAGCGCGGCTCCACCACGCCGACGCCCCCTCGGGCGACTCCGCCCGTGCGCCCCGCGCAGAAGCGCGTCGGTCCTGCCGAGTTCCTGACCCAGGTTCGCGACGAGGGCCGCAAGGTCACGTGGCCGACCCGCAAGGAGACCGTCGTGACCACCGTGATGGTGTTCATCATGGTGGTGGTGGCGAGCATCTTCTTCACGGTGGTGGATCAGGCGCTGCGCTATCTCGTGACCCTGATCCTTGGGGTCGGCGCCTAACAACTTCTCGGCCCGGGCGCGCTGCGGCGTGATCGGGCTGACTGACGTCAGGATTTGGTGAGAACCGTGTCGAAGCGCTGGTACATCGTCCACGCCTACTCGAATTTCGAGAACAAGGTCGCGCAGTCCATCAAGGATCAGGCGGCCCAGCGTGGCCTGATGGAGCTGTTCGACGAGGTCATGGTCCCGACCGAGAAGGTCGTCGAGGTGCGCCGCGGCCGAAAGGTCGACGCCGAGCGCAAGTTTTTCCCCGGCTACGTCCTGGTGAAGTGCGACCTGACCGACGAGGTCTACCACCTCATCAAGAACACCCCGAAGGTGACGGGCTTCCTCGGGGCCGACAAGTCGAAGCCGGTTCCGATCCCGGACGCCGAGGCCGAGCGCATCAAGGGTCAGGTCGCCGAGGGCGTCGATCGTCCGAAGCCCTCCGTGTCCTTCGAGATCGGCGAGACGGTCCGCGTTTCCGACGGTCCCTTCGCCTCCTTCAACGGCACCGTCGAGGAGATCGACGAGAGCCGGTCGCGCCTCAAGGTCGCCGTCTCGATCTTCGGCCGTGCCACACCGGTCGAGCTCGAGTACGGGCAGGTCGAGAAGATCTGATTTTCGGCGTCTTTCGAACGATCAGCCATGATTGTTCGCTGAATTCCACCGGGCGCTTCGCTCGGTCGGAAACCACCGTCGTCCGCGGCGGTGTCACACGCGGGAGGCCCGCCCGGTTCGCCGCCGGGATCTGCGGGCCGAACCGCGACCTGCAACCGCCTGATCCATCCGCGCTGAGGCCAGCCGGATGCCGGGCATTCTTTGGGAGCAGTCCCTATGGCAAAGAAGATCACGGGCTACGTGAAGCTTCAGGTTCCGGCCGGCGCCGCGAACCCGTCGCCGCCCATCGGCCCCGCGCTCGGTCAGCGCGGCCTCAACATCATGGAATTCTGCAAGGCCTTCAACGCGAAGACCTCTCAGATCGAGAAGGGCACCCCGATCCCGGTCGTCATCACGGCGTACCAGGATCGCTCCTTCACCTTCGAGATGAAGCAGCCGCCGGTCACCTTCTTCCTCAAGAAGGCCGCCGGCCTGAAGATCGGCAAGAAGCCGGCTTCCGGCTCGAAGACCCCGGGCAAGGGCCCGACCGTGGGCAAGGTGACCGAAGCGCAGCTGCGCGAGATCGCCGAGAAGAAGATGCCCGACCTGAACTGCGACTCGGTTGACGCCGCCGTCGCCATGATCCGTGGCTCCGCGCGGGCCATGGGCCTCGACGTCGTCGCTTAAGGGGAGGGCACAATGGCACACGAAGGCAAGCGCATCCGCGCCGCCCGCGAGGGCATCGACGCGCTCAAGCTCTATCCCATCGACGAGGCGATCAAGCTCGTTAAGGAGAAGGCCAGCGCCAAGTTCGACGAGACCGTCGAGATCTCGATGAACCTCGGCGTCGACCCGCGCCACGCCGACCAGATGGTCCGCGGCGTCTGCAACCTGCCCAACGGCTCCGGCCGCACGGTGCGGGTGGCGGTGTTCGCCCGCGGCGCCAAGGCCGACGAGGCCAAGGCCGCCGGCGCCGACATCGTGGGCGCCGAGGACCTCCTCGAGATCGTCCAGAGCGGCAAGATCGAGTTCGATCGCTGCATCGCGACGCCCGACCTGATGCCGCTCGTCGGCCGTCTCGGCAAGGTGCTCGGCCCGCGCGGCCTGATGCCGAACCCGAAGGTCGGAACCGTGACCATGGACGTGAAGGGTGCCGTCGCCGGCGCCAAGGGCGGCTCGGTCGAGTTCCGCGTCGAGAAGGCCGGCATCATCCACGCCGGCATCGGCAAGGTCTCGTTCGACGCCGACAAGCTCGTCGAGAACATCAAGGCCTTCGCGGACGCGGTCTCCAAGGCCAAGCCCGCCGGCGCCAAGGGCCAGTACGTCCAGCGCGTCGCCGTGACCTCCTCGATGGGTCCGGGCGTGAAGGTCGAGCCCTCGACAGTGCTGACCGCCTGATTCACGCCCCGGCGTGATCGCGAATCGATGGAAACGCCCGGCCTCGCGGTCGGGCGTTTTTGTGTGTCCGGCCCTAAGGCAGAAGACGCAGGCGTCGCCCCACGAACAGGGTCGCGGTGAGCCCGGCGAACATCGCCGCCCCGAAGACCCAGCCCGACACCGCCCCTGCCATGATGCCGGAGAGCAGCGTACCGACGCTGCAGCCGAGCCCCGTCATCGCGCCCCAGCCGAGGAGGAGTCCGCCGAGGAGACCGCGCGCGGCCTGATCCCGGGTCGGACGCGCAGGACGGAATTCCCCCGCCGCGAGGGCGGCCGCGAAGGAGGCGATCACCAGCCCGGCGACGAACAAGCCGTTCGGGGTCAGCACCGCGTCCCGGATCGCCGTGGCGCATCCGCGAAAGCCGTCGAGGCCTTCCAGGCGCTCGGGCAGGAGGCCGAGGGTTGCCGCTGCCTGCCGGCTGCGCCCGCCGATCTCGGCGGTGACGCCGAGCGGCCCCACCCGGAGATAGGCCAGCGTCCCGATGGCGCCCACCGCGAGACCACCGATCCAGGTCGGCCAGCGCTCGGCGAACACCGCTCGCAGCGGATCGACCCGCCGCGGCGCCATCGTCACCACCGGTGGCAGCCGCCGCAGGAGCGGCAGCGCCAGGGTCGCCAGGACACCGAGCGTGAGGACCAGGCTGCCGGCATAGCCGACGTACCGCGGCAGCCAGAGCACCGGCGCCTCGCTGATGCTGGTGAGAAAGAGTGTGTTCCAGCTGGCAAACCCCAGAACGAAGCCCAGTGCGGTGCCCACGAGGGCGAAGGGCGCCGTCGGCGAGCCCTCGCCGAGCCGGTAGAGATGCGCCCCGATGCAGGAGCCCGAGATCGCCATGCCGCTCCCGAACACGGCGCCCGCCAGGGCCAGGACCGGGCCTACGGGACCGATATGCGCGTCCGGGGCGAGGCGCGGGCCACCGGGATCGGGGAGCCAAGCGCCGAGCACGACGCCGTAGCCAACCGTGCCCACGGCCAGAGCCGCCAGGATGCCCAGCGCCCCGCGCGGATCGCCCCGGTCGATCAGGTCGCGCCACAGGCAGAAGAAGCAGAAGCGGGCGCGCTGCAGCGCGAAGCCGAACGCGGCGCCGAAGGTGAGGGAGAGGGCGAGCCGACCGCTGCCGGGCTCCCCCGAGAGGTACCAGGCAGCAAACAGCAGGCCCGCGCCGATCAGGCCTGCGAAGAGGGCGCGCAGCGGAATGGGGACGCGCCCGGCCTGGGGCCTGTGCGCGCCGACATTTGCGAGGGGGGAGACGCTCACGGGGAGGCGGGAATTCGACGGCGCTTACTTGCCGATCCAGACGGTCCCGGCGAGGTTCACCACGGGCACGCCCACGGTGTTGCCGTACTCCGTCCAGGACCCGTCGTAGTTGCGCACCGGGTAGCCGAGGATCCGGCTCAGGACGAACCAGGAATGGCTGGAGCGCTCGCCGATGCGGCAGGAGGTGATCACCGGCTTCGAGCCGTCGATCCCCGCCTCCGCGTAGAGCCTCTTCAATTCCGCCACGGGCTTGATGGTGCCGTCCGGATTGACGGCCTTGGCCCAGGGGACGTTCACCGAACCGGGGATGTGGCCGGCCCGGATCGCGAGTTCCTGGATGCCGGGCGGTGCGATGACCTTGCCCGAGAACTCGTCCGGCGAGCGGATGTCGAGGATCGCCTCGTTGCGCTCCTTGCGGGCAACGGCGAGGACATCCGCGAGGCGCGCGCGCTGCGCGCTGGAGACCGGCGTGACGGGGAAGCGCGAGGCCGCCACGTCCGGGCTTCGTGTCTCCAG
Source organism: Methylobacterium sp. AC433 (assembly GCF_979253015.1). Taxonomy (NCBI): domain Bacteria; kingdom Pseudomonadati; phylum Pseudomonadota; class Alphaproteobacteria; order Hyphomicrobiales; family Methylobacteriaceae; genus Methylobacterium; species Methylobacterium sp. AC433. The sequence goes on along the minus strand of NZ_CEEDBN010000013.1, from coordinate 62,491 downwards.
CGGCCGCTTGTCGGCCTCCCACTTCTTGCGCCCGCCATCAAGGAGCTTGACGTTGTCCACGAGGCCGTACTGGGCGAAGACCCAGGCGCCCCAGGCGGCGAACCAGTTGTTGTTGTCGCCGTAGAGCACCACGGTGGTGTCGCGGTCGATGCCCAGGCGCCGGACCAGGGCGGCGAACTTCTCCGGCCCGGCGATGTCGCGGCTCACGGTCTCCACGAGGTCGGTGTGCCAGACCACGTTCTGTGCGCCGGGCACGTGGCCGCGCTCGTACACGCCCGGCTCGACGCTGACCTCGACGATGCGCAGCTTCGGGTCGGCGAGGTTGGCCTCGAGCCACTCGGTGGAGACGAGAGGGCTCGACCGAGCCTGACTCTGCTCGGCGGATTGTGCCACCCGAGCCCCGAGAGTCGGCAACGCCAGGACAGCCAGGGCAACCCGGGCTGCAGGGAGGATTCTGTAGGACACGGTCGCTCTCCAGCGGTGGAACGGCATCGGGGTTCGGGCCGGGCCGGCGATCACCGACAGCACCTGTCTGGCCGCACACATGCCCGTGCCAGGCCCCGAAATTTGACGGTACGATCGTGTTGCTGAATTCGACCGAGAGCAATACCAAGTTATTTCAAAGATATATTGAGAGAGAGAACATCCTTTTCGTCGACTTGGAAACAAAACCAGGACTTTCTCGGACGCTCGACCGTTCGCGAGGCCGTCCGGAAACCGACCGCTTCTGACAACGCCGCGGTCGGGATGCGGATGCGCTTCCCGAGGCGCGCGACGCAGCCCCGAGCGATCGCCCTCCATGGCGACCGAGCGACCGATTCTCGATTCACGCGCGCCAGAATGGCTTCGCGCCTTCACGACGCAACGCAGTGCAATCGAGATCGAGTTCCGCCATTTGCTCCGATGTCATTGCCCGAATCGTACGGCGCCCCACGGCGCGGCGACGCCACAGCGCGACGAGGGTAATCACGCGTGCCACAGGAGACGTCCGGAGTCGCCGGACCGGAGACCTAGCGGTCCCGTAGGATAGAAGAGCCCCCACTGAAGAACGATCGGTTGGCAAACTGTCTGGTCTCGATATCATCTGCGGCCTCCATCGGATCGCCCCCCTCTCCATTGATCCGATTTCAACCGATATCAATCGAATCATTGCACTCGGAGCAATATTGGCGTGAGCGACTACCGGACGATTTCCGACGGACTGGCGGCCGAGATCGCATCGGGCGCCCTGCCGCCGGGAACCCAACTGCCGCCACAGCGACAGTTCGCCTACGAACGCGGGATCGCGGTCTCGACGGCCAGCCGCGTCTATGCCGAATTGGTGCGGCGCGGCCTCGTCACCGGAGAAGTGGGGCGGGGGACCTATATCCGCGGCCCAGCCGGCATCGTCACGACGGCGGCGTCGGAGGCCGAGACGGGCCTGATCAACCTCGAACACGTCTTCTCCATCCTTCCCCATCAGGCCGCCGACCTCGCCACCAGCCTCCGGGCCCTGCTGGACCCGGCAGAACTGCAGGCGACCTTCCCACCGGTGCGACCCGTGGCGACCGCGCAGGCGCGGGAATCGGCCGCGGCCTTCTTCCAGAGGGGAGGCTGGTCGGCCGAGCCGGATCACGTCCTCTTCACGGGAGCAGGGCGGCAGGGCATCGCCGCCGCGATGGCGGCCCTCGTCCAGCCCGGCGAGCGCATCGGGGTCGAGGCCCTGACCTATCCGGTGATCAGAGGGCTGGCGGCCCGGCTCGGGATCGTCCCGGTGCCGCTCGCCGTGGACGAGCGGGGGGTGAGGCCGGATGCCATCGCGGCGGCACAGAAGGAGGCACCCCTCCGCGCCGTTTACCTGCAGACCGTCCTGCAGAGCCCGCTCGGACACACCATGGACGAGGCCCGCCGCCATACCATCGCGGAACTGCTGGAGCGTCACGACATCATGGGGATCGAGGACGCAGTCTACGGGTTCCTATGCGACGAGGAGCCCCTCGCTGCCCTGGCGCCGGACCGCGTGATCCTGGTGGACAGCCTGTCGAAGCGGCTGGCGCCAGGCCTGAGCCTCGGCTTCGTCGCCGCCCCGGCCGCCCTCGTGGATCGCCTGGCCCGCATCATCCGCAACGGAGCCTGGACGGTGAGCGGCCTTCCCTTGGCGATGGCGATCCACGTGATCAACGACGGTCTGGCCGGGCGGATCGGGCGCGCCAAGCGCACGGATGCGGCAGCGCGCCAGACCCTCGCCCGTGAGACCCTGTCCGGCCTCGATGTCCAGGGCGACCCGCGCGCCTATCACCTCTGGCTGACGCTTCCCGGTGCCTGGAACGCCGACCGATACGCCGCGGCGGCGGCACGCAACGGGGTGGCGGTCTCGCCCGCAAGCGCCTTCGCCATCGATTCCGCCGCGGCGCCCAACGGGGTCCGCCTGGCTCTCGGGTCCCCGCCGATGGCCCGGCTCGCGAGCGCGCTCCAGATCCTCCGGAGGCTCGCCATCGAGGGAGAGGATTCCCAGGTCGAGTGAGCCCCGGACACCCTGGCGCAGGACGCCGGCAGGCGCGCCGGCATCCGGGGTCCGGCCCGCGTCCGGCGCGGGGATTCGTTCAAAGCCTCGTGAAGGGGCAGGGCGGTCGCCGGGAGGGAGCGGGCCCGATCGACGGAAAGCCATAGAAATCAACAGGGGAGGGTGACGCCTTCGCGCTTGGCTGTGCTAGGTATGCGGTCATGCGATGCACACTCTCCGTGATCTCGAAGCGACGCATCCTGTGCGTCTTTCCCGCCTACACGCCGTCCTTCGGGACCTTCTCTCACGCCTACCCCCTGATGGGCGGCGTGAAGGCCTTCATGCCCCCACAGGGGCTCCTGCTCATCGCGGCCTACATGCCCGAGGCCTGGGAGTACCGATTCATCGACGAGAACATCGTACGGGCCGGCGCGGCGGACTTCGCCTGGGCCGACGCGGTGTTCGTCTCCGGCATGCACATCCAGGCCCCGCAGATCCGGGACATCTACGCCCGGGCCCACGCGGCCGGTAAGGTGACGGTGCTCGGCGGCCCCTCGGTCTCCGGCTCTCCCGAGCAGTATCCCGAATTCGACTACCTGCATCTCGGCGAGATCGGCGACGCCACCGACGAACTGGTGGCGATCCTCGACCGGGACGTGTCGATTCCGGCGGCGCAGGTGCGCCTGGAGACCAAGGAACGCCTGCCGCTCTCCGACTTCCCGGCCCCGGCCTACGAGGCGGCACCGCTCAAGCGCTACCTCATCGGCTCGCTGCAATTCTCCTCCGGCTGCCCCTATCGCTGCGAGTTCTGCGACATCCCGCAGCTCTACGGCCGCCAGCCGCGGCTGAAGAGTCCCGAGCAGATGCTCGGCGAGCTCGACGCGATCATCGCCCAGCCTGGGCACCCGGCGGTGGTCTACTTCGTCGACGACAACTTCATCGGCAACCGCAAGGCCACGAAGGACATGCTGCCCCACCTCGTGGCGTGGCAGAAGAAGAACGCCTATCCGCTCCAGTTTGCCTGCGAGGCGACCCTGAACATGGCCAAGCAGCCCGATATCCTCGAGCTGATGCGGCAGGCCAACTTCATGACCGTCTTCGTCGGCATCGAAACGCCGGAGGAGGACGCCCTCGCGGGAATCGACAAGAAGCACAACGCCGCGGTGCCGATGTACGAGGCGATCGAAATCCTCAACAGCTACGGCCTCGAGGTGACCTCGGGCATCATCCTTGGCCTCGACACCGACACCGACCAGTCCGAGCAGAAGCTCATCGACTTCATCGACAAGTCGGCCGTGCCGGTGCTGACCATGAACCTGCTGCAGGCGCTGCCGAAGACGCCGCTCTGGGACCGTCTGACCCGCGAGAACCGCCTCGTCCACGACGCCGCGCTGGAATCGAACGTCCTGTTCAAGCGCCCGCACGACGACGTGGTGGCCTCCTGGCGCCGGGCCATCGCCCATGCCTACGAGCCGGCGCAGATCTTCGAGCGCTTCCGGCACCAGGTGGAGGTGACCTACCCGAACCGGATCAAGACCCCGGTGAAGGGAAAGCTGACCCGCACCAACCTGCGCCGCGGCCTCGTGCTGGGCTTCAACATCGCCGTGCGCGTCGGCCTGCTGTCCGATTACCGCCGGGTGTTCTGGCGGGCCGCCGGCCACGCCCTCAAGCGCGGCCAGATCGAGGCGGTATTCAACATGGGCTTCGTCGCCCACCACCTGATCCGCTTCACCCGCGAGGCCCTGCGCGGCGAGCACAATGCCTCGTTCTACGCCGCCAAGGCGGACCAGACGCACAATGCCCGCGAGCCATGGTGGCGGGCAGCGCGCAGATTCCTGCCGACCTGACAGGCGCTTACGCTCTGTCCGCGCGTGGTCCCGGATCGCAGTCCGGGGCCGCCGACGGCGTCAAGGAAAATGCGCAGCCTGCGACGGAATAATCGCCCTGGGCACTTGGCAGGCTGCTTGCAAGGCTCTATAGACCCCGCTCAACGTTTTCATACATGAGAAAGGAATCGGCCGATCGGTCGCATTCCGATTGAGAGATCGCCTGGGCAACCAGGTGGTGTTGGCCGGAAGGCTTCGAGGGGCATAAAACCCCTTCTGAGCTTCGTCCGGCCATGTCCTGTCCGAGACTGCAGGCGCCGGGCCACCGGCTTAATCCGCAAGCCTGCACAGACTGGGAAGACCGAAATTCTACTGCCCTCGCCGGGTTCGCATCTCGCGGACAAGGTGAGGCATCGGTTTGAACCATCTCACCCGTGTCGTCCACCCGTTCCGGGGGGCGGTAGGGGACAGGGCCGTGAAGCGTCGCCAAGGACGTTCCGGCTTCTTGTTAAGCCGAGTTCCGTCCCGGGCGGCATGTGCAACCGGCGGACCCGTTCTCGGGTTCCGCCAACCGGAGAGAGCCCCAGTGGACAGGACAGCCAAAGCTGATCTCGTCTCGACGCTCAACGGCGTGTTCGCGAACACCGCCGTCGTCGTCGTGGCCCACTACAAGGGCCTCACGGTCGCCGACATGCAGAAGCTGCGCTCGCAGATGAAGCAGGCCGGTGCCACCGTGAAGGTCACCAAGAACCGCCTCGCCAACATCGCTCTCGATGGCACGGACGTCGCCTCCATCAAGCCCCTCCTGAAGGGTCCGACCCTGCTCGCTTATTCGAGCGATCCGGTCGCGGCCGCCAAGGTTGCGGTGGACTTCGCCAAGGTCAACGACAAGCTCGTGATCCTCGGCGGCGCCATGGGCACGACCGCCCTGAACCCGGACGGTGTGAAGGCCCTCGCCTCGCTGCCGTCCCTCGACGAACTGCGCGGCAAGATCGTGGGCCTCATCCAGGCTCCCGCGACCAAGATTGCCCAGGTCGTCAACGCACCGGCGGCCAAGCTCGCCCGCGTGTTCGGGGCCTATGCCACCAAGGACGAGGCTCAGAGCGAAGCGGCCTGAGGCCGCATCGCCCTTATCAACCCATCCGTTCAAACCGATATCCAAGGGAATACCAACATGGCTGATCTTGCCAAGCTCGTCGACGACCTGTCCTCGCTGACCGTTCTCGAGGCCGCCGACCTCGCCAAGATGCTCGAAGAGAAGTGGGGCGTCTCGGCCGCCGCTGCCGTCGCCGTGGCCGCCGGCCCGGCCGCCGGTGGTGCTGGCGCTGCCGCCGCCGAGGAGCAGACCGAGTTCACGGTCATGCTCACCGCCGCCGGCGACAAGAAGATCGAGGTCATCAAGGAGGTCCGCGCGATCACCGGCCTCGGCCTCAAGGAAGCCAAGGACCTCGTCGAGGGTGCTCCGAAGGCCGTCAAGGAGTCCGTCAACAAGGAAGAGGCCGAGAAGCTCAAGGCCCAGCTCGAGAAGGCTGGCGCCAAGGTCGAGCTCAAGTAAGACCCTTCGGTGGACCGGACCGGTCCATCACTTTCCGTCAGGCTCCCCGGAGCCTGACGGCACCAACGGCCCGCGGGTTCACGCCCGTGGGCCATGGTCGCTTCAGGCGGCCCGACCGGCCCACGCGAGGGCCACAGGATTTTCAGTTCGGGAGGGCGTCGTCCGGCGGGGCGGGCCCGAAGCCTGGTTGCGGGAGGCAGACGCCTTCCCCGGGCACCCGGTACGCGGGACGTAGGAGCGAGGTCACCCATGGCCAACACGCTGGTCGGTCGCAAGCGGATTCGCAAATTCTTCGGCAAGATCAAGGAAGTCGCCGAGATGCCGAACCTCATCGAGGTTCAGAAGGCGTCCTACGACCAGTTCCTGATCATGGACGAGCCGGAAGGCGGACGGGGCGACGAAGGCCTGCAGACCGTGTTCAAGTCGGTCTTCCCGATCTCGGACTTCTCCTCGACGGCACTCCTCGAGTTCGTGAAGTACACGTTCGAGCAGCCAAAATACGACGTCGACGAGTGCCGCCAGCGCGGCATCACGTATGCGGCTCCTCTCAAGGTGACGCTCCGCCTCATCGTGTTCGACGTGGACCCGGATACCGGCGCGAAGTCGGTCAAGGACATTAAGGAGCAGGACGTCTACATGGGCGACATGCCCCTGATGACGGAGAACGGCACCTTCATCGTCAACGGCACCGAGCGCGTCATCGTCTCCCAGATGCACCGCTCCCCGGGCGTGTTCTTCGACCACGACAAGGGTAAGACGCACTCCTCCGGCAAGCTCCTCTTCGCCGCCCGCATTATCCCGTATCGCGGCTCCTGGCTCGACGTTGAGTTCGATGCCAAGGACATCGTGCACGTCCGCATCGATCGGAAGCGCAAGCTCCCCGTGACGTCGCTGCTGTTCGCACTCGGCCTGGATGGCGAGGAGATCCTGTCGACCTTCTACAACCGCGTGGTCTACGACCGCGATGGCGCGGATTGGCGGGTGCCCTACGACGCCGATCGCCTGAAGGGCTTCAAGGCTTCCGTCGATCTGATCGACGCCGAGTCCGGCGAGGTCGTGCTCGAGGCCGGCAAGAAGCTGAACGCTCGCAACGCCCGGCAGATCGCCGAGCGCGGCGTGCAGTTCCTGAAGGCCACCGACGAGGACCTGATCGGCCAGTACATCGCCGAGGACTTGGTCAACGCCAAGACCGGCGAGATCTGGGCCGAGGCCGGCGACGAGATCTCCGACAAGCTCCTCAAGAGCCTCGAGGATGTCGGCGTGTCCGAGCTGCCCGTGCTCGACATCGACCACATCAACGTCGGCCCCTACATCCGCAACACCCTCGCGGTGGACAAGAACTCGGGCCGCGAAGGCGCGCTGTTCGACATCTACCGTGTCATGCGTCCCGGTGAGCCGCCGACCCTGGACACCGCCGAGGCGATGTTCCACTCGCTGTTCTTCGACCCCGAGCGCTACGACCTCTCGGCCGTCGGCCGCGTGAAGATGAACATGCGCCTCGACCTCGACGCCGAGGACACCGTGCGGACGCTGCGCCGCGAGGACATGCTCGCGGTCGTCAAGGCCCTGGTGGACCTGCGCGACGGCAAGGGCGAGATCGACGACATCGATCACCTCGGCAACCGCCGCGTGCGCTCGGTCGGCGAGTTGATGGAGAACCAGTACCGCCTCGGCCTGCTCCGCATGGAGCGCGCCATCAAGGAGCGGATGTCCTCCGTCGATATCGACACGGTGATGCCGCAGGACCTCATCAACGCGAAGCCCGCAGCTGCGGCCGTGCGCGAGTTCTTCGGCTCCTCCCAGCTGTCGCAGTTCATGGACCAGACCAATCCGCTCTCGGAAGTGACGCACAAGCGTCGCCTCTCGGCGCTCGGCCCTGGCGGCCTGACCCGCGAGCGCGCCGGCTTCGAGGTGCGCGACGTGCACCCGACCCATTACGGCCGCATCTGTCCGATCGAGACGCCGGAAGGCCCGAACATCGGCCTGATCAACTCGCTGGCCACCTTCGCGCGGGTCAACAAGTACGGCTTCATCGAGACCCCGTTCCGGCGGGTGAAGGACGGCGTCGTCACCACCGACGTCGCCTACCTGTCGGCGATGGAGGAGGCGAAGTACTACGTCGCCCAGGCCAACGCCCAGATGGACGAGAACTTCAAGCTGACGGAGGACCTGGTGGTCTGCCGTCGGGCCGGCGACGTCATCGTCGTGCCGCCGGATCGCGTCGACCTCATGGACGTGTCGCCCAAGCAGCTCGTCTCGGTGGCGGCCGCGCTCATTCCGTTCCTCGAGAACGACGACGCCAACCGCGCCCTGATGGGCTCGAACATGCAGCGCCAGGCCGTGCCGCTGGTTCGCGCCGACGCGCCCTTCGTCGGCACCGGTATGGAGGCCGTGGTCGCACGCGACTCCGGTGCCGCCATCGCGGCGCGCCGGACCGGCATCGTCGATCAGGTGGACGCCACCCGTATCGTCATCCGGGCCACCGAGGAGGCCGACGCCAACAAGCCGGGCGTCGACATCTACCGCCTTCAGAAGTTCCAGCGCTCCAACCAGTCGACCTGCATCACGCAGAAGCCGCTGGTGCGCGTCGGCGAGGCCGTGAAGAAGGGCGAGATCATCGCCGACGGTCCCTCGACGGAGTTCGGCGAGCTGGCGCTGGGCCGGAACGTGCTCGTCGCGTTCATGCCGTGGAACGGCTACAACTTCGAGGACTCGATCCTGCTCTCCGAGCGGATCGTGAAGGATGACGTGTTCACCTCGATCCACATCGAGGAATTCGAGGTGATGGCCCGAGACACCAAGCTCGGTCCGGAGGAAATCACCCGCGACATCCCGAACGTCTCGGAAGAGGCGCTCAAGAACCTCGACGAAGCCGGCATCGTCTACATCGGCGCCGAGGTCCACGCGGGCGACATCCTGTGCGGCAAGATCACGCCGAAGGGCGAGAGCCCGATGACGCCGGAGGAGAAGCTCCTGCGCGCCATCTTCGGCGAGAAGGCGTCCGACGTGCGCGACACCTCGCTCCGGGTCCCCCCGGGCGTGACCGGCACAATCGTCGAGGTCCGGGTGTTCAACCGCCACGGCGTCGACAAGGACGAGCGCGCCCAGGCGATCGAGCGCGAGGAGATCGAGCGTCTCGCCAAGGATCGCGACGACGAGCAGGCGATCCTCGATCGCAACACCTACGCGCGTCTCGCCACTGTGCTCATCGGTCAGGCCCCCATCGCCGGTCCGAAGGGCTTCAAGAAGGAGACGACGCTCAGCCGTGAGCTCCTCAGCGAGTACCCGCGTTCGCAATGGTGGCAGTTCGCCGTCATCGACGACCGTCTCATGACCGAGATGGAAGCGATGCAGAAGCAGTACGACGAGTCGAAGAAGCGCCTCGAGCAGCGCTTCCTCGACAAGGTCGAGAAGCTGCAGCGCGGCGACGAGCTTCCGCCCGGCGTCATGAAAATGGTCAAGGTCTTCGTGGCGGTGAAGCGCAAGATCCAGCCCGGCGACAAGATGGCCGGCCGTCACGGCAACAAGGGTGTCGTCTCCCGGATCGTGCCGATCGAGGACATGCCGTTCCTGGAGGACGGGACCCATGCCGACATCGTGCTGAACCCGCTCGGCGTGCCCTCGCGCATGAACGTCGGTCAGATCCTCGAGACCCACCTCGGCTGGGCCGCGGCCGGACTCGGCCGGAAGGTCGGCCAGGCGGTGGATGCCTACCTGCGCAGCCAGGACATCGAGCCCCTCCGGGACGAGATGAAGGCGATCTACTCGCCGTCCGAGCTCGAAGGGCTGTCCGACGAGGAGCTGGCCGAGGCCGCCAACAACGTGCGCCGCGGCGTGCCGATGGCGACCCCGGTGTTCAACGGCGCCAAGGAAGCCGACATCGAGCAGATGCTGGAGATGGCCGGTCTCGACCGGTCGGCCCAGTCGACGCTCTACGACGGCCGCTCGGGCGAGCCCTTCGACCGCAAGGTGACGATGGGCTACATCTACATGCTGAAGCTGCACCACCTCGTGGACGACAAGATCCACGCGCGGTCGATCGGCCCGTACTCCCTCGTCACCCAGCAGCCGCTGGGCGGAAAGGCGCAGTTCGGCGGTCAGCGCTTCGGCGAGATGGAGGTCTGGGCCCTCGAAGCCTACGGCGCCGCGTACACGCTGCAGGAGATGCTCACGGTCAAGTCGGACGACGTGGCCGGCCGCACCAAGGTCTACGAGGCCATCGTGCGCGGCGACGACACCTTCGAGGCCGGCATCCCCGAGTCGTTCAACGTGCTCGTCAAGGAAATGCGCTCGCTGGGCCTCAACGTGGAGCTCACCTCCTCGAAGAAGCTCGCCAACGACCAGATCGAGCCGCCCGCAGAGGCGGCCGAATAACCACCGCATCACGCTCCCGCGCCGGGCTCGACCCCGGCGCGGTCGGAGCGGGGAGGGGCAGGGCCTCCCGTTCTACGGTCAGCGACGATCCGGCCGGTCGTCGCGCCGCACCCGTTTACAGCACGCGGTCAGCCCCTCGGCGGAGGGTGCGCCTCGTCAGCAGGAGTAGATCATGAACCAAGAGGTCATGAATCTTTTCAACCAGCAGGCTCAGCCCCAGAGCTTCGACCAGATCAAGATCTCGATCTCGTCGCCGGAGAAGATCCTCTCGTGGTCTTTCGGCGAGATCAAGAAGCCCGAGACGATCAACTATCGCACGTTCAAGCCCGAGCGTGACGGCCTGTTTTGCGCGCGCATCTTCGGACCCATCAAGGACTACGAGTGCTTGTGCGGCAAGTACAAGCGCATGAAGTACAAGGGCGTCATCTGTGAGAAGTGCGGCGTCGAGGTCACCCTCGCGCGCGTCCGGCGCGACCGCATGGGCCATATCGAGCTCGCCGCGCCCGTCGCCCACATCTGGTTCCTGAAGTCGCTGCCGAGCCGCATCGGCCTGCTCCTCGACATGGCGCTGAAGGATCTCGAGCGGATCCTGTACTTCGAGTCCTACTGCGTCATCGAGCCGGGCCTCACCCCCCTCAAGGAGCGTCAGCTCCTGTCGGAGGAGGAGTACCTGCGCGCCCAGGAGGAGTACGGCGAGGACAGCTTCACCGCCATGATCGGCGCCGAGGCCATCCGCCGGATCCTGCAGGAGCTGGACCTCGACGGCATCGCCGATTCCCTGCGCGAGGAGATCGCCACCACCACGTCGGAGCTGAAGCCCAAGAAGCTTCTCAAGCGCCTGAAGATCATCGAGGCCTTCCAGATGTCGGGCAACAAGCCCGAGTGGATGATCCTCACCGTGGTGCCGGTGATCCCGCCGGACCTGCGCCCGCTCGTCCCCCTGGATGGCGGTCGCTTCGCCACGTCCGACCTGAACGACCTCTACCGCCGCGTCATCAACCGCAACAACCGCCTCAAGCGGCTGATCGAGCTGCGCGCGCCGGACATCATCATCCGCAACGAGAAGCGTATGCTCCAGGAGGCGGTGGATGCGCTCTTCGACAACGGCCGCCGCGGTCGCGTGATCACGGGCGCCAACAAGCGTCCGCTGAAGTCGCTCGCCGACATGCTGAAGGGCAAGCAGGGCCGCTTCCGCCAGAACCTCCTCGGCAAGCGCGTCGACTACTCCGGCCGCTCGGTCATCGTCGTCGGTCCGGAGCTGAAGCTGCACCAGTGCGGCCTGCCGAAGAAGATGGCGCTGGAGCTGTTCAAGCCGTTCATCTACGCGCGCCTCGACGCCAAGGGCTTCTCCGCCACGGTGAAGCAGGCCAAGAAGCTCGTGGAGAAGGAGAAGCCGGAGGTCTGGGATATCCTCGACGAGGTGATCCGCGAGCACCCGGTGATGCTGAACCGCGCGCCGACCCTGCACCGCCTCGGCATCCAGGCCTTCGAGCCCAAGCTGATCGAGGGCAAGGCGATCCAGCTGCACCCGCTGGTCTGCACCGCCTTCAACGCGGACTTCGACGGCGACCAGATGGCCGTGCACGTTCCCCTGAGCCTCGAGGCTCAGCTGGAAGCGCGCGTCCTGATGATGTCGACCAACAACATCCTGCACCCGGCGAACGGTCACCCGATCATCGTGCCGTCGCAGGACATCGTGCTCGGCCTCTACTACCTGTCGATCGTGGCCGAGGGGGCGATCGGCGCCTTCGACCCGACCAACAAGCAGAACCCGATGCAGGGTGTCTTCGGCAACATCGGCGAGCTCGAGCACGCCCTGGCCGCCAAGACCGTCAAGCTGCACTCGAAGATCCGCTGGCGCTGGAACGGCATCGGCCCCGACGGCGAGCCGCTGACCAAGACCTACGACACCACGCCGGGCCGGGTCATCCTGTCCACGGCCCTGCCGCAGCACGCCAAGGTGCCCTTCGACGTCGTCAACAAGCTGATGACCAAGAAGGAGATCTCGGCGATGATCGACACCGTCTACCGCCACTGCGGTCAGAAGGAGTCGGTGATCTTCTGTGATCGCATCATGGCGCTCGGCTTCAACCACGCGTTCAAGGCCGGCATCTCGTTCGGCAAGGACGACATGGTCGTGCCGGCCAACAAGTGGTCGATCGTCGGGTCGACCCGCGACCTGGTCAAGGAGTTCGAGCAGCAGTTCAACGACGGCCTGATCACCCAGGGTGAGAAGTACAACAAGGTCGTCGATGCCTGGGGCAAGTGCTCGGCCCGCCTCGCCGACGAGATGATGGCCGCGATCTCCGCGGTCCAGAAGGACGAGAACGGGACCGACAAGCAGGTCAACTCGGTCTACATGATGGCGAATTCCGGCGCCCGCGGCTCCCGCGAGCAGATGCGCCAGCTCGCCGCCATGCGCGGCCTGATGAGCAAGCCCTCGGGCGAGATCATCGAGACGCCGATCATCTCGAACTTCAAGGAAGGCCTCGACGTGCTCGAGTACTTCAACTCCACCCACGGCGCCCGCAAGGGCCTCGCGGACACGGCGTTGAAGACCGCGAACTCGGGCTACCTGACCCGTCGTCTCGTCGACGTGGCCCAGGACGCCGTCATCCGCGAGGTCGATTGCGGCACCACCAACGGGATCCGCATGCGCGCCATCGTGGATGCGGGCCAGGTCGTGGCGCCGCTCGCCATCCGCATCCTCGGCCGCGCGACGGCCGAGGACTTGGTGGCCCTCGACGGAACGGTGATCGTCAAGACCAACGAGACGATCGAGGAGAAGCACCTGCCGGCCATCCAGGCGGCCGGGATCCAGGAGGTCAAGATCCGCTCGGTGCTCGTCTGCGCCACCAAGAGCGGCGTCTGCGCCACCTGCTACGGGCGCGATCTCGCCCGCGGCACGCCCGTCAACATGGGCGAGGCCGTCGGCGTCATCGCGGCGCAGTCCATCGGCGAGCCGGGCACCCAGCTCACCATGCGTACCTTCCACATCGGTGGCGCTGCCCAGATCTCCGATTCGTCCTTCATCGAATCGAGCTTCGAGGGCACGATCAAGATCCGCAACCGCGCCCTGGCACGGAACTCGGATGGCGATCTCATCGCCACCGGCCGTAACGTCTCCATCGTCATCGTCGGGTCCGACGGGACCGAGCGCGCGAACCACCGCCTGCAATACGGCGCGAAGCTCCGCGTGGACGAGGGCGACACCGTCAAGCGCGGCCAGCGCATCGCCGAGTGGGATCCCTACACCCGTCCGATCATCACCGAGACGGACGGCGTGGTGGCCTACGAGGACCTCATCGACGGTCAGTCGATCACCGAGACCACCGACGAGTCGACCGGCATCGCCAAGCGCGTCGTCATCGATTGGCGGGGGACCGCCCGCACCGCCGACCTCAAGCCGGCGATGCTGGTGCTCGATGCCGACGGCAAGCCGATGAAGCTGCCGCGCGGCTCGGATGCGCGCTACTTCCTGCCCGTCGACGCCATCATCGGCTACGACCCGGGCGCAAAGGTGAAGGCCGGCGACATCCTGGCCCGCGTCTCGGCGGACTCGGCCAAGACCCGCGACATCACCGGCGGTCTGCCGCGGGTGGCGGAGCTGTTCGAGGCACGTCGTCCGAAGGACGCGGCGATCATCGCGGAGAAGTCTGGCACGATCCAGTTCGGGCGCGACTACAAGAACAAGCGTCGCCTGACGCTGACGCCGCATGACGGGTCCGATGCGGTCGAGTACCTGATCCCGAAGGGCAAGCACATCCACCTCCAGGACGGGGACGTGGTCGAGCTCGGCGACTACATCGTCGACGGCAACCCCGCGCCGCACGACATCCTGGCGATCAAAGGCGTGGAGGAACTCGCTGCCTACCTCGTCAACGAGATCCAGGAGGTCTACCGGCTCCAGGGCGTGTCGATCAACGACAAGCACATCGAGGTCATCGTCCGGCAGATGCTGCAGAAGGTCGAGATCACCGACGGCGGCGATTCCGACATCCTGACCGGCGACCAGATCGACCGGACGGAGTTGGCGGAAGTCAACGAGAAGCTGCTTGCCGAGGGTAAGAAGCCGGTCGTCGGCGTGCCGGTCCTCCTCGGCATCACCAAGGCGAGCCTGCAGACGAAGTCGTTCATCTCGGCGGCCTCGTTCCAGGAGACCACCCGCGTGCTCACCGAGGCGGCCGTCAACGGCAAGATCGACTACCTCGAGGGGTTGAAGGAGAACGTCATCGTCGGGTCTCTCATCCCGGCCGGTACGGGCTCCATGGCTGCCGAGATCCGCGCCGTGGCGCGCCGTCGCGACAACCTGATCCTGCAGCAGAAAGCCGCCGAGAGCGGGGCGCAGCCCCTCTCCGAGTTGCCGCCCGCCGCCGAGTAGACGGATCGGCGCATCGCGCCAGAGAAGAAGGGGCTGCCCGCCGGGTGGCCCCTTTTTCGTGAGGGGTAATAGCCCGAATTTGCGGCCCCTCCGGACCCCGCAACTTCATGAACTTGTAACGGAATGGGTTGACGCGGGACGAATCCGCCTCTATCAGGCCCTCATTGAACGGCTGGCCGTAGGCAGCAATCGATCGTGAGGCCCAGGGCCTCGATCCAGGCTTCCTAAACGCATCCGACTTCAACAGACGAACACGTGTCAGCCCGGCACGATCGCTTGCTTCGATGCAGGTGATCCTCTGCTTGCAACGGCGCGCCAAAGGCTGAAATCAGCCTGGGGCGCGGTTTTGCGTTTCGTCGCACACTCATGTGCGATGCCGGGGCCGGCCAGAACGAGATTTGGATTTCGACGGTCACCGACGCAGGTGACGCGTTTCGAGAGGATTGGCATGCCGACGATCAACCAGCTGATCGCTCAGCCGCGCAAGGCGCAGAAGAGCCGCAACAAGGTGCCGGCGCTCGACGCCTGCCCGCAGAAGCGTGGCGTCTGCACCCGCGTCTATACGACGACCCCGAAGAAGCCGAACTCCGCGCTCCGCAAGGTCGCCAAGGTTCGTCTGACCAACGGCTTCGAGGTCATCGGTTACATCCCGGGCGAGGGCCACAACCTTCAGGAGCACTCCGTGGTGATGATCCGCGGTGGCCGTGTGAAGGATCTTCCGGGTGTGCGCTACCACATCCTACGCGGCGTGCTCGACACGCAGGGCGTCAAGGGTCGCAAGCAGCGCCGTTCCAAGTACGGCGCCAAGCGGCCGAAGTAAGACCGATATTCGCGCACCCCGTAAGGATGTCGCCGGCCTCTCAGAGGCTCAAGGCGGCCTGCGCGGGGTGGTTTCAAGAAGACCAAGTTTAAGACGGAGCGAGCGATGTCCCGCCGCCATTCTGCCGAGAAGCGTGAGATCATCCCGGACCCGAAGTACGGGGACATCGTGCTGACCAAGTTCATGAACTCGATCATGTACGAGGGAAAGAAGTCGACCGCCGAGCGCATCGTCTACGGTGCCTTCGACATCGTCGAGAACCGCGCCCGCGCCAACCCGATCGAAGTCTTCCGCGCCGCCCTCGACAACGTCGCCCCCGCGATCGAGGTCCGTTCCCGCCGCGTCGGCGGCGCGACCTACCAGGTCCCCGTCGAAGTGCGCACCGAGCGCCGCCAGGCGCTGGCCATCCGTTGGCTGATCCAGGCCGCCCGCGGCCGCAACGACCGCACCATGGTGGAGCGCCTCTCGGCCGAGCTGCTCGACGCCGCCAACAACCGCGGCAACGCCGTGAAGAAGCGGGAAGACACCCACCGGATGGCCGAAGCCAACCGCGCCTTCTCGCACTACCGCTGGTAAGCGGACCCGGACCCTTTCAGGAGCAATCCGATGCCCCGCACGCACGCGATCGAGGACTACCGCAACTTCGGCATCATGGCCCACATCGATGCCGGCAAAACCACGACCACCGAGCGGATCCTCTACTACACCGGCAAGTCCCATAAGATCGGCGAAGTCCATGACGGCGCCGCGACGATGGATTGGATGACGCAGGAGCAGGAGCGTGGCATCACGATCACCTCGGCTGCGACGACCTGCTTCTGGCGCGACAAGCGCCTGAACATCATCGACACCCCCGGCCACGTGGATTTCACGATCGAGGTTGAGCGCTCGCTCCGCGTGCTCGACGGCGCCGTCTGCGTGCTCGATGGTAACCAGGGCGTCGAGCCGCAGACCGAGACGGTCTGGCGCCAGGCCGACAAGTACGACGTGCCGCGCGTCGTGTTCGTCAACAAGATGGACAAGATCGGCGCCGACTTCTTCAAGTGCGTGGCCGACATCATCGATCGCGTCGCCGGTAAGCCGGTGTGTCTGCAGCTGCCGATCGGCGCCGAGAACACCTTCAAGGGCGTCATCGACCTGATCAAGATGAAGGCCATCGTCTGGACGTCGGAGAAGCTCGGCGCGGACTTCTCGGAGGCCGAGATCCCGGCCGACCTCGCCGACCAGGCCGCCGAGTATCGCGTCAAGCTCGTCGAAGCCTGCGTGGAGATGGATGACGACGCCATGTCGGCCTACCTCGACGGTGTCGAGCCGGATGCCGAGACCATGCACCGCCTCGTCCGCACCGCCGTGCAGCGCCGTGCCTTCCACCCCGTGCTCTGCGGCTCGGCCTTCAAGAACAAGGGCGTCCAGCCCCTGCTCGACGCCGTCGTCGAATACCTGCCGTCTCCCGCCGATCGCGGCGAGATCAAGGGCATCGACTTCAAGACCGAGGAAGAGACCGTCCGGCACCCGTCGGATACGGATCCCTTCTCCATGCTCGCCTTCAAGATCATGGACGATCCGCACGTCGGCACGATCACCTTCTGCCGCGTCTACTCGGGCAAGATCGAGTCGGGCGCCAACGTCCTGAACTCGTCGCGCGATAAGAAAGAGCGCGTCGGCCGCATGCTTCTCATGCACGCCAACAACCGCGAGGACGTCAAGGAAGCCTTCACGGGCGACATCGTGGCGCTTGCCGGCCTCAAGGACACCCGTACGGGCGACACCCTCTGCGATCCGCAGAAGGCCGTCATCCTCGAGAAGATGGAATTCCCCGAGCCGGTGATCGAGATCGCCGTCGAGCCGAAGTCCAAGGCCGACCAGGAGAAGCTGGGCATCGCCCTCGCCAAGCTGGCGGCCGAGGACCCATCCTTCCGGGTCTCCACGGACCAGGAATCGGGCCAGACCATCCTGCGTGGCATGGGCGAGCTCCACCTCGACATTAAGGTCGACATCCTGCGCCGCACCTACATGGTCGACGCGAATATCGGCCAGCCGCAGGTGGCGTACCGCGAGAAGCTCACGAAGCGCACCGAGATCGACTACACCCACAAGAAGCAGACCGGCGGTACCGGTCAGTTCGCTCGGGTGAAGTTCGTTGTCGAGCCGAACGAGCCCGGCAAGGGCTTCGAGTTCGCCTCGAAGATCATTGGCGGCGCGGTGCCCAAGGAGTACATCCCGGGCGTCGAGAAGGGCCTGAATTCGGTGCTCGGTGCCGGCATCCTCGCCGGCTTCCCGGTGGTCGACATCAAGGTCGAGCTGATCGACGGCGCCTACCACGACGTCGACTCGTCGGCCCTAGCCTTCGAGATCGCGTCGCGCGCGGCGCTCCGTGAAGCCCTCCAGAAGGGCGGCTCGGTGCTCCTCGAGCCGGTGATGAAGGTCGAGGTCGTCTCGCCGGAAGAGTATACCGGTTCTGTGATCGGCGACCTCAACTCCCGCCGTGGCCAGATCCAGGGCCAGGACATGCGCGGCAATGCGAACGTCATCAACGCGATGGTGCCGCTGGCCAACATGTTCGGCTATGTGAACCAGCTCCGGTCCTTCTCGCAGGGCCGCGCCAACTTCACGATGCAGTTCGACCATTACGAAGAGGTGCCGCGCGGCGAGGCCGAAAAGGTCGTCGCCAAGTACGCCTAAGACGGCGGCGCCCTTCGGGGCGCCTCCCGCACCCCTTCAGACGCAACATCAGATCAGACGGAGGCTATCATGGCCAAAGAGAAATTCGCGCGTACGAAGCCGCACTGCAACATTGGCACGATTGGTCACGTGGATCACGGCAAGACGTCTTTGACGGCGGCGATCACGAAGGTTCTGGCCGAGACGGGCGGTGCGACGTTCACGGCGTATGACCAGATCGACAAGGCGCCGGAGGAGAAGGCGCGCGGGATCACGATCTCGACGGCGCACGTGGAGTACGAGACCGCGAACCGGCACTACGCGCACGTGGATTGCCCGGGCCACGCCGACTACGTGAAGAACATGATCACGGGTGCGGCGCAGATGGACGGCGCGATCCTGGTGGTGTCGGCGGCCGACGGCCCGATGCCGCAGACCCGCGAGCACATCCTGCTGGCGCGCCAGGTCGGCGTGCCGGCCCTGGTGGTGTTCCTCAACAAGGTCGACCTCGTGGACGACGCCGAGCTGCTCGAGCTCGTCGAGATGGAGGTGCGCGAGCTCCTCTCGAAGTACGACTTCCCCGGCGACGACATCCCGATCACCAAGGGCTCGGCCAAGGTGGCGCTGGACAACGGCGACAAGGCGATCGGCCACGACGCGGTGCTGGCGCTGATGGCGTCGGTGGACGCCTACATCCCGCAGCCGGAGCGTCCGATCGACAAGCCGTTCCTGATGCCGATCGAGGACGTGTTCTCGATCTCGGGCCGCGGCACGGTGGTGACGGGTCGCGTCGAGCGCGGCATCGTCAAGGTCGGCGAGACGGTGGAGATCGTGGGCATCCGCGACACCCAGACCACGACGGTCACGGGCGTCGAGATGTTCCGCAAGCTGCTCGACCAGGGCCAGGCGGGCGACAACGTCGGCGTGCTGCTGCGCGGCACCAAGCGCGAGGACGTCGAGCGCGGCCAGGTCGTGTGCAAGCCCGGCTCGGTCAAGCCCCACACCAAGTTCAAGGCCGAGGCCTACATCCTGACCAAGGAGGAGGGCGGCCGCCACACCCCGTTCTTCACCAACTACCGCCCGCAGTTCTACTTCCGCACCACGGACGTGACCGGCGTGTGCGTGCTGCCCGAGGGCACCGAGATGGTGATGCCCGGCGACAGCGTGACCATGGACGTCACCCTGATCGTGCCGGTGGCCATGGAAGAGAAGCTGCGCTTCGCCATCCGTGAAGGCGGACGCACCGTCGGCGCCGGCGTCGTCGCCGCCATCAACGATTAATCGCGCCGTCCAAACGGTCAGTCTGCAGGGAACGATTGAGGGGCGGGTCCTCGCGCCCGCCCCTCCCTCGCCCCGCCAAGGTTTCAGGTCATGAACGGTCAGAATATTCGCATCCGCCTCAAGGCGTTCGACCATCGCATCCTCGATGCGTCGACCCGCGAGATCGTCTCGACGGCCAAGCGCACCGGCGCCACCATCCGTGGTCCGATCCCGCTGCCGACGCATATCGAGAAGTTCACCGTCAACCGCTCGCCGCACATCGACAAGAAGTCGCGCGAGCAGTTCGAGATGCGCACCCACAAGCGCGTCCTCGATATCGTCGATCCGACGCCCCAGACCGTGGACGCGCTGATGAAGCTCGACCTCGCCGCCGGCGTGGACGTGGAGATCAAGCTCTAAGTCCCGCCGGGATTTAGAGCTTACCGTAGAATCGCGCGAGGGAGACACCTATGCGCTCAGGCGTCATCGCACAGAAGGTCGGCATGACCCGCATCTTTACGGATGCTGGGGAACATGTGCCCGTCACAGTGCTCAAAATCGATCAATGCCAGGTGGTTGCCCACCGTACCGTCGAGAAGAACGGCTACGTCGCCCTTCAGGTCGGCGTCGGCAAGGCCAAGGTGAAGAACGTGTCGGCTGCCGAGCGCGGCCGGTTCGCGGTCGCCAAGGTCGAGCCCAAGCAGAAGCTCGCCGAGTTCCGCGTGTCCGAGGACAAGCTGATCCCGGTCGGCGCCGAGATCACCGCCGACCACTTCATCCCGGGGCAGTTCGTCGACGTGACGGGCACCACCACGGGTAAGGGGTTCGCTGGCGGCATGAAGCGCTGGAACTTCGGCGGTCTGCGCGCCACCCACGGCGTCTCCATCTCGCACCGTTCGATCGGTTCGACCGGTGGCCGTCAGGACCCGGGCAAGACCTTCAAGAACAAGAAGATGCCCGGTCACATGGGCGTCGACCGGGTCACGACCCAGAACCTGCGCGTCGTGCGCACGGATCCTGAGCGCGGCCTGATCCTCGTCGAAGGTGCCGTCCCCGGCGTCGCCGGCGGCTGGATCCAGATCCGCGACGCGGTGAAGCGCAAGCTTCCCGCGGACGTTCCGCAGCCTGGCAAGTTCCGTGAGCAGGGTGCCTCGGCCCCCGCCACCGAAGCGCCGGCTCCCGAGGCTCCCGCTTCCGAGGAGAACGCGTGATGAAGCTCGATATCACCACGCTCGATGGCGCCGGTGCCGGTTCCGTCGATCTGGACGAGACCATCTTCGGTCTCGAGCCCCGCGTCGACCTGCTCCAGCGCATGGTCCGCTGGCAGCTCGCCAAGCGTCAGGCCGGCACCCATGCGGTCAAGAACCGTTCGGACGTGAACCGGACGCGCAAGAAGCTGTACAAGCAGAAGGGCACCGGTAACGCCCGTCACGGCGCCGCTTCCGCCCCGCAGTTCCGCGGTGGTGGACGCGCCTTCGGTCCGGTCGTGCGCAGCCATGCCCACGACCTGCCGAAGAAGGTCCGTGCACTCGCCCTGAAGCACGCCCTCTCGGCGAAGGTGAAGGATTCGACCCTCATCATCGTCGACGACGTGAAGCTGGCCGAGGGCAAGACCAAGGGCCTCGTCGAGCGCTTCGAGAAGATGGGCCTGTCCAGTGCCCTGATCATCGGCGGTGCCGAGGTGGACGTGAACTTCGCCCGCGCCGCCCGCAACATCCCGCAGATCGACGTGCTGCCGATCCAGGGCATCAACGTGTACGACATCCTGCGTCGCGAGAAGCTCGTGCTGACCCGCGCAGCGATCGATGCGCTGGAGGCGCGTTTCCAATGAGTGCCGATCCGCGCCACTACGACATCATCGTCTCCCCGGTCATCACCGAGAAGGCGACGAACCTCACCGAGCAGAACAAGGTCGTGTTCCGGGTTTCCCCGAAGGCGACCAAGCCGCAGATCAAAGAAGCGGTTGAGAAGCTGTTCGACGTCAAGGTCACGGGCGTGAACACGCTCGTCACCAAGGGAAAGAAGAAGATTTTCCGCGGGCTTCGCGGACAGCGCTCGGACGTGAAGAAAGCGATCGTGACCCTCGCCGAGGGTGAGACGATCGACGTCACGACCGGCCTCTGAGACAAGTCGGGTTAAGGATTACCACCGATGGCCTTGAAGACATTCAAACCGGTCACGCCGAGCCTTCGCCAGCTCGTGCTCGTCGACCGCCGTGAGCTCTACAAGGGCAAGCCGGTCAAGAAGCTCACCGAGGGCAAGTCGTCGTCCGGCGGCCGCAACAACCTCGGCCGCATCACGGTCCGCTTTCGCGGCGGCGGTCACAAGCGCACGCTCCGCAACGTGGACTTCAAGCGTCGCGAGCAGATGGGCGTGTCCGCAACGGTCGAGCGGATCGAATACGATCCGAACCGCACCGCGTTCATCGCCCTGATCGCCTTCCCCGACGGCACGCAGAGCTACATCCTGGCTCCGCAGCGCCTGTCGCCCGGCGACAAGGTGATCGCGGCCGAGCAGGTCGACATCAAGCCCGGCAATGCCGGTCCGGTCGGCAACATGCCGGTGGGCACGATCGTCCACAACGTCGAGCTCAAGATCGGCAAGGGCGGCGCGATCGCCCGCTCCGCCGGCAACTACGCCCAGATCGTCGGCCGCGATCAGGGCTACGTCACGCTCCGCCTGAACTCGGGCGAGCAGCGCCTGGTCCACGGTCAGTGCTTCGCCAGCGTCGGCGCGGTGTCGAACCCGGACCACATGAACATCTCGCTCGGCAAGGCCGGCCGCAACCGCTGGCTCGGCAAGCGCCCGCACGTGCGCGGTGTTGCCATGAACCCGGTCGACCACCCGCACGGCGGCGGCGAGGGACGTACCTCCGGCGGCCGTAACCCGGTCACGCCCTGGGGCGTTCCCACGAAGGGGAAGAAGACCCGCTCGAACAAGCGGACCGACGTCTTCATCCTGTCCAGCCGTCATAACCGTAAGAAGTAACGCCCATGGCACGCTCGCTCTGGAAGGGGCCGTTCATCGACGGCTACCTCCTCAAGAAGGCCGAAGCCGCTCGCGGTTCCAGCCGTAACGAAGTCATCAAGATCTGGAGCCGCCGCTCCACGATCCTGCCGCAGTTCGTCGGGCTCACCTTCGGTGTGCACAACGGACAGAAGCACATCCCGGTCTACGTCTCCGAGGAAATGGTCGGCCACAAGTTCGGCGAGTTCTCGCCGACCCGCACCTTCCACGGTCACGCAGCCGACAAGAAGTCGAAGAGGCGCTGATCATGGGCAAGCCCGCCACTCCCCGCGCGCTCCCCGAGAACGAGGCTCAGGCCGTCGCGCGCATGCTGCGCGTCAGCCCGCAGAAGCTCAATCTCGTCGCGCAGCTCATTCGCGGCAAGAAGGTCGACTCGGCGCTCGCCGACCTCGAATTCTCCCGCAAGCGGATCGCCCGCGAGGTCAAGAAGTGCCTCGAGAGCGCCATCGCCAATGCCGAGAATAACCACAACCTGGACGTCGACGATCTCGTCGTCTCCCAGGCCTTCGTCGGCAAGGCGCTCGTGCTGAAGCGGTTCCACGCCCGTGCGCGTGGCCGCGGCGCCCGTATCCTGAAGCCCTTCGCGAACCTCACCATCGTGGTGCGCGAAGTCCCGACCGCCGAAGCGGCGTGAGGAGGACCTGATGGGCCAGAAAGTCAATCCGATCGGTCTGCGGCTCGGTATCAACCGGACCTGGGACTCCCGCTGGTTCGCCCAGAAGGGTGAATACGCCAAGCTCATGCACGAGGACGTCGCGATCCGCGCCGCCCTCATGAAGCAGCTCAAGCAGGCCGCCGTCTCGAAGATCGTCATCGAGCGCCCGCACCGGAAGTGCCGCGTCACCATCCACTCGGGTCGTCCGGGCGTGGTCATCGGCAAGAAGGGCGCGGACATCGAGAAGCTGCGCAAGCTGGTCGGCACGCTGACCAAGGCCGACGTGACGATCAACATCGTCGAGGTGCGCAAGCCCGAGATCGACGCCACCCTGGTGGCCGACTCGATCGCCCAGCAGCTCGAGCGCCGCGTCGCCTTCCGTCGCGCCATGAAGCGCGCCGTGCAGTCGGCCATGCGTCTCGGAGCCGAAGGCATCCGTATCAACTGCTCGGGTCGTCTCGGCGGCGCCGAGATCGCCCGCCAGGAGTGGTACCGCGAGGGCCGCGTTCCCCTGCATACCCTTCGCGCTGACGTCGATTACGGCGTCGCCACCGCCTTCACGACCTACGGGACGTGCGGCATCAAGGTGTGGGTGTTCAAGGGCGAGATCCTCGAGCACGACCCGATGGCACAGGACAAGAAGGCGCAGGAAGAGGGTGGCCGTTCGGGCGGCCGTCGCGAGCGCGATGGTGAGGGTGGCCGCGAGCGCGGCCGGCGCGAGCACGCCTGACGGCGTGTTCGTGACCCCGTCACCCAGAAAGGTGTTGAGAGGCTGCCATGTTGCAACCCAAGAAGACCAGGTTCCGTAAGCAGTTCAAGGGTCGCATCCACGGTGCGGCCAAGGGCGGCTTCGACCTCAACTTCGGGACGTTCGGCCTGAAGGCCGTCGAGCCCGAGCGCATCACCGCGCGCCAGATCGAGGCGGCCCGCCGCGCGATCACCCGCGAGATGAAGCGCCAGGGCCGCGTCTGGATCCGGATCTTCCCGGACGTTCCGGTCACGGCCAAGCCCACCGAGGTCCGCATGGGCTCCGGTAAGGGTGCACCCGAGTTCTGGGCTGCCCGCGTGCATCCCGGTCGTATCATGTTCGAAGTCGACGGCGTGGCCGAGGACGTCGCGAAGGAGGCCCTGCGCCTCGGCGCGGCGAAGCTCCCGATCCGCACGCGCGTCGTTCAGCGCATCGCTGATTGAGAGGGAGGGGATCATGAAGTCGTCGCAGAGACAGTCGGATCTGGCCGCCCTGTCGCCCGATCAGCTGAACGATGAGCTGCTGAACCTGAAGAAGGAGCAGTTCAACCTGCGCTTCCAGGGCGCCACCGGCCAGCTCGAGAACGTCGCGCGCGTCCGCGAAGTCCGCCGCGATATCGCCCGCGTCCGTACGCTCCAGCGTCAGAAGACGCTGAAGTCGGCGCAGGCCTGAGGAGTACACCATGCCGAAGCGCGTATTGCAGGGCGTCGTCGTCAGCGACAAGGGCGAGAAGACCATCGTCGTGAAGGTGGAGCGCCGCTTCACCCACCCGGTGATGAAGAAGACCGTCCGTCGCTCGAAGAACTACCACGCCCACGACGAGGCCAACGTCGCCAAGGTCGGCCAGACCGTGTCGATCGAGGAATGCCGTCCCTTCTCGAAGACCAAGACCTGGAAGCTGGTCGAGGGCGCCGCCGCCACCGGGGCTGCTCCGGCCGAGGCCTGAGCGTCATGCACAGACGTTGAAGCGGGCGCTCATCGTGGCGTCCGCTTTTTCGTTGCCACCTTCGGCCTGGCGGCCGGAAATCGTGCGAGCCGCGCGTTCCCGTCGGAGCGCGCGGATCCGCAAATAGACCTTGCGCGTTGGTGCCGCCCGGTGTAGTGGGCATGCCTTCGCGACAGATGAGAGGGGTGTTCGCACCCTTCGTACGCGGCGACCGCGCCGGGGTCCACGGACACCGATTGCGCGGCGTTTCATATGAGCCGGGGACATCAGATCCCCATCAGGCGTCGTCCGCCGGACAATACCGTCCGCGTGCGGAAACCCGCCTGAAACAATGGAAAGGTCACTGCCCGTGATCCAGATGCAGACGAATCTGGACGTCGCCGACAACTCTGGTGCGCGCCGCGTGATGTGCATCAAGGTTCTGGGCGGGTCGAAGCGTAAGTACGCCGGTGTCGGCGACATCATCGTGGTTTCCGTCAAGGAAGCGATTCCCCGGGGTCGCGTGAAGAAGGGCGACGTCATGAAGGCGGTCGTCGTTCGCACGGCGAAGGAAGTGAAGCGTCCCGACGGTTCGGTGATCCGCTTCGACAAGAACGCCGCCGTTCTGATCAACAATCAGAAGGAGCCGATCGGCACCCGCATCTTCGGACCGGTTCCGCGCGAGCTGCGCGCCCGCAACCACATGAAGATCATCTCGCTCGCGCCGGAGGTGCTGTAATGGCCGCCAAGGTCAAGAAAGGCGACAAGGTCGTCGTCCTCACCGGTCGCGACAAGGGTCGCTCGGGCGAGGTCATCCAGGTGCTCCCCAAGGAAGACCGCGCCCTGGTGCGTGGCATCAACCTGGTCAAGAAGCACCAGAAGCAGACGCAGAACCAGGAAGGCGGCATCGTCTCCAAGGAAGCTGCGATTCACCTGTCCAACATCGCCGTCGCCGACCCCAAGGATGGTCAGCCCACGCGCGTTGGTTTCCGCATTCTCGACGACGGCCGCAAAGTCCGGTTCGCCAAGCGCTCGGGGGATCTGATCGATGGCTGAGAAGAACACTGACGGGTACGTCCCGCGCCTGCGCAAGCACTACGACGAAGTGGTGCGCCAGAAGCTGATCGAAGAGTTCGGCTACAAGAATCCCATGCAGGTTCCGGTCATCGAGAAGATCGTGATCAACATGGGCGTGGGCGAGTCGACCGCCGATTCGAAGAAGGCGTCCGTCGCCGCCGGCGATCTCGCCCTCATCGCCGGCCAGAAGCCGGTGATCACCAAGGCCCGCAAGGCCATCGCGACCTTCAAGGTCCGCGAGGGCATGCCGATCGGCTGCAAGGTGACCCTGCGCAAGCAGCGCATGTACGAGTTCATGGATCGCCTGATCACGATCGCCCTCCCGCGCGTCCGCGATTTCCGCGGCCTCAACCCGCGTTCCTTCGACGGCAACGGCAACTACGCGCTGGGCCTCAAGGAGCACCTCGTGTTCCCGGAGATCTCGTACGACAAGGCCGAGGCCACCTGGGGCATGGACATCGTCATCCAGACGACGGCCCGCACCGATGCTGAGGCGCGCGCGCTCCTCACGCAGTTCCGATTCCCGTTCCGGCAGTGAGCCCTTCCTAAGGTCTCAGACGCGGACACCGGAGAGAGAAATGGCAAAGAAAAGCTCGATCGAGAAGAACAAGCACCGCGAAGCGCTGGTGAAGCTCTACGCTCCCAAGCGCAAGGCGCTGCTTGCCACGGCGAATGACGAATCCCTCGAGATGGAGGAGCGCTTCGAGGCGCGCCTCAAGCTCGCGGAACTGCCCCGCAATTCGTCCCCCACCCGCATCCGCAACCGCTGCGGCATGACCGGCCGTCCGCGCGCCTTCTATCGCAAGATGGGCATCTCGCGCATCGCGCTGCGCGAACTCGGCAACCAGGGTCTGATCCCCGGTCTCGTCAAGTCGAGCTGGTAAGGAGCAACCACCATGGTCAACGATCCCGTGGGTGATATGCTCACCCGCATCCGCAACGGTCAGCAGCGCCGCCGCAACGTCGTCCAGACGCCCGGTTCCCGCCTGCGCGCCAGCGTGCTCGACGTCCTCAAGTCCGAGGGCTACATCCGCGACTACGCGACCACGGATTACGGCAACGGCCGCACCGAGTTCGCGATCGAGCTGAAGTACTACGACGGCCAGCCCGTCATCCGCTCGATCCAGCGCGTGTCGAAGCCCGGCCGCCGCGTCTACTCGTCGGTCGGCGAGCTGCCGCGCGTCGCCGACGGTCTCGGCGTCACCATCGTGTCCACCCCGCAGGGCGTCATGGCCGACCACGAGGCGCGTGAGCGCAACGTCGGCGGCGAAGTGCTCTGTAAGGTGTTCTGATCTCGGACTTGGAGGAATAAGGCGATGTCTCGCGTAGGCAAGAAGCCCGTTCCCGTCCCGTCCGGCGTGACGGCCACGGTGACCGGTCAAACGGTGAAGATGAAGGGCTCCAAGGGCGAGCTCCAGTACGTCGTGCCCAACGTGGTCGACGTGAAGTTCGAGGACGGTGCCGTCTCGGTGCAGCCCAAGAACCAGACCAAGGAGGCCCGCTCGCTCTGGGGGACCTCCCGTGCACAGGTGGCGAACCTCGTCGAGGGCGTCTCCAAGGGCTTCGAGAAGAAGCTCGAGATCACCGGCGTGGGTTACCGCGCCGCGATGGCCGGCAAGGCTCTGAAGCTCTCGCTCGGCTACAGCCACGACATCGAGTACGAGATCCCAGCGGGGATCACGATCGCGGTGCCGAAGCCCACCGAGATCGTCATCTCCGGCATCGACCGGCAGGTGGTCGGCCAGGTGGCCGCCGAGATCCGCGACTATCGCGGCCCGGAGCCCTACAAGGGCAAGGGCGTGAAGTACGCGGGCGAGTTCATCTTCCGCAAGGAAGGCAAGAAGAAGTAAGGGCCGCCGAACATGTCACGCAAAATCGATGCACTCGACCGCCGCAAGGCGCGTGTGCGCCGCGCGCTGCGGGCGGCGGCCAACGGACGGCCCCGGCTCTCGGTGTTCCGTTCGTCCAAGCAGATCTACGTCCAGGTCATCGACGACGCGGCGGGCAAGACCCTCGCTGCGGCTTCGAGCCTCGACAAGGATCTCCGCACCGGCCTGAAGACCGGGGCCGACGTCTCGGCGGCCCAGGCCGTCGGCAAGCTCGTCGCCGAGCGCGCCAAGGCCGCCGGCGTCACCCAGGTGATCTTCGATCGCTCGGGCTACCTCTATCACGGGCGCGTCAAGGCGCTCGCCGAAGCCGCCCGCGAGGGTGGCCTCGAGTTCTAAGATTGGCGGAGGAGGGCGGCTCGCGCCGCTCTCCGTTCCAGACGATTCAAGCGAGCGGGTCCGCCACCCGCGCCAGTGAGATGGACATTCAATATGGCACGTGAACGTGAAGGCGGGGGCCGCGGCCGCCGCGACGAGCGCGAGGAGCGCGACAGCGAGTTCGTGGACAAGCTCGTCCACATCAACCGCGTCGCCAAGGTGGTGAAGGGCGGCCGTCGCTTCGGCTTCGCAGCCCTCGTCGTCGTCGGCGATCAGAAGGGCCGCGTCGGCTTCGGCCACGGCAAGGCGCGCGAAGTGCCCGAGGCGATCCGCAAGGCCACGGAAGCCGCCAAGCGCGGTCTCGTCCGCGTGGCGCTCCGCGAGGGCCGCACCCTTCACCACGACGTCTACGGGCGTCACGGCGCCGGCAAGGTCATCCTGCGCGCCGCCCCCCAGGGCACCGGCATCATCGCCGGCGGTCCGATGCGCGCCGTCTTCGAGACGCTGGGCATGCAGGACGTGGTTGCCAAGAGCCTCGGCTCCTCGAACCCCTACAACCTCGTGCGCGCCACCTTCGAGGCGCTCAAGAACGAAGACAGCCCGCGCTCCGTCGCGGCCCGTCGCGGCCTCAAGGTGTCGGCCCTCCAGGCCCGTCGCCGCGATGCCGATCCGTCCGACATGTCCGAAGCCGCAGTCGCGTAAGGGGAGGGTCCGATGGCACAGAAGACTCTCCGGGTCGAGCAGATCGGCTCGCCCATCCGCCGCGAAGGCGACCAGCGCGCGACGCTGATCGGCCTGAAGCTCAACAAGCTGCACCGGGTTTCCGAGCTGGAGGATACCCCCTCCGTGCGCGGCATGATCCGCAAGGTGCAGCACCTCGTGCGCGTTCTCAGCGACGCGGCCTGAGGGAGGGCATCATGAAACTCAACGAACTCCGCGACAACGACGGCGCCACCAAGAACCGGATGCGCGTCGGCCGGGGCATCGGCTCCGGCAAGGGCAAGACCGCGGGACGCGGCGTGAAGGGTCAGAAGGCCCGCACCGGCGTCTCCATCAAGGGCTTCGAGGGCGGCCAGATGCCGCTGCATCGCCGCCTGCCGAAGCGTGGCTTCAACAACCTGTACTCCACGGACCTGAACGAGGTGAATCTCGGTCGCGTCCAGCAGGCTGTCGATGCCGGCCGCATCGAGGCGGGCGCCACCGTCACCGTCGAGACGCTGATCGCCGCCGGCATCTGCGCTCGCGCCCGTGACGGCGTGAAGCTCCTCGGCGTCGGCGAACTGACCACCAAGCTGACCTTCGAGGTCACCCGCGCGTCGAAGTCGGCGATCGAGGGTGTCGAGAAGGCCGGCGGCACGGTCGCCGTGACCTATGGCGACGGTGTCTCCACCCGGGGCAAGCCCGCCCGCGTGGTTGCGTAGCCCAACGCCAGACTTTAAGTCGAAGCTCTGAGCGGCGGCCCGTGCAACCTCGCGCGTGGCCGCCGTATCAGTTTATGGGGAGCCTCGGCTCCCGTACGGATCGATATCAGGAACCGGTGCCATGGCCTCAGCCGCCGAGCAGCTTGCCGCGAACCTCAATTTCGGGGCCATCGCCAAGGCCGACGAGCTTAAGAAGCGCATCTGGTTCACGCTGGGCGCGCTCATCGTGTTCCGCCTCGGGACCTACATCCCGATCCCGGGCATTGATCCGGAGCAGTTCGCGCGGAACTTCCAGCAGCAATCGGGCGGCGTGCTTGGGCTCTTCAACATGTTCTCCGGCGGTGCCGTCGAGCGCATGGCGATATTCGCGCTCAACATCATGCCGTATATCTCGGCCTCCATCATCATCCAGCTCCTGACCTCGGTGATCCCGAGCCTCGAGGCGCTGAAGAAGGAAGGCGAGTCCGGCCGCAAGGTCATCAACCAGTACACGCGCTACCTCACGGTCGTGCTGGCGCTGGTCCAGTCCTGGGGCATCGCCTTCGGCCTGCAGGGATCGAGCGCCGCGATCGAGCCCGGTCCGTTCTTCATCCTGTCCACCGTCATCACCCTGACGGGCGGCACGCTCTTCCTGATGTGGATCGGCGAGCAGATCACGTCGCGCGGCATCGGCAACGGCTCCTCGCTGATCATCTTCGCCGGCATCGTCGCCCACCTGCCGGTGGCGATCGTCGGCGCGCTCGAGCTGAGCCGCACCGGTGCGCTGTCCTCGGCCGTCATCCTCGGCATGGGTGTGGCCGCCATCGCCCTGGTCTACTTCATCGTGTTCATGGAGCGGGCCCAGCGTCGCCTGCTGATCAACTACCCGAAGCGCCAGGTCGGCAACCGCATGTACGAGGGCCAGACCTCGTTTCTGCCGCTGAAGCTCAACACCGCCGGCGTGATTCCGCCGATCTTCGCCTCGTCGCTGCTGCTCCTGCCCGCGACGGTGGCGAGCTTCTCGGCCAATAACGGCGGCACCGGCATCCTGGCCACGATCACCACCTATATCGGCCATGGCCGGCCGCTCTACATGGTGCTCTACGCGGCCCTGATCATCTTCTTCGCGTTCTTCTACACCGCCGTGGTCTTCAATCCGGAGGAGACGGCGGACAACCTGAAGAAGCACGGCGGCTTCATTCCCGGCATCCGGCCGGGCGAGCGCACCGCGGCCTTCATCGACAAGGTGCTGACCCGCATCACCCTGATCGGCGCGCTGTACCTCACCTTCGTCTGCCTGGTGCCCGAGATCCTGGCATCCTACTCTTCGGCCGCCATCGGCTTCGGCGGCACATCCCTGCTGATCGTGGTCTCGGTGACCATGGACACGGTGGCGCAGATCCACGGTCACCTGATGGCCCACCAGTACGAAGGCCTCGTCAAGAAGGCGAAGCTGCGCGGGGCGACGCGCCGGCGCTGACGGTGCGTCGGCGGGCTTCGCGCCCACCGCCGCCCTCGCTAGAGTTCAGAGACCCGGCCCCGCGCAGGATCGCCGGATAACCAAGCCGAACGGACCTGAGGAAACGACACCATGCGCATCATCCTGCTTGGGCCGCCCGGCGCGGGGAAGGGGACGCAGTCCGAGCGGATCGTGGCACGCTATGGCATTCCGCAGCTCTCGACCGGCGACATGCTGCGCGCCGCCGTCGCGGCCGGCACGCCGGTCGGCCTGCAGGCCAAGAGCGTGATGGAATCGGGCGGCCTCGTCTCGGACGCGATCGTGGTCGGCATCGTCGCCGACCGCATCGAGGAGGCGGACGCCAAGACGGGCTTCATCCTCGACGGATTTCCGCGCACCGTGGAGCAGGCCAAGGCCCTCGATGCGATGCTGGCGCAGAAGGGCATCGCCCTCGACACCGTCATCGAGTTCGTCGTGGACGAGGATGCCCTGGTCGGCCGGATCGCGAAGCGCGCCCAGGAAACGGCGGCCCGCGGTCAGCCCGTGCGCAAGGACGACACACCCGAGGTGTTCAAGACCCGCCTCGACGCCTACCGCAAGCAGACGGCGCCCCTGTCCGACTATTACGCCGGGACCGGGCTCCTGCAGACCATCGACGGCATGAAGCCGGTCGACGCCGTCTCCGAGGATCTCGTGGCGATCCTCGACCGCCACACCGCCCCCGCGAACTGACCCGAGGCGCGGGTGGCGCGGCCCTTCGGCCGCGGTCTTCCCGGGTTGACACATCCTCCGGCCCGCGCTAGTGGGCCGGTCTTCGTTCAGAGGAAGTGGGTCCGGATCGCCTCTCCAAGAGGCTGATGCGGGCCGATTTGTCGTTTTGGACGGCGCGCAGGGGCCGGTCTCCACCGGACGCGCGTGACACTCGGCCCGGCCTCAGGTCCGGTGCCCCCATGGAGAGACACCTTGGCTCGTATCGCTGGCGTTAACATTCCGACCAACAAGCGCGTCGTCATCGCGCTGCAGTACATCCACGGCATCGGCCCCAAGAAGGCCGAGGAGATCACCGGCAAGGTCGGGATCCCGGCCGAGCGCCGCGTCAACCAGCTGACCGACGCCGAAGTGCTGTCGATCCGCGAGACCATCGACCGCGACTACATCGTCGAGGGCGACCTGCGCCGCGAAGTCTCGATGAACATCAAGCGCCTGATGGATCTCGGCTGCTACCGTGGCCTGCGCCATCGCCGCAACCTGCCCGTCCGCGGCCAGCGCACGCACACCAACGCGCGCACCCGCAAGGGTAAGTCCAAGCCGATCGCCGGCAAAAAGAAGTAATTAGATCGAATTGGGAGGCCCCGCTCCGCTCGGCCTCCCGCCCATCGCGCAGGACTTCCCGCGCGGCGAATCCCGCCACGTGGCACGATGATCCAAGCCCGCGCCGCCGGCATCTTAGAAGACTCCCGAGCGCCTGGAATGACGGGCGCGCCTGAAGGACGAGAGAACACATGGCCAAGGAAGCAACCCGCGTTCGTCGCCGCGAACGCAAGAACATCGTTTCGGGCGTCGCGCACGTGAACGCCTCGTTCAACAACACGATGGTCACCATCACCGACGCCCAGGGCAACACCATCTCGTGGTCGTCCGCCGGCGCCATGGGCTTCAAGGGCTCGCGCAAGTCGACCCCCTACGCTGCCCAGGTCGCGGCCGAGGACGCCGCCCGCAAGGCTGCCGAGCACGGCATGCGCACCCTCGAGGTCGAAGTCTCCGGCCCGGGTTCCGGTCGTGAATCGGCCCTGCGCGCCCTGCAGGCCGCCGGCTTCACCGTGACGTCGATCCGCGACGTGACCTCGATCCCGCACAACGGCTGCCGTCCGCGCAAGCGTCGTCGCGTCTGAGCGGACGCCTTCGCGAACCTTTGGGGCCTGTCACGGAGACGCGCGTGTCGAATGCTCAGAATCCGCTTCCGGGTGTGCTGCGGTGGAGCTTGGGTGATCTGACGGTCACGGTGATGAATGACGGCTACCTTCAGGGGTCGCTGGATCTCGTCACCGGGATCGATCGTGCGGAGGCCGGCGCCTTACAGGCCGCCGGCTTTCGCGCGCAGGATCCCCGGATCACGCTCAACGCGTTCCTGATCACGGGTCCCGGGCGCAAGCCGCTCCTCATCGACAGCGGGATGGGCCATTTCGGTGGCCCGTCCCTCGGTCGCGTTCCGGCGGCCCTCGCGGCGGCCGGCGTCTCGCCGGACAGCATCGAGACCGTGCTGCTGACGCATCTGCATCCCGATCATGCCGGCGGCCTGATCACGGATGACGGCGCCGCGGCCTATCCGAATGCCGAGCTCGTGGTGCATGCCGACGAGGCGGCGCACTGGCTCGACGACGGAGCCCTCTCGCGCGCGCCGGACGGGGCGAAGCCCTATTTCGAGATGGCCCGGAAGG
Source organism: Methylobacterium sp. AC433 (assembly GCF_979253015.1). Classification (NCBI taxonomy): domain Bacteria; kingdom Pseudomonadati; phylum Pseudomonadota; class Alphaproteobacteria; order Hyphomicrobiales; family Methylobacteriaceae; genus Methylobacterium; species Methylobacterium sp. AC433. Next base: position 29,199 of record NZ_CEEDBN010000013.1, on the reverse strand, counting down.
CGACCTCACCCTACGGCCGGCGCCTTCGTACCGTCGCGGGCGGCAGCGTCGCCCCCGGGATCGAGGCGGTCCCGCTGCCGGGCCACACGCCGGGGCATACCGGCTACCGCATCACGTCGGGCGACGCGTCGCTTTTGATGTGGGCGGACATCGTTCACCTGCCGGCGATCCAGTTCAAGCAGCCGGAAGCCGGTATGGTCTTCGACACCGACGTGGATCAGGCACGCGCCGTGCGCCGCCGGATACTCGACGCCGTCGCGGCCGACCGGACCTTCGTGGCGGGTGCGCACCTGGAGTTTCCGGCCCTGGGCTACGTCGCCCGGGACGGGGCCGCCTACAGTTTCGTTCCGGAACTCTGGGTCGCGGCCCAGTAACGGTCCGCGCTCGACGCGGACGCAACAGTTTCCAGCCCGCCGGGCGCCGATGGCGCGGTGTCGACGGGCGATGCGTGGACCACCTGTGTGGCCCGCGCCGATCTTGCGAGAGGTAGCATCGTGGTCATTCAGAAGAACTGGCAAGAGCTCATCAAGCCGAACAAGCTCCAGGTCTCGACCGGGCACGACCCCAAGCGGGTCGCCACCGTCGTCGCCGAGCCCCTCGAGCGCGGCTTCGGCACCACGCTCGGCAACTCCCTGCGCCGCGTGCTGCTGTCCTCGCTCCAGGGCGCAGCCGTGACCTCGGTGCAGATCGACGGCGTGCTGCACGAATTCTCGTCGATCCCCGGCGTGCGCGAGGACGTGACCGACATCGTCCTCAACATCAAGACCATCGCCATCCGCTCGCAGACCGAGGCGCCCAAGCGCCTGACCCTGCGCAAGACCGGCCCCGGAATCGTCACCGCCGGCGACATCGGCACGGTGGGCGACGTCCAGATCCTGAATCCCGACCTGGTCATCTGCACCCTCGATGACGGCGCCGAGATCCGCATGGAGTTCACGGTCGCCACCGGCAAGGGCTACGTCCCGGCCGAGCGCAACCGTCCCGAGGACGCGCCGATCGGTCTGATCCCGGTGGACGCGCTGTTCTCGCCCGTCACCAAGGTGTCCTACCGCATCGAGACCACCCGCGAGGGCCAGGATCTCGACAAGGACAAGCTGACGATGACGATCGAGACCAACGGCGCCGTGTCTCCGGAGGATGCCCTGGCCTATGCCGCGCGCATCATCCAGGACCAGCTCCAAGTGTTCGTGAACTTCGAGGAGCCCCGCAAGGAGGAGGCGCAGCCGCTCGCGCCGCAGCTCCCCTTCAACCCGGCCCTTCTCAAGAAGGTCGACGAGCTCGAGCTCTCGGTGCGTTCGGCCAACTGCCTGAAGAACGACAACATCGTCTACATCGGCGACCTCATCCAGAAGTCCGAGGGCGAGATGCTGCGCACCCCGAACTTCGGCCGCAAGTCGCTCAACGAGATCAAGGAAGTCCTCGCCGCGATGGGCCTCCACCTCGGCATGGACATCCCCGGCTGGCCGCCGGAGAACATCGAGGATCTCGCCAAGCGCTTCGAAGAGCACTACTGAGGCGAGCCGTCGCAAGCCAAACGTGGCGGCGCCTGTCGGCGCCGCCGGTTCGGCCGACACCATCGGGTTCGCTTCACGCGAACTCCCGGACGAATCCCGCCGCGGGGTCATGCGGAATGAACAGCCCCGAAGAACCATTCGGAGGGGCGCTTGGCCGTACCGTGGCACGGCGGCCATCAACCAAGGACAGCCATCATGCGTCATGGATTTCGCGGTCGTCGTTTCAACCGCACCACCGAGCACCGCAAGGCGATGTTCGCCAACATGTCGGCCGCGCTGATCAAGCACGAGCAGATCGTCACCACCCTGCCGAAGGCCAAGGATCTGCGTCCGGTCATCGAGAAGCTGATCACCCTCGGCAAGACCGACAGCCTGCATGCCCGCCGCCTCGCCATGTCGCAGATCCGCGACGAGGCCATGGTCCGTAAGCTCTTCGCCGTGATCGGCCCGCGCTACAACACCCGTCCGGGCGGCTACTGCCGCATCATGAAGGCCGGCTTCCGCTACGGCGACAACGCCCCGCTGGCCGTGATCGAGTTCGTCGACCGTGACGTCGACGCGCGCGGTAAGGATTCCGGCCCGGTGCTGGTGGACGACGCGGCGTAAGCCACACCTCGATCCAATGACGAATCAGGCGGCCTCCGGGCCGCCTTTTTTGTTGCCCGCCGCGTCGGCCTCAGGCGGCCCGGTCGAGGAGCCGCGAGACCGCCGCCGCGAGTTCGGCCGACTCGAAGGGCTTGCGCAGCACGGGCAGGTCGGCCGGGATCGGGATCGCCTCGGCGTGGCCCGTGACGATGAGCACGGGCACGTCGGACCAGCGCGCGCGCACGATCTCGGCGAACTCGACGCCGGTCATGCCGGGCATCGCCAGGTCGGCGACGACGAGGTCGAAGCGACCCTGTTCCATCAGCGACAGGGCGGTGGAGCCGTCGCTGGCCTCGCGCTCGCTGTAGCCGAAGCTCGACAGGAACGAGGCGGTCACGTGCCGGACCTCGGAATCGTCGTCGACGACGAGGATGCGGGCGGCCCGGGCGGCCGGCAAAGCGGCGCCGGGCGATGGCACTTCGCTGGGGCTCGCCGCCTCGACCCGCGGCAGGATGATCTGGACGCGGGTGCCTTCCCCCGGCGCACTCTCGATGCGAAGGCGCCCGTGGGATTGCTGGGCGAGACCGAACACCATGGCGAGGCCGAGTCCCGTGCCCTGGCCCACTGCCTTGGTGGTGAAGAACGGCTCGCAGACCCGGGCGAGGATTTCCGGGGCGATGCCACTGCCCGAATCGGCGATCTCTACGGACAGGTAGGCCCCGGCCGGCAGATCCGGATCGGTCTCGAGGGCGAGGCTGCGGGTGGCGACGACGATCCGGCCGCCCTCCGGCATCGCGTCGCGGGCGTTGATGCAGAGGTTGAGGATCGCGAGTTCGAGCTGGTCAGGGTCGACGCAGGCGGCCGGCGCCTCGGGCGCGAGGATCGTCTCGACGGTGACGAGGCCGCCGAGGCTCCCGGCGAGCAGGTCGTGCATCCCGGTGATGAGGCCATTCACGTCGACGGCGCGGGGACGCAGGTCGCGGGAGCGGCTGAAGCTGAGGAGGCGCTTGGTCAGGGAGGCGCCGCGTTGAGCCGCCTGCATCGCGTTGCCGACGAGGCGCTGGACCCGCGGCTGCTCGGCGACCTTGGGCGCGACGAGTTCGAGGCTGCCGAGGATCGCCATCAGCAGGTTGTTGAAGTCGTGGGCGATGCCGCCGGCCAGGGTGCCCAGGGCCTGCATCTTGTCCGACTGGCGCAGGCGCGCCTCCAGGGTCTTCTGCTCGGTCACATCGCGCTCGATGGTGGCAAGGTGCGTGATCTCACCCGCCGCGTCGCGGATCGGCACGCGCGTGACGTGGCGCCAGCGTTCCGCCCCGATCGCGCCCTCGGCGACCAGGCTGTCGCTCGGCTCGCCGGCCGCGATGGCGGCGGCATCGGCGCTGCGGATCGCCTCCCCGTCGTCGAGAACCGCATCCTCGGTGCGTCCGAGACAGCCGACGACGTCGCCGCCGAGGCGCGCGGCCTTGCGCGCGTTGAGCCGCACGAAGCGTCCGTCCGCATCCTTGAAGGAGATCGCGTCCTCGGCGTTGTCGAGGAGGCCGCGCAGGAGCGCCCGCTCGGTGGCGAGGTCCCGGCCGAGCTGGTGGCGCTCGTAGGCCTGGCGCACGGTGTTGCGCAGCAGGTTGGCGTCCCAGGGCTTCGTCGCGTAGCCGGTGATTCCGCCCTGGTTCAGGGCCGCGACCACCGCGCTCATGTCGGCGTAGCCGGTGAGCAGGATCGCCTGGGCATCGTGGACCTTGCGCGCCTCGGCCAGCATGGCGTCACCGGTCATGCCCGGCATGCGCTGGTCCGAAAGGATGACGGCGACGTCCGGGTTCGCCGCCAGGATCTGCAGCGCCTCGGCCGGCTTCGTCGTCGTGAGGACGCGGTACTGGTCCTCGAAAAGGTCCTCGAGGGCGATGAGGATGTCCGGTTCGTCGTCGACGGCGAGGATCGTGCCCAGTGACATGCTCAACCCGTCTGCCGTGGAATGCCGATCACGAAACAGGCCCCACCTCCGGGAGCGGCCTCGACGCTGAGCGTGCCGCTATGCGCCTGGACGACACTGTAGGCAATCGCGAGGCCGAGGCCTGTCCCCGAGCCGACGGGCTTGGTGGTGAAGAACGGCTCGAAGATCTTCTCGCGCAGCGCTTCGGGAATGCCCGGACCGGTGTCGCTGATGCGGATGACGTCGGTGTCGGGAAGGCTGCGCGTCTCGATGGCGATGGTTCCGGCCTCGGGCATCGCGTCCGCGGCATTGCCGAGGATGTTCATGACGACCTGGTTCAGGAGGGCGGGCGTGCAGTGGATCTCCGGCCGGCCGCCGAACTCCCGCACCACCGCGATCCGGTCGCCGAGCTTGTGCTGGATCAGGGCGAGGACGGTCTCGATCGCCTCCGGCACGTGCACCAGGGTGCGCTCGCCCTCGTCGAGGCGGGAGAACTTGCGCAGGTTGAGGACGAGGTCCTGGATGCGGGTGAGGCCCATCCGCATGGCCCCGACGCGGTCGCCGCATTTCTTGAGCCGGCGCGGGCTGTCGGGCGAATCAGGTGCGGCGGCGACCTCGCCGAGAATGCGCTCCACGGTGCCCTGATGGGCGAGGATGAAGGCCAGAGGATTGTTGATCTCGTGGGCAATGCCCGCCACGAGCTCGCCGAGGGAGGCCATCTTGGCTGCCTGGACGAGCTTGGCCTGAGCGTCGGTGAGCTTGCGATTGGCGGTGGCGAGGTCCGCATTGGCCTGCTCGAGGGCGCCGGCCAGGGCAGCGCGAGCCTCCGCCGCCTCGGCCTCCGCCCGGGCGCGCTCCAGGGCGCGCTCGCGGGCACCGAATTCCCCGGCAATCCGGCGGTTGTCCTCCTCCAGGAGCTTGCGGCGCACGAGGCTGCGCACCCGCATCACCAGGATCTCGCCGTCGGCTTTCGACACGACGTCGTCGGCCCCCGCCGCGAAGGCTTCCACGAGGAAATCCTTGGCCGGATTGGAACCGGCGATCCCGACCACCTGGAAGGTCGGGGCACCGGCCTCGCGGCCCGCGAGCCCGGCATTGCGGTGGTCGCTGATCGCCCGGCACAGAGCGAGGCCGTCATAGGTCGTGGCGAGGAGGTCGATCGTCACGCAGTCGTAGGCGGCGCCCTCCGCCGCGAGGGCCGCGAGGGCCGCGTCGTGGCTGTCGGCCGTGGTGACCTCCTGGCCCTCGTGGGCGAGGAGGCTGGCCAGAAAGGTCCGGTAGGTGGCGCTCGCATCGACCACGAGGACGCGGCCGCGGCGGAAGGCGGAGACACCCGGCCCGTCGCTGCCGCCCATGCGCTCGCGCAGCAGGGCGCGGATGCGCAGCACGAGGAGGTCCCGATCGGCGGACTTCGCCACGTAGGCGTCGGCGCCGCTCTCCAGGCCCTGGCGCTCGCCATCGCGCGCGCCGGTGAGCATCAGCAGGGGCAAGGCGCGGGTGCGCAGGGAGAGCCGGAGCTGGCGGGCGAACTCGTCGCCGTTCATGCCGGGGAGATGGTGATCCGCCACCACGAGATCGGGCAGGCGGGTGTTGAGGTGGTCGAGGGCCGCCTCGGCGGTGGCGCAACGCTCCACCGCGTAGCCCTTGGACTCGAGCAGGAGCCGCAATTCGAGGGCCTGAGTCTCGGAATCCTCGACGAGGAGGAGGCGTGGCGGAGCGGCCTCGGTCACGGCGCGGCCTCCGCGACGCGGGCGAGATGGGCGGCGATCCGGTCCAGGGGCAGGACGGTTCCGGCGGCCGAGAGGCGGATGGCGGCGGCCGGCATCCCGAACACCACCGCGGTGGTCTCGTCCTCGGCCACGGTGTGGCCTCCGGCGCGACGCATGTCGAGGAGGCCGAGGGCGCCGTCCTCGCCCATCCCGGTGAGGAGGACACCGATGCCGCGGGCGCCGGCATGCCGGGCGACGGAGCGGAACAGGGCGGTGGCGGCCGGACGCTGGCCGCCGACGGGAGCGGCGTCGCTGATCCGCAGGTGACCGCCGCCGCCGAGTTCCAGGTGCCGGTCCCCCGGAGCCACGTAGACACGGCCGGGCTCGGCGCGCTCGCCCTCGCGGGCGAGGGCGACCGGCAACCCGACGACTCCATTCAGCCAAGTGGCGAAGCCCTCCATGAAGGCGGGACCCATGTGCTGGACGACGAGGACCGGAAGCTGAAAGTTCGCGGGCAGCGCCCCGATCACCCGGGCGAGGGCGGGAGGCCCGCCGGTCGAGGCCGCGATGGCGAGCACGCTGGCGGATTCCGGTACCTTCAGGGCCGCGGCCACCGGCGGCGGGGTAGCGACGCGACCGGCCCATTCCGAACCGATCGGACGGCGCCGGATCACCGGCACGGCGGCCATGATGCGCAGCTGCGTGCAGATCTCGCTGGCGGCGGCATCGTAGCCGGCATGGGTGGTGGCCACCGGCTTCTCGACCACCGACAGGGCGCCGGCCCGCAGGGCGTTCATGGAAATCCGCAGGGAGGAATCCTCGATCGAATCGGCGATGACCACGATGGGCGTCGGTCGCTCGGCCATGATCCGCCGGGTCGTCTCCAGACCGTCGATGCCGGGCAGGCGGATATCCATCGAGACGACGTCCGGCCGGACCTGCCCGATCGTCGCCAGGGCCTCCTCACCGGAGGCCACGGCCGCGACGACCTCCAGGCGCGGATCCCGGCCGACGATGTGGATGAGGAGCTGGCGCACCACCAGGGAATCCTCGACCAGCATCACCCGCACGCGCGCGGGCACCCCCGGCGTCGTTTCGTCCCGCCCGTGTCCGCTCACAGCAATTGTCCGATGGTGTCGAGGAGCTTGCGCTGGTCGAAGGTCTGCTTCGTCAGGTAGGCGTCCGCCCCGAGGTCGAGGCCGCGGGCCACGTCCTCCGCATCGCCGCGGGACGTCATCAGGACGATCGGCAGGCGCGCGAAGGCCTCATCGGCGCGCAGGGCCTTGAGCAGGCCGAATCCGTCGAGACGCGGCATCTCCACGTCGGCGACGACGAGATCCACGGGCTCGATGCCCGCGCGCAGACGGTCGAGCGCGTCCTGGCCGTCCACGCAGACGACGACGCGGTACCCTGCCGCTTCCAAGATACCCTTCTCCAAGGTTCGCGTGGTGATGGAATCGTCTACGACAAGGATCGTCGAACGTGGCGCCCGCGCGATCGTTCCGCGGTTGCCCGTGGGTTGCGGCGCCGCAGCCGCGCCGGCCTCGCCCGCGCGTGCGACCAGCCCCTCGGCGTCGAGGACGAGGGCGGGCCGGTCCCCGGGCAGGATCACCGTTCCGGTGATCAGGCGGGGATCGATCCCGATCGGCGGGGCCGGCAGCACCCGCAGCGTCGTCACGTCGGACAGTCCATCCACGGCGAGCACGCATCGGCGCCCGTTGCCGCGGAGCAGGATCGCCGAACGGCCGGCCTCGCCCCCTTCCGCCGGGGCCGGAAAGCCGAGGAGGCTCGCCAGATCGAGGACCGGGAGGCTGACGGCGCCGCCGTCGATCTCCACCTGCGCCACCGTGCGGCCCATCACCTGCGCGAGACTGCCACGATCCAGACGCAGCAGGCGCTCGGCCGAGGCGCTCGGGATCGCGTAGGTGATCCCGCCGGCACGGACGAGGAGCATCGCCCGGCGGGCGGCCGAGAGCGGCAGCGCCATCACGAGCTCGGTTCCGAAGGGGCTGCGCGGGCCGAGCCGGACCGTGCCGCCGAGCCGACGCGCGGCGTCGGCCACCACCGAGAGGCCGATGCCGCGACCCGAGAGGGTGTCGACGGCGGAGGCGGTGGAGAAGCCGGGCTCGAATACCAGGGCGAGGAGCGCCTCCGGTTCCGGATCGGCATCGGCGCTGAGCAGGCCGCGGCGGCGGGCGGTCTCGGCGATGGCGGCGAGGTCCGGCCCGCGGCCGTCATCGTGCACGCGGACGACGAGGCGTCCCCCCTGGACCTCGACGTCGAGGCCGATGGCCAGGGCATCCGGCTTGCCGAGGCGCCGGCGCGTCTCGGGCGTCTCGGCCCCGTGGCTGAGCGCGTTGCGAAGAGCGTGCAGGACGGGGTCCTTGAGGGTCTGGAGCATCCCCCGGTCGACGGGGAGATCGAGGCCGCGCGCGGTCACCTCGATGGTCCGGTCCGCCTCACGGGCATGGTCGCGCAGGGACCGCGCGAAACCGCCAAAGGCAGTCTCGGCCGGGACCAGGGCCAGGCGCTCGGCCTCGCCGGCGACCCGGCTCATGGCGCCGTCCACGGAGGAGGCGAGGGCGCCACGAACCCGAGCCAGATCGGCGGCGTCGCGCGCCAGGGCGAGGAGCCCGGTCTCCAGGGCCCGTACGTCGACCTCGGTTTCCGAACCTCGGGCGGCGCGCCGACGCTCGGTGAGGCGGGCGAGGTCCGCGGCACGGCGGCCGAGGCGGGCGATGCCCTCGGCGAGCACCGCCTCGCCGCCGAGGGCTCTGGCGAGTTCGTGCGTCGCCCGCGTCAGCGCCTCGACCGCGTCGGCCGGGACCCGCAAGAGAGTCTGCGCGGCCTCGCCAGGGGCCTCGGCCTGAACGGGCCTCGGTGCCGGAGGAGGGGGCAGGACACCGGGGGCAGGCGGGGCAGGGGGCGACGGCTCCGGCACCGCGATGGCCTGCGGGTCGAGGGCACGGTCGAGGGCCGCGAGGGCGTCGTCCGGCATGTCAGGACCGGCGCCGTCCGTCAGCCCGGCCACGTAGGCCTCGACCCGGTCGAGGGCGAGGTGGACGGCGGCGGTGTCCGTGCGCGACAGGCCGCCCTCCTGTGCCACCACGCGCTCGAACAGGGTCTCCAGGCGATGGGCAACGGCTTCCACCGCCGGAAGATCGACGGCCCGGGACGCGCCTTTCAGGCTGTGCGCCCGCCGGAAGACGTCGTTCCAATCGGGTACGTGCTCGCTGCCCTCGCCCCCCAGGGCGGCGCGGATCGCATCGATGTGCTCGCGGTGCTCGACCTCGAACGCCGCGAGAAGAAGCTGGCGAATGTCCATCGGTCGCCTAAGGCCGTCCCAGGGTTGCGGCGGGTTCCGAACCGACGGAACCCGCGCGAAGCCATTCGTGAACCATGCGCTCCCAGGTCCTTCCGGCGCTCTGGAAACCCGAAAACCGTGTCAGTGCCGGTAGCGCTCGGCCAGCGCCATCAGGGCCTGGGCGAGTTCGGTGAGATTGGCGGAGGCCGCCTCGACCTCGCGGGTGCCGGCAGCAGTCTGCTGGCTCGCCTGGCGGATGTTCTGCAGGGCGCCCATCACCTGCTCGATGCCGAGCTGCTGCTGGTTCGTCGAGGCGACGATCTGCTGGAACGTCTGCACGCTCTCCTCGACCCGGGCGGTGATCTCCTCGATCGTCCGCTGCGTGGTGTCGGAGCGGGCCTTGCCGGCGGCGGCACGCTTGACCGCCTCCTCGGTGAGCATGACCGAGGTGTTGATGCCCCTCTGGATCTCGCCGAGGATCGTGCGGACCTGCCCGGTGGCCGCCTTCGCCTGATCGGCCAGGAGCTTCATCTCGGAGGCCACCACCGCGAAGCTGCGCCCGCTCTCGCCGGCCGCCGCCGCCTCGATGGCGGCGTTCAGCGCCAGGAGGTGGGTGCGTTCCGAGATGTCGTTGACCGTGGTGATGATGTCGCCGATCGCCTGGGTCTTCTCGGAGAGCGCGACGATGTTTCCGGCCACCGCCTCGGCCTGCTCGCGGATCGAGTCCATGGCGCGGGCCGTGTCGGCCACCGCGCGCAGGCCGGCCCTGGAGGTCTGGGCGGTCGATTGCGCGGTGGCGATGACCTCGCCGGCGCGTTTGCCGATCTGGGCGCCCGAATGGGTGATCTCGTCGACCGTGGCGGCCGTTTCCTGCACCGCTGCGAACTGTTCCTCGACGCTGGCCGCCTGCTCCTGGGCGGAGGCGCGGATCTCGGCCGCCGCTGCGTTGAGATCCGAGGTGGCGGCCCGGTTGGTCCGGGCGAGATCGGCGAGGCCCGCCACCATGCGGTTGAGGGTGCGCCCGAGCCGTCCGATCTCGTCCTTGCCGCGGGCGTCGAGGGTGCCCGAGAGGTCGCCCTCGCCGACCCGCTCGGCGAAGGCCATCACCGCCTCCAGGGGCCGCACCACGGCGCGGCTGATCAGCAGGGTGATGAGGATGCTGAGAACGATGCAGGCGGCCAGCGTCAGCAGGATGGAGAGACGGCTGCGCTCGTAGAGATCGGCGACGCTGCGCTGCCCGGCGGCGATGCCCTCGTCGAGGGCGTTGCGGGTGCGCTCGATGTCGTTGAGGAACATCTCCTGGCTGCGGTTGAGCGCCTCGTTGCGCGCCTCGACCCCATCGACATCCTTGGCGACGACGGCGGCGAGCTGCGCCTCGCTCGCGCTGCGCAGCTCGCGCAGCTCGGCCATGGCTTCGATGGCGACGCCGTTGATCTTGCGCCAGGCGAGGGCGCGTTCCTCGGATGCGGAGCGGGCCCGATAGCCCTCCGTGGCGCGGACGAGCTCGGCCAGGATCGCGTCGGCCTCCGTAGCGGTCCGTCGCCACGAGGCTGAGCCGTCATCCCGCTCCGGGCCGCCCCGGGCCCGCATCAGCAGCGCGATGATCGCGTTGCGGCGCTGGAGGCCCATGTCGCGGGCCTTGTTGGCGAGGTCGTCGAGCTGGCGCCCCACCAGGAGGTCACGGGTGACGATGGCATCGGTGGTGTCGCGCACCACGCCGATCTGCCCGAGGGCATAGAAGCCGAGCGCCACGATGACGACGGTGATGGCGACGAAGCCGAGGAGGATGCGTTTTCCGATCGAGATCGACACGTGGGGCTCCAGGCTCCGGAAAATCGACCGAGGCCGTGGCAGGCGGCGCCCCGGGGTCTCGGCATCACGAGAAGTCTCACCGCCGGAGCGGCAACGGGGCAGGGTCGGTCACGGCAGGTAGCGGCGCAGCAGGTGCGCCACATCGACGATGACGAAGCCGGGTTCCCCATCCGGTCCGGCGCCGGGCGGGGCATAGCCCGAAACCGCCTCCGTGCTCAAACCGGCCTCGCCGAAGGCCGGGGCCGCCGCCGCCTCGGCGATCTCGGCGACCCCGAGGACGCGGTCGACCGCGAGCGCCACCGGAACGGCGCCCCCGCGCAGCAGGACCACGTGGCCCTCGCCGCTCGCCGCCTGGGTGCCGCGTCCGAGGGCGCGCCCCAGGGCGATCAGGCTGACGACGCGGCCGGAGATGGCGATGACGCCGAGGATTGCCGGCGGCGCCCCGGGTAGGGGAGTCACGGGCCGCGCCGGCAGCACCTGCGCGACCTGGGTAAGGGCGAGGGCGAAACGGTCGTCGCCGCAGGCACAGACGAGGACGGCGCGGGTCGGCGTCCCAGCCTCGGCCGTCGCGCGTCGGCGCCGGGCGAGCAGGCGGGAGCGCTCGGCGCGCAGGGCCTGCAAGCGGGCGGCGGGGGCTTCGGTCCGGGTCTGCGTCACGGCCCTTCTCCTGTCATGCCGGCACGGGCAAGGGCAGCGCTACGCGCGAGCTCGTGCGGACCGAGCCCATCGCCCTCGGCCACCACCGCATCCGGGGCCAGGGATTGGGCCAGACGGATGGCGTTGTCGAGGGCCCGCACCGCGTCCGAGCGCCGGCCGAGGCCGATCATCAGCAGACCGAGCTGGTAATGCGCCATCACGAAGGCGCGGTCGAGGTAGAGCGCGCCGCGCCAGGCCCGCTCGGCCTCCGCCTCCCGTCCGAGGCTGTGAGCGAGGAGGCCCTCGTAGTAGTGCAGGACAGGATCGGTCGGTGCCGCCTGGATCGCCCCCCGTACCGCCCGCCAAGCCTCCGCGGTCTCGCCGGCATCGGCCAGCATCCGGATCCGCTCCAGATCGCCCGGCGGCTCGTCGGCCTCCGGCTCGATCGGCACCAGGCCCCCGGACAGTCCGACCTCTGCCGGAGGCAGCACCGCGACGGCGGGCGCGCAGGCGGGACCGGGGGACGGCACGGGGTCGGGCATCGGCGCCGGCACCCAGGGCGCCGGCGGGACGACGGTCGGGACCGCGCCGCGCGGGCGATAGGCGACGGTCCCGGGCAGGTTCACGGGCTCCAGCATCGCAGCGATGGCGGGATTCGGTTCCGCATGGCCGATGAGGAGCCAGCCCTCGCGGGTCAGGCGTCGGCCAAGGCCACGGACGATGCCGAGGACGATTTCGGCCTCGAAGTAGATGAGCACGTTGCGGCAGAGGATTAGGTCGAATTCGGCCATGGGCGGGGCGGCGCGGACATTGAGGAGGTCCATCAGGTTGCGTCGCTCGAAGCGCACCATCCGGCGAAATTCCGGACGCAGGGCGTAGGTGCCGTCGCGGCCCGGCCCCGCGACGGCCGGACCCGGCACGAAGTAGCGCAGGCGCTCGCCGGGGGGCAGGGTGCGCAGGGCCCAGCGGCCGTAGATTCCCGCCCGCGCGGTCTCGAGGGCGGCGGTGCTGATGTCGGTGCCGAGGATCGAGACCCGCCACTCGGGCAGGGCAGCCCCGAGGAGCTCGTGCAGCAGGATGGCGATCGAGTAGGGCTCGGCTCCCGTAGAGCAGCCGGCGCTCCAGACCCGGAGGGTGCGCTCGGCCGCACGGGCAGCGAGCAGCGCGGGCAGGATGGTGGTGCGCAGGGCCGCGAACTGCTCCGCGTAGCGGAAGAAGAACGTCTCGCCGATGGTGATCTCGGCCTCGAGCGCCGCCCATTCCGGACCGCCGGTGAGGCGGTCGTCGAGGCAGGCGGCATACGCCGTCGCATCCGCGACCCCGAGTGCGCGGAAGCGCTTGCGCAGGCGGTCGAACAGCAGGTCGTCCTTGTCGGCATAATAGTGATGGCCGGTGCGCGCGATGATCCGGGCCTTGAGGGCGGGGAAGCCCGGATCGACCTCCGGGCCGGAGCGCGGCGGACGCGTCATGGGCGCGGCATGCCGGGTCGCGACCGGGTCAGGCGGCCGTCAGCGCGGAGAGGCGCTCGGCCGCCGCATCGGCCAGGGCCGACAGGCGCGCCTGCTCCTCCGCCGTCAGGAGGCGGGACATACCGAGCACGTGGACCAGCCCGTCCGCGCGCGCGATCTCGGCGACCACGCAGCCGTTGAGCGTGCGCTCCGCCACGATCGGGCGGAGCGCCGCGTCCTCGACCGTGATCAGGTCCTCGACGCGGTCGACCAGGAAACCGGTGCCCCGCGGCGCATCGAGGAGGATGTGCCGGTAGGCGTCCTCCGCAGCGCCGCGCGCAGCGTCGGTGCGCAGACCGAGGAGCCGGGCGAGGTCGACCACAGGCACGGGAGTGCCGCCGAGATTGAGGAAGCCCGCCAAGGGCCCGCCCCCAGCCGGCGGCAGGTGCAGATCCGGGAGCGGCAGCACCTCGCTCACCGACGTCCGCGCGAGTGCGCAGGGGACGCCCGCCACGTCCAGGAGAAGGAAAGCGCTGGTCTCGGACAGGGGCGAATATCCTCGTGGGCGGGACGGAACCGGACGCGATCCGAGCGCGGACCTCGGCCTTGATAGGACGGCGATGCGCGAGGGGGCAAACACGAATCCGTGGTCTCGCCCCGGACTCCGCACTCGCGATGCCGGTCGATCGCCCCTAGACTCTTCCGCGCCGGCGCTCGCCGCAACGTCCCGTCCCAGGAGCCTTCGCATGTCCCGACCCGCCCATGCCGTCCGTGCCGCTATCCTGACCGTCCTCCTGGCAGGTCCCGGGGTGGCGGCGGCCGATACGCCCGGCGCGGATTGGCTGACCCCGGCTCAGACGAAGCAGGCCCTGACGAGTGCCGGCTACAGCGAGATCACCAAGCTCGAAGCCGATGACGGGCACTGGGACGGCGAGGGGATCAAGGACGGGCGGCGCATGCGGTTCGATGCGGACCCGAAGACCGGCGCCATCCTGGGCGAAGTTCCGGTCGAGTAGGTCGGCCTCCGTCCGCCGCCCGTTAGCCCGGACCGCGCGACGCCGGAACCGGCAAGATCGTGCGTCCCGGCGTTGACCGGTGTCTTGGCCTCCGGTATGACACCCCACACGATTTTTCGATTCGCTCTCTCGGGCGGACGAACGAGGCGGACGAAGACGCGATGCGTGCCATCCTTATCGTAACGGAAGCGCCACCGACGGGGCGGACCTGACAACAGGGTCCGCGATCCGAATGGTGGCGCATGCAGGGTCCCTCGGGACCCTTTTTTATTGCCGCGACGCGCCGGACGACACGAGCAGCACAGACAGTTTCAAGGAGCAGGACGATGGGCGGCGAGGTCATGACCGGGGCCGAAATGGTCATCCGGGCGTTTCAGGATCAGGGGGTCGACACGCTGTTCGGGTATCCCGGCGGCGCGGTGCTGCCGATCTACGACGCGCTCTTCCACCAGGAGACCCTGAAGCACATCCTCGTGCGCCACGAGCAGGGCGCCGTCCACGCGGCGGAGGGCTATGCCCGCTCGTCCGGCAAGGTCGGCTGCGTGCTCGTCACCTCGGGTCCGGGCGCTACCAACATCATCACGGGTCTCACCGACGCGCTGCTCGACTCGATCCCGCTGGTCTGCATCACCGGCCAGGTTCCGACGCACCTGATCGGCACGGACGCCTTCCAGGAATGCGACACGGTCGGCATCACGCGCCACTGCACGAAGCACAACTACCTGGTCAAATCGATCGACGACCTGCCGCGCATCCTGCACGAGGCGTTCTACGTCGCCGCCAACGGCCGGCCCGGCCCGGTCGTCATCGACCTGCCGAAGGACATCCAGTTCGCGTCCGGCGTCTACGAGCGCCCGACCCAGAACGGCCACAAGACCTACAAGCCGGCCTTCAAGGGCGATGCAGGCCAGATCCAAGCTGCCATCGAGCTGATGGCGTCGGCCCGCCGACCGATCCTCTACACCGGCGGCGGCGTCATCAATGCCGGCCCACACGCCTCGGCCCTCCTGCGCCGGCTCGCCGCCGAAACGGGCTTTCCCGTCACCTCGACCCTGATGGGTCTCGGCGCCTTCCCGGCGTCCGACGACCAGTTCCTCGGCATGCTCGGCATGCACGGGACCTACGAGGCCAACCTGGCGATGCATGATTGCGACGTCATGGTCTGCATCGGCGCCCGCTTCGACGACCGCATCACCGGCCGCCTCGACGCCTTCGCGCCGTTCTCGAAGAAGATCCATGTCGATATCGATGCCTCGTCGATCAACAAGGTCGTCAAGGTCGATGTCGGGATCGTCGGCGATTGCGGCTCGGTGCTGGAGGACATGCTCGCCGCCTGGAAGGCGCTGCCGCGCCAGCCGGACAAGGCCCGCCTCGAGGATTGGTGGACGAAGATCCGCACCTGGAAGGCGCGCGACTGCCTCGCCTACTGGCCGTCGGGCACGATCATCAAGCCGCAATACGCCGTGCAGCGCCTCTACGAGGCCTGCAAGGATCGGGAGACCTACGTCACCACCGAGGTCGGCCAGCACCAGATGTGGGCGGCGCAGTACTTCAAGTTCGACGAGCCGAACCGCTGGATGACCTCGGGCGGCCTCGGCACCATGGGCTATGGCCTGCCGGCGGCCATCGGTACCCAGCTCGCCCACCCGGACGGCCTCGTCATCGACATCGCCGGCGAGGCCTCGATCCTGATGAACATGCAGGAGCTGTCCACGGCCGTGCAGTACCGCCTGCCGGTCAAGATCTTCATCCTGAACAACGAGTACATGGGCATGGTGCGCCAGTGGCAGGAGCTCCTGCACGGCTCGCGCTACTCGCAGAGCTACTCTGAGAGCCTGCCGGACTTCGTCAAGCTGGCCGAGGCCTACGGCGCCAAGGGCATCCGCTGCGAGAAGCCGGGCGACCTCGACGCGGCGATCGCGGAGATGCTCGACTATGACGGCCCGGTCGTCTTCGATTGCGTCGTCGACAAGAAGGAGAACTGCTTCCCGATGATCCCGTCGGGCAAGGCGCATAACGAGATGCTGCTGTCCGACTACCTCGGCGAGACCGGGGTCGAGCTCGGCGACGTCATCTCAGCAGAGGGCAAGATGCTGGTCTGAGCCTCCGGATGCATCCTGACGCACTCGGACCGGGCGCCGCCGCGCCCGGTCCCATCCGATCGGCCCGGCCGGGCCGCACACGACACGCCATCGCAAGACGCTAGATCCGGGGCACGCCATGAACGCCATGAACACGCACTATCCCGATGCCGGCCGGGTCGAGCCGATCAACCGGCACACCCTGGCGGTCATCGTCGACAACGAGCCCGGCGTGCTGGCCCGGATCTCGGGCATGTTCTCGGGCCGGGGCTACAACATCGAGAGCCTGACGGTGTCGGAGACCGAGGTGGCGCGCCACCTCTCCCGCATCACCATCGTCACCGCCGGCACCGACGCGGTGATCCAGCAGATCAAGGCGCAGCTCGACCGGCTGGTGCCCGTGCACCGGGTCGTCGACCTCACCCTCCAGGGCAAGGCCCTCGAGCGCGAGCTCTGCCTGGTCAAGGTGGCGGGCACCGGCGAGCACCGCACCGAATCGCTGACCCTCGCGGCCGCCTTCGGCGCCAAGACCCTGGACGCGACGCTGAACTCCTTCGTGTTCGAGGTCACAGGCACCACCGAGGAGATCGACCGCTTCATCGGCCTGATGACGGTGATCGGCCTCGTGGAGATCTCCCGCACCGGCATCGCCGCGATGGGGCGCGGCGCCGAGCCGATGTAGCTTCGGCGCACCTGCGCGTGATGCACCGCCCTCCTGGTGGAGGATCGCGCGTCGGAGGCGAGGCTGACGCGATCCGCGTACGATTTTGTTCTTCGGATTCTCGGCGGGCCCGGAGCGCAGTGCGGCTTCAGGATCGGGCAATCCATCGAAGTCGAGTGCCTCGGAATCAGGAGCGATCCATCGCCTTGCAGGAGCGCACGCTGCGCATCCTGGATCATGGGCCGGACGAGATGCTCGCGAACGTCCAGCACAGGCCCGCTACCCTGCTTGGCCTCGACGCCGATTGAAGCGACCTGGAAGGACCTCATGACCACGCTCTACTACGCCCCCGGCGCCTGCTCGCTCGCCTCCCACATCGCCCTGGAGGAGACGGGCGCGCCCTACGAGACCGTGCGGCTCGACCTTGCCAGGGGCGACCAGAGGGCGCCTGCATACCTCGCCGTCAACGAGCGCGGTCGCGTGCCGGCGCTGGTGGAGGGAGAGTGGGTCCTCACCGAGAACACCGCGATCTTGCGCCACATCGCCCGCACGCATCCCGGGGCCGGCCTCTGGCCGGAGGCGCCGCGCGACCAGGCCCGGGTGGACGAATGGCTCGGCTGGCTCTCCACCGGCCACCACATCGCCTACGCGCATATCCGCCGGGCCGAGCGCTACACGGGTGACGAGTCCGCTTTCCCGGGCATCCAGGCCAAGGGGGTGGAGACCTGCGGCGACCTGTTCACGATGACGGAGGTCAAGCTCTGCAACGGCGGCTGGGCCGTCGGCGAAGCCTACAGCGTCGCCGATCCTTACCTGCTGCTGTTCTGGATCTGGGGCCGCGGCCCGGCGCTGGGCTTCGACATGGCCGAGCGCTTTCCCGTCTGGACGGCGCATGCCCGTGCCATGGCCGCGCGAACCGCCGTCCAGGCGGTCTTCGCCCGCGAAGGCCTCAAACTGCCCGTTTGAGATTGGGCGAGGCCCCTTGCCCGGGCGGCCGAATCGGCTTAGGGAGCCGCGTACCGTACGGTACGGTACTGGCAGCCTCAAAGCATGACCCCGAGTTCGGCTCTCCCTGACGAGAGGGTGCACGACGCGCCATCGGTCCGCCAGCAGGCGGTGCTCGATGCCGTGCTCGCCCTCCTCGTCGAGGAAGGCGACCAACTCACCATGGATGCGGTGGCGCGCCGCGCGAGCTGCTCGAAGGAGACCCTCTACAAGTGGTTCGGGGACCGGGACGGTCTCCTCACCGCCACGGTGCGCTGGCAGGCCTCGCGGGTCCATGCGGGGCACGACGCCGGGAGCGCCCTCGACGCGGCCACCC
Source organism: Methylobacterium sp. AC433 (assembly GCF_979253015.1). Taxonomy (NCBI): domain Bacteria; kingdom Pseudomonadati; phylum Pseudomonadota; class Alphaproteobacteria; order Hyphomicrobiales; family Methylobacteriaceae; genus Methylobacterium; species Methylobacterium sp. AC433. The sequence continues at coordinate 11,185 of NZ_CEEDBN010000013.1, read as the reverse complement.
TGCGCGACCGCCTGCTCGATTTCGCGGTGACCTGGCTCGACGTCATCGCGGGCCGCACCTCGGTGGTGCTCAACCGCATCGCCATCGCGCATGCCGGCTCGCGCAAGAGCAACCTCGGTGGCATCGTGCTGGCGAACGGGCGGCTCGCCATTGGTGGGCGGGTCAAGCCCGTGCTCGAGGCGGGACGCGCGGCCGGGTTCCTGACCTTCGAGGACAGCGAGACGGCCTTCCGGACCTTCCTGGGTCTGGTCGGGCGCGACATCCAGATCAGACTTCTTCTCGGCGACGCCCTCGACCTCGACGCCGCCGAGATCCGACGCGACGCGGCCCGCGCCGTCGATCAGTTCCTGGCCCTCTACGGCCAGGCCCGACCCTGACACCCCACGAGAAGAGGAACCAACCCATGCGGGTCTATTACGATCGCGACGCCGACCTCAACCTGATCAAGGGCAAGAAGGTCGTCATCGTCGGCTACGGCAGCCAGGGTCATGCCCACGCGCTGAATCTGCGCGACTCGGGCGTCAAGGGCATCGTCATCGCGCTCCGCGAGGGCTCGGCCACCGCCAAGAAGGCGGAGCACGAGGGCTTCACGGTGATGAACGTCGCCGACGCCGCCAAGCAGGCGGACGTCGTCATGATGCTCACCCCCGACGAACTCCAGGGCGACATCTACAAGGAGTCGCTGGAGCCGAACATGAAGCAGGGCGCCGCCCTCCTGTTCGCCCACGGCCTCAACGTGCACTTCAACCTCATCGAGCCCCGCAAGGACCTCGACGTGCTCATGGTCGCCCCGAAGGGTCCCGGCCACACCGTGCGTGGCGAGTACCTCAAGGGCGGCGGCGTGCCGACCCTGATCGCCATTGCCCAGGACGCCTCGGGCAACGCCCACGACCTCGGCCTGTCCTACGCTTCGGCCAATGGCGGCGGCCGCGCCGGCATCATCGAGACCACCTTCAAGGAAGAGTGCGAGACGGACCTCTTCGGCGAGCAGGCCGTGCTCTGCGGCGGACTCGTCGAGCTGATCAAGGCCGGCTTCGAGACCCTGGTCGAGGCGGGCTACGCCCCCGAGATGGCCTATTTCGAGTGCCTGCACGAGGTGAAGCTCATCGTCGACCTCATCTACGAGGGCGGCATCGCCAACATGAACTACTCGATCTCGAACACCGCCGAGTACGGCGAGTACGTCACCGGCCCGCGCATCGTCACGCCGGAGACCAAGGCCGAGATGAAGCGCGTCCTCAACGACATCCAGTCGGGCATCTTCACCCGCAACTGGATGCTGGAGAACAAGGTCGGCCAGACCTCGTTCAAGGCCACCCGCGCCAAGCTCGCCGCCCACCCGATCGAGGAAGTCGGCGCCAAGCTGCGCGGCATGATGCCGTGGATCTCCGAGAAGGCCCTCGTCGACAAGTCCAAGAACTGATCTTTTCCAAGACCTGATCTTTTCCAAGACCTGGTTCTTCGAAGGCGCGGCCGGGCTTGGCTCGGCCGCGCGTCTTGGATGAAGCCGGCGCCGCGCAATCGGCGCCGGCTTTTTCACGGCTGTGCGAACCGTCTCCCCTCGGCGTGGGCGGACACCTTGCCGAGCGGGGCGAGGGAAGCATCGTCTCCGGTCGGGGATTCCCCAGCCGACTTCCTTTGCGGACCCCATTCTCCCGCGGAGGGGCTGAAGGATCCGCGCCGCTGTTGTGCTCAGGCAGGTTTCCCGCGATCATCCCGCCCAACGGTCGCCCAGACGAGAGCAGCCGAAACGCGGAGGACCCCCATGGCATCGCTCTACTACGACGCGCATCGCGCGCTGCAGGAAGAGTTCAAGACCGTCAAGCTCGCCGAGCGCCTGGATACGGGCTGGGTGCAGGACGGGATCGGCGAGACCGAAGCCGCCTTCATCGGCAGCCGGGACATGTTCTTCCTCTCGACCGTCGACCCCGACGGCATGCCCACCGTCTCCTACAAGGGCGGAAGCCCGGGATTCGTGAAGGTGATCGACGGTAACACGCTGGTGTTCCCCGGCTTCGACGGCAACGGCATGTGGTATTCGATGGGCAACATCGAGGGCCAGTCCAAGGTCGGCCTGCTGTTCATCGACTTCGAGACCCCGCACCGGGTCCGCGTCCAGGGCCATGCCCGGATGCTGCGCGACGATCCCCTGATGGCCGAGTACACGGAAGCCAAGTACCTCGTTCGCGTCGAGGTCACGAAGGCCTGGGTCAACTGCCCGCGCTACATCCACAAGTACCAGAAAGTGGCGCAGAACCGATACGTCCCGACTCCCGAGAAGGAGACGCCGCTCGCCCTCTGGAAGCGTCTCGACATGGTCGCGGACGTCATCCCCGAGGAGGACAAGGCCCGCGTGGCGAAGGAAGGCAAGATCGAGCTGCCCGAGTACGAGGCCCGGGTGGCGCGCGGCGAGAGCTGAAACAGCGAGCCCGCCCTCTCTTCGTCGGGGGAGAGGGCGGGCTACCTCAGACCATCCGCAGGCGCGGCCCGCGCCGGACGAAGCCGACGATGTCCTTGACGGCATCCAGGGTCGGGGCCGCGATGGCTTCGGCGCGCTCGGCGCCATCGGCGAGCACCGCGTCGATCTCGGCCGGGTCGGACACGAGGCGCTTCATCTCGGCGCCGAGCGGCGCCAGGGTCTCGACGGCGAGTTCGACCAGCGCGCCCTTGAAGGCGGAGAACTGCGCGCCGCCGTAATCGCGCAGCACATCCTCTCGCGAGACGTCCTTCAGGGCCGCGAAGATGCCCACCAGATTGTCGGCCTCGGGGCGACCGGCGAGGCCGGCCACCTCGGAGGGGAGGGCGTCCGGGTCGGTCTTGGCTTTCCGCACCTTGGCGGCGATCGCATCGGCGTCGTCCGTGAGGTTGATGCGCGAATTGTCGGAGGCATCCGACTTCGACATCTTCTTGGTGCCGTCGCGCAGGCTCATGACCCGGGCGGCCGGACCGCCGATCAGCGGCTCGGTGACGGGGAAGAAGCCTTCCCCGGCATCGTGTCCATGCGCCGCGATGGAATCCGAAAAATCGTTGTTGAACTTCTGGGCGATGTCGCGGGTTAGTTCGAGGTGCTGCTTCTGGTCCTCGCCCACGGGCACGTGGGTGGCGCGGTAGGCCAGGATGTCGGCCGCCATCAGCACCGGATAGGCGTAGAGCCCGATCGAGGCGTTCTCCCGGTCCTTGCCGGCCTTGTCCTTGAACTGGGTCATGCGGTTGAGCCAGCCCAGCCGCGCCACGCAGTTGAAGATCCAGGCGAGTTCGGCGTGCTGGGGCACCTGGCTCTGGTTGAAGACGATCGATCGCTTCGGATCGATGCCGGCGGCGAGGAAGGCGGCGGTGACCTCGCGGATCTGGCCCTTCAGCGCGGCCGGGTCCTGCCACAGGGTGATCGCGTGCATGTCGACGACGCAGTACAGGCACTGCGCATCGCGTGCCTGCATCTCGACGAAGCGCTTGATGGCGCCGAGATAGTTGCCGAGATGCAGGTTCCCGGTCGGCTGTACGCCCGAGAACACCAGTTCCTTGAACGCGGTCATCGCGGCGGGGTCCTCGTGTGGATTGGGGTGAGGCGGCCGCCGGCAAGACCGGCAAGGCCGAGCGCCGGTTTCTGAACGCCGCGCCGGAACCGGTCAAGGCTGATCGGTCCAGGCGACCCGAACACGGCGTGCCGATCACGCCGACCCCGTCACGGCTCGCGGATCGCCCCGCCGGCGCCCATGCGGGCCTGTCCCTCGGGGCAGAGGTCGAGGAGGACGCAGCGCCCGCAGGCGGGATTGCGGTGGTGGCAGACCTTCTGCCCGTGCAGCATCAGCACTTCGTGGTTGTCGTAGAGGGCCTGCGCGCTCCAGTCGGCGGGCAGTTGCGCGCGCAGGATCGGGTGCGACGGTCCGACATCGACGCGGGGCCCGATGAGCCCGGTGCGCTGGGCCACCCGGTGGTGATGGCTGTCCACGGGCAGGGCCGGCATCCGCAGGACGCTGAAGGAGAGCACCGCCGCGCTGGTCTTCGGACCGACCCCGGGAATCGCCTCGAGCCAGGCCCGGGCCTCCTGCACCGCCATGTCCTCCAGGAAGTCGAGGGTGAGCGCGCCGTGACGGGCCTGCACGGCGGAGAGGATCGCCTGGAGCCGTGGCGCCTTCAGCTCGGGCCAGGTCACCCCGGCGATCGTCGCCTCGATCTCGGAGACGGGCGCGGCCAGCATCCGCGCCCAGTCGGGGTAGCGCGTCCTCAGAGCCTTGAAGGCCCGGCCGGATTCGGCGTTGCGGGTCCGATGGGAGAGGAGCGAGGAAACGAGCTCGCTCAACGGGTCGAGGCTATGGAAGTACGGGATCGGGCAGCCGTAGACCGGACAGAGGCGCGCGTGGATCGCCAGCGCCTTGTCGGTCAGGGCCGGGTCGACCGCAGCCGTTGCGGGCTTTGCGGAGCGGGTCCGGCGGGGGCGGGGGCCGGCGAGGTCGTGCCCTGATGCGATCGGCATGCTGGAGGAATCCAGCCCGAGTCTTCGTGGTTCCCGACGGCCATGCCGGACCATGCCGGTGCTGACGGATCTGGCAAAGCGTAACGTGCCAGCCGGGCTGAGCGCCTTGCATGATGCAGTGCAATGTGAAACCCTGAACGGGTCATCAAAGACGATACGGGAGAGCCCAGGTCGAGCGTTTCACACTCAGAAGCCTTGAACCATGGCGCCGACGGAGCAACCACCCCCGGAAACTCTCAGGCACAATCACCGTACCGTTGGACAATCTGGAGAGAGGCGCCTGACGGCGTCCACCGAAGGAGAAATCCCGAACCGCATTCGCGGTTGGGGAGAAGCTCTCAGGTAACCGCGACAGATGGGGGCAGCCGGAAACGCTCATTCGAGCTTCCGGAGGCTTTGTGTCGTGGAGAGATCCGATGTCCCCTGATGTGGCCCGCACCCCCCTGCATGCCCTGCACCTCCGCCATGGCGGCCGGATGGTTCCGTTCGCGGGCTATGCCATGCCGGTGCAGTACCCGGCCGGCCTGCTCAAGGAGCACCTGCACACGCGGGCGCAGGCCGGCCTGTTCGACGTCTCGCATATGGGCCAGATCCGGCTCACCCCGCGCTCGGGCGACCTCGACGATGCCGCGCGCGCCCTGGAGACCCTGCTTCCCATCGACGTGCTCGGCCTGAAGCCGGGCCGACAGCGCTACGGACTCCTGCTCGACGGCTCGGGCGGCATCCGCGACGATCTCATGGTCGCCCATTGCGGCGACAGCCTGTTCCTCGTGGTCAACGCCGCCAACAAGGCGGCCGACGAGGCCTACCTCCGAGCGCACCTGTCGGACATCTGCGAAGTGACCGTGCTGGCCCGTGCCCTCGTCGCCCTGCAGGGGCCGGGTGCGGAGGGGGTCCTCGCCCGCCTGGCACCGGAGGTGGCCGAGATGCGTTTCATGGACGTGCGGATGCTCGGCCTCCTCGGCACATCCGCCATCGTCACCCGCTCCGGCTATACCGGCGAGGACGGCTTCGAGATCTCCGTACCCGAGGACAGGGCCGAGGCCCTGGCCGAAGCGCTGCTGTCCGATCCGGCCGTGCTGCCGATCGGGCTCGGCGCCCGCGACTCCCTGCGCCTCGAAGCGGGCCTGTGCCTGCACGGCAACGACATCGATCCCGGCACCGACCCTGTGGAGGCCGGCCTGTCCTGGGCCATTCCGAAGGTGCGCCGGCGCGGCGGCGCCCGGGCCGGCGGCTTTCCCGGCGCCGGGCGCATCCTCGACGCCCTGGAGGCCGGCCCGGCCCGCAGGCGCGTCGGCTTGGCCCCCGACGGACCGACGCCCGTGCGGGCGGGCGCGCCGCTCTTCGCCGACGAGACCGGCGCGGCGGTCGGCCAGGTGACCTCCGGCGGCTTCGGGCCGAGCCTGCAGGCGCCGATCGCCATGGGCTACCTGCCGGCCGCGCTCGCCGCCCCCGGCACCCGCGTCTTCGCCGAGGTGCGCGGCAAACGCCTCGCCGTCACGGTGGCGGGCCTGCCCTTCGTGCCGGCGGGCTTCAAGCGGACCTGATCCGGCCCGTTCCATCACCCCGACCTTGCCATCAACCAGGAGAGAGCGATGCGGAAGTTCACGGACGAGCACGAGTGGCTGGACTGCGCCGGCGACGTCGCCACGGTGGGCATCACCACCCATGCGGCCGAGCAGCTCGGCGACCTCGTCTTCATCGAGCTGCCGAAGGTCGGCGCCAAGCTGACAAAGGGCGAGGCCGCGGCCGTGGTCGAGTCGGTGAAGGCGGCCTCCGACGTCTACGCGCCGGTCTCCGGCGAGGTGACCGAGGTCAACGAGGCGGCGGTGGCCGACCCGTCCAGCGTCGGCGCCGACCCGCAGGGCGCCGGCTGGCTCTACCGCATCCGCCTCGACGATCCGGCCAGCATCGAGGGGCTGATGGACGAGGCCGCCTACGCCGAGTTCGCGAAGTAACGCGCGGACCCCAGACCCTCCCCCCACAGACCTCGGGCTTGCCCGAGATCCGATCTCGCGTGCGCAAGTCTCTCGCGTGCGCAAGTCGGGCAGGCCCGACTTGCGGTGGGGAGAGGGACGCGCACGAGGCGCATTTGAATTCATCCCTCCCGACGAGGCCCTCATGCCCCACGACCGCTACGACCCCTACGATTTCGCCAACCGCCGCCATATCGGCCCGACGACGCAGGAAATCGACGCGATGCTGGGCGTCGTGGGCGCCGAGAGCCTTCACACCCTGATGGACGAGACCCTACCGGCCGACATCCGCCAGGAGGAGCGCCTCGATTTCGGGGTCGCCATGACCGAGCGCCGGGTGATCGAGCACATGCGCGGCATCGCCGACAAGAACCGGCTCCTCGTCTCGCTGATCGGGCAGGGCTACCACGGCACCACCATGCCGCCGGTGATCCAGCGCAACATCTTCGAGAACCCGGCCTGGTACACCGCCTACTCGCCCTACCAGCCCGAGATCAGCCAGGGCCGCCTCGAGGCGCTCCTGAACTTCCAGACCCTGGTCTGCGACCTGACCGGCCTCGACATCGCCAATGCCTCGCTCCTCGACGAGGCCACCGCCGCCGCGGAGGCCATGGGCATGGCTCAGCGGATCTGTGCCAATGGAAAGACCACCTTCTTCGTCGATGCCGAGTGCCTGCCCCAGACCATCGCGGTGCTGCGCACCCGCGCCGCGCCGCTGGGCTGGACCATCGTGGTCGGCGATCCGACCAGAGACCTCGACCCCGCCCAGGTCTTCGGCGCGATCTTCCAGTATCCCGGCGTCTGCGGCGGCATCCGCGACCTGACCCGGCCCATCGCCGACCTGCACGCGGCCGGTGCGGTCGCGGTCGTGGCGGCCGACCCCCTGGCCCTGACGCTCCTGACCTCGCCGGGCGAGATGGGCGCCGACATCGCCGTGGGCTCGATGCAGCGCTACGGCGTGCCGATGGGCTATGGCGGCCCGCACGCGGCCTACATGGCCACCCGCGACGCGCACAAGCGCACCCTGCCGGGGCGCCTCGTCGGGGTCTCGGTGGATGCCCGCGGCAACCGGGCCTACCGCCTGGCGCTCCAGACCCGCGAGCAGCACATCCGCCGCGAGAAGGCGACGTCGAACATCTGCACCGCGCAGGTGCTGCTCGCCGTCATCGCCGGCATGTATGCGGTGTTCCACGGCCCGCGCGGGCTCAAGGCCATCGCCGCCCGGGTCCACCGCGACGCCGTGCGCCTCGCCGGCGGCCTGGAAGCCCTCGGGTTCACGGTGGAGCCAAAGCACTTCTTCGACACGATCACCGTGCGGGTCGGCGCCTTCCAGGGCCTGATCCTCGGACAGGCGGTGGCCAACGGCGTCAACCTGCGAAAGGTCGGCGCGGACCGCATCGGCATCACGGTGGACGAGCGCACCCGCCCCGACATCCTCCAGGCCGTCTGGCGCGCCTTCGGGGCCACGGACCCGGCCTATGACGAGGCTTGGCCCGAGACCCGCCTGCCCGCCGGGCTGGTGCGGACCTCGCCCTACCTGACGCACCCGATCTTCCACATGAACCGGGCCGAGAGCGAGATGACGCGCTACATGCGCCGCCTCGCCGACCGGGACCTGGCCCTCGACCGGGCGATGATCCCGCTCGGCTCCTGCACGATGAAGCTCAACGCCACCGCCGAGATGCTGCCGATCTCCTGGCCGGAATTCGCCGAGATCCACCCCTTCGTGCCGGTGGATCAGGCGCAAGGGTATCAGGCCCTCATCGGGGATCTGTCCGAGAAGCTCTGCGCCATCACCGGCTACGACGCGATCTCGATGCAGCCGAATTCCGGCGCGCAGGGGGAGTACGCGGGGCTGCTGGCCATCCGCGCCTACCACCTGTCGCGGGGCGACGCGCACCGGACCGTCTGCCTGATCCCGTCCTCGGCCCACGGCACCAACCCGGCCTCGGCGCAGATGTGCGGCATGAGCGTGGTGGTCGTCGGCGCGGATGCGCAGGGCAACGTCGATCTCGACGATTTCCGCCGGAAGGCCGAGCAGCATTCCGAAAAGCTCGCCGCCTGCATGATCACCTACCCGTCGACCCACGGGGTGTTCGAGGTCCAGGTCCGCGCGATCTGCGACATCGTCCACGGCCATGGCGGGCAGGTCTACCTCGACGGGGCCAACCTCAACGCCCTGGTGGGCCTCGCCCGACCCGGCGACATCGGCGCCGATGTCAGCCACCTCAACCTGCACAAGACCTTCTGCATCCCGCATGGCGGCGGCGGCCCCGGCATGGGTCCGATCGGCGTCAAGGCGCACTTGATCCCGTTCCTGCCCTCCGACCCACGCAACGGAGAGGAGGGCGCGGTCTCGGCCGCACCCTACGGCTCGGCCTCGATCCTGCCGATCTCCTGGAGCTACTGCCTGCTCATGGGCGGTCGCGGCCTGACCCAGGCGACCCGTATCGCCATCCTCAACGCCAACTACATCGCTTGCCGCCTGAAGGGCGCCTACCCGGTGCTGTATTCCGGCGCCAACGGCCGGGTGGCGCACGAGTGCATCGTCGACGTGCGGCCCTTCCAGAAGAGTGCCGGCGTCAGCGTCGACGACATCGCCAAGCGCCTGATCGATTGCGGCTTCCACCCGCCGACCATGTCCTGGCCGGTGGCCGGCACCCTGATGATCGAACCCACCGAATCCGAGACCAAGGGGGAGATCGACCGCTTCTGCGACGCCATGCTGGCGATCCGCGAGGAAATTCGCGCGATCGAGGAGGGGCGGATGGACAAGGCGAACAATCCCCTCAAGCACGCCCCCCACACGGTGCGCGATCTCGTCGGGACCTGGGAACGCCCCTATTCGCGCGAGGCGGCGTGCTTCCCCTCCGGAAGCCTGGGGATGGACAAGTACTGGCCCCCGATCAACCGGGTCGACAACGCCTATGGCGACCGCAACCTCGTCTGCGCCTGCCCGCCCGTGGAGTCCTACAATGAGGCGGCAGAGTAGCGCCCGTCCGTCGAACGCTCCCGTCCCACCCCGGGGCGGGAGCGCCGACCCGGCCTAGACACGGTCGGGCAGCGTGATGGTTACCATCTTCCCGGTCAGAGGATCAAAGATCGTCACTGTCATGACAGCCTCCGCTGAAACAGCCGAGCGCCGAACCTTTCGCTCGATTGTGGCTGGAACTTGACCTTAGGGTTATCCACAAGCATCGAGCCTGTTGATCACCGGGGAATACATTCCATCCCGCAGCGAAACCCGCCTCCCGACCACCGGCATCGAAGGTCGGGAAACACGCGGATGCGCGGACCACGCGACATCGCCTCCGGCGACCGCGATCGTCCGAGCCGGGGGTGCACCCGGCCCACGACGCCGCGGGGAAGCTAAGCCAAGCCAGGTCCGGTCGACTGGATCACCCGGTGCGGCGCGGAGACGTGGAGCCTTGCAGGTGCGGGAGTTAAGCGACGCCGGGGGTGGTCGGGACGACCTTGGCGACCGCGATGGTGCCGTCATCGAGGGTGAGAAAGCGGATGCCGCCCCGCCGGAACGTCTCGACCACGAGCCGATAGCTCCGCCGGGTCACGTCCTGCGGTTCCACTTCGACGCGCTTGATCGTCGAGATGGACAGACCGCTCTTCAGGGCCAGATCGGACATCGACCAGTTGAGCAACGCCCGTGCGGCCCGCAGGTGGTCGGCCGTCAGCCCGTCGGCCTCGGCGTCGGCCTCCGTCGGAATCACCTCCGTCGGCACCACATTCGGCCTGCCGAGCTTCTCGCAGAGCGTCGAGAACACGACCTGTCCGAGGCGCTTCTGGAGTTCGTCCTCGAGGCCGGCGGGAACGACGTCGACGGACGGCGTTCGGGTCCCGATCGGGCCCGCCGCGGTGTCCTTGGCACACGACTGCGGCGCGACGAGTTCGCGCCGATTCAGATTCTCGAGCCAAGCGAGGGTGGGTTCAGTATACGGCATCTGGCGACACGTGAGGCTTGACCATCGACGGAGAGCTCACAACGCACATCATAGGATAGGACAGCAGATACAACCGAGACAGCGACAGCACATCAATACGCCCCCCGCCCATACCTCTAAGTACTATCGCTACAGCCACCGGAGCGTCAACAGCATGGTACTTCGGCTATAGTATGACCAACCAAGATAAATGTCAAGTTTTCGCGATATCGATATGAAACTGCGTAATCCTGACAAACAAGATCGTGCCGTTAGGGTCTGGACTCGATCAGCACCAGAACACGATGACGGCGGCGAGCGCGACGGCTGAGGCGTAGTTGCGGGCAAGTTTGTCGTAGCGGGTTGCGATGCGACGAAAATCCCTCAGATGGCAGAAGGTGGCCTCGAAGCGCCAGCGCTCACGATAGCGGCGCCTGTCATGGCGGATCCTGCGTTTGCGTCCGCGCTTGCCGGGGATGATGGGCGTGATGCCGTTCTTCCGAAGGTCGGCGCGCAGCCACTCGGCGTCGTAGCCCTTGTCGGCGCTGAGGCGGCGGATGCGTCCGGGGGCTTCGGCCAGCACCTCCGGGGCAGTCTTCACGTCGCTGGCGTTGCCTGCGGTCAGCAGGAGGACGCCGGGGCGACCGAGCACATCGGTGAGGGCGTGGATCTTGGTGGTCTGGCCCCCGCGCGACGGGCCGATGCCTTGCGCCCGCGCCCCCCTTATGGATGGCCCGCCCCTCACTGGGCTTCACTGCTAGGTTTGCAGTGTGGCTCACACGAGGGATGGAGCGGACCGA